>JBEISV010000104.1:0-11785 GCA_040375265.1 Verrucomicrobiales bacterium
GGCGAACCGCCGTTGCCGTGGACCGGCGAATAGCCGAGGTCCGCCTGCCGCCAGAGAACCTTCCCGGCCAGATCCAGGCACGCCGTGCCCAGGTGCCCGAAGTGGACGTAAAGCCGGCCGTCGCGCGCGATCGGCGTCGGACTGGCGAACCCGTTCTTACCGTGCCGGCTCCCAAGGCGCGTCGGGGTGAAGACCTCGGTGTCCCAATGAGTCCGGCCGTTCGCGGCGTCGAGACAGAGGACGCGCAGGGACAGGTTCGCCTCGTCCCCGGCCGAGACGGCGGTGGTGAAATAGAGCCGTCCCGCCACGAGCACGGGTGAGGACCAACCCGCGCCGGGCACCGGCACCTGCCACGCGACGTTTTCCGTCGGGCTCCAGCGGAGCGGCAGCCGCCGGGCCGGCGAATGCCCCTGCCCCGTGGGGCCGCGAAATTCCGGCCAATCCAAGGCGTGAACCGCACCCGCAACCCCGAACGCGACAGCCAATGACAGCAGCTTCATCCCGGCAGGCTAGGGAACGCCCCAACGCCGGGCAACCGTGGGAACCCGCGGCCGGGCGGAAAGGTGCCGGCCCAAACGGGAAATGCGCCGAAGCGTCGGATCCCGCCCAGCCGCGGCGGGCGATGGCGAATGGCCGCAGGACGACACAGCGAGTAGGCGGAGCGGGGAGCCTTTCACGCAGCAAATCGAGGCTACGACGTCGATCGAAGCATCCGCGGAATTGACGGGTTCGCCGCCCCGATCAATGCGGTCCCCGTCGCAGGGCTCAGCTTTACCGATACCACCAGCATGACTAACCTCCTCTACCAAGTTAGGGCTGCGACCCTTCAGGTCACCGGTTCGTTCACCAATCTCAGTCAGGGAATTTTCATCGCCGCGCCATGAAGATCGCCATTCTCCTTGCAGTTTCCATCCTCAACTACGGGGCTATCTGCTCGCCGTTTCAAAACCTCGGGTTCGAAGATGCTGCAATTGACCCCAACCGGCCACCATTGGAGGGGGGAGTGTCTGAGCGCTACATCCCAGGCTGGGCCGATCCGTCGCTCGTTGTGGGCTACAATTACACTCAGCCGTTTGGAGGCAGGGCGAGTCTCTTGAACGAAAACTATCGAAACATCACGCAGCCAGCCAACCCAACGAAGGTGCCGGTTGTCGGCCTGTTCTCCCTGGGCATCTGGCCGTCCTCGGCGCGAATTGACTTCAACAACAACACTGCGCCGTTCGTCCTCAAGCAGACCGGCGACATTCCAGCGGAAGCCCAGTCCCTGCGTTTCCTCTACGCTGGTCCAAGGGACTTCAAGGTCTATGTCGGCGGGGCCGAGCGGTTGGTCCACTTCACGGAGAGCCGGCCGAGCGGCGCCCCGGAAATCCCTTCGCTCGATTACTTCGTCGTGGATGTCGGCCTGTTTGCCGGCCAGACCGCCGAACTGCGCTTCGAATTCTTCAGCTTCGGCAACTATCCCGGCCAGGACGGCGGACCATTTCCTGGCCGGCCCGATGCCAAGTTCCACGTCCTCGACGACCTCAGCTTCAGCCCGCTGCCCGCCGTGCCGGAGCCGCAAACGTGGTCCCTGCTGAGCGTCGGCTTGGGCGTGCTCCTCTGGCGCGGTCGCCGACGCTAAACGGGCTGCCTTGCTCCCGCGGAAAGGTGCCGGCCCCGGGGCAAGCCGGCACCCGCGGTCATCCCCACTCAGCCCATGAAGTTCAGGGTCGGCGTCCCGAAGAGGTTCAGGTTGCCGTAGAGGTTCGAGAAGATCGTGGGCAGATCCTCGTCGGCGACGCCCAGCCACTTCGCGAGGGTGGCGGCATATTGCTCGACCGAGGTGCTGGGGATCAGCGCGCCCCGCGAGCCGCTGTCGTCCGGTCCGCCCAACGCCAGCGTCGGGAACGTGCCGTGGATACGCCCGCCCTGCACGGCACCGCCGAGGATGAGGTGGTGGTTGCCCCAGCCGTGGTCGCACCCGGAACCGCTGGGCTGCAAGGTCCGGCCGAAGTCGGACAGCGTGAAGCTGGTGACCTGGTCGGGGATGAGCAGTTCATCCTGGGTGCATTGGTAAAAGGCGGCCATGGCCTCGGACACCTGGGTAAGCAGGTCCCAGTGCTGCCAGCTTTGCGAACCGTGGGTGTCGAAGCCGCCCAGGCTACAAAAGAATACCTGTCGCTTCACACCGGTGACGTCGCGAAGCTTGATGAGCTTGGCCACCTGCCGGAGCTGGTCGCTCAGGTTACCTCCAGGGAACTGCGTCGTGATGGTCGCGTTGCCGCTCTTCATCAGGGCGTTGAGGTCGAGCGCGTCCTTGCGGACCTTGTTCGCCGCCTGCACCAGCGCCAGGCCGCTGTCGAATTCGAGGACTTGCTGCAATCCGTTGAGGCGCGCGACGCCGGCGGACGCGGGCCACAGGCTCAGGCCGCTTGGGTCGAGGTCAAACCCCGGCAGCAGGCTGGCGGACTGCACCACGTTGCCCGTGCAGAACAGCGCGGGGCCGGCGCAGGAAATCGCGGCGGGGAACGCCGAACCGCCGTTGAGCGCGCTGACCATGTCGGCGGCCCGAGCGCCCCAGCCGGTGCCTGCAGAGCTCGACGGGATGGCGGCCTGCATCTGCTGGATCTGGTCGGAGTGCGAGAAGAGGTTGGTCGGCAGCGGCACGGAGTTGGCCAGATACTGCGCGCGGGTGACCGGCTTCACGAGCATGCCGACGTTGGCCAACACGCCGAGCTTGCCGGTGCCGGCGCCGTTGCCCCAGAGCGGCGCAAGGGCGGCGAGGCCGGGGTTCAGGCCGTAGGGCGTGCCGTTCGTGTGGTCCTGGACCGGCAGAAGCGCGCCGTTGCCGTCGGGCAACGCCAGCGAACCGCGGGCGGCGTGGTAGGCGTTGAACTCCGACTGGGTGAGCGGGACGATGGTGTTGTGGCCGTCGTTGCCGCCGACGAGGAAGATGCAGACCAGCGCCTTGTAGTCGGGCGGATTCTGCTGCGCGAGCGCGTTCATCCAGCCGAAGCGGGTGAGCATCGCGGTGGCGCCCAGGCCCTTGAGGAGGCTGCGGCGGGAGATGAAATGCTGATTCATGGCGTGAGAAGGATGTCGAAGTTTCGGGACCGATGGGTTCAGTGCTGGACGGCGTATTGGCCGCTGAGCGCGGTGAGGTAGAGGACGGTTTCGATGCGGGTCTTGGCGTCGTAACCGGGCGCCGCCGCCTCGATGAGGGCCTGCTTCATGGCGGCCGACATCCGGCCGTAGAGCAGTTTCTGATTCACCAGTTCCACCAACGCCGGCAGGTCGCTGCCGAGGGGCTGGAACGGCGCGAGGTCGAGCGTGAAGTCACCGCCGTTCGGGTTGCCCAGCAGGTGGTAGAAGACGTTCCCGCGCAGCGTGGCCTCCATCGGCGTGTAGATCTGGAACTCCGGCCCGAACAGGGAACTCTTGGGCACCCGATACATCGGCGAAAACCAACTGAAGACGGAGGGCGCATTCAGCGGCGACTGGGCGAGGTTGGCGAACAGGTAGACAATCTGGTTGGGCTCCTTGAAGTGGCCGTTGAGCGCCCGGAGGAAGCCGCAGGTGTGGAGAATCGGGTCCTTGAGCCGGCCGGAATTGGCCGACGGCACGTCGTTGCGCGCCTCGCTGTCGGTGATGATCGCCGTGACCGTCGCCGGAAGATCGCCCCCGGTCACGCTGAACACGTCCGCTACGCGCTGGATGTAACCCGGCGTGGGATTGCTCACCACGAGGCTGCGGATGAGCCGGGTGGCGATGAACGGCGCGGTGTTGGGATGGCTCATCAGGATGTCGAGGACGCTTTCCAGGTCGTCCTCCACCGACTGCCCGGCCGGGATGGTTTGGCCGAGGAAGGACTTGGCGCCGAGGTCGTGGTTCGACGGCTTGGGCACCATCGGAGCGCCGTGCCATTCGTAGGTGCCCCCGCCCGGCGGCTGAGCGTAGACCCAACCGGTCAGCGCCCGGGCCAATTCGGCGACATCGGCCTGGGCGTAGGTCGGCTGCGCGACGCCGTTGGTGTCGAACAGGAGCGTGCCGTCGCCGTTGAGCTGCCAGAGGCCGATGGTGAACAACTGCATGATCTCGCGGGCGTAATTCTCGTTGGCCGCGCCGCCGTTCATCGGTTTCGAGGAATTGGCCAGGTCGAGGTATTTGCCCATCGACGAGCTCTTGGTCACGTCGCGGAGCAAGTCGCGGTAGTTGCCGAAGGCGTGCTGGCTGAGCGCCTGCATCCACGGGAGCATGGCGTCCGCGTAGATGTTCTTGTTGGCCGACACGACGATGACCTGGCTGAGCGCGTGGATGACCCGCTGGCGCAATTGGTCGGGCGCGGTCGTGAACGTATGGAGCTGCCATTGCTGGAGCGTGTTGACCGAGTTGTCCGCCGGCGTGGGGATGAGGGACTGCGGGAGCGCGAACTGGGCGGCCAGGTAACCGTCGAGCCCAAGCTGCTGGATCTCGGCCAACGAGGCCGTCGTGGGCCCGAACGAAGTCTGCTCGGCGATCCGGGCCGCCGAAAGCAGCGCGGCGTAGTTGGGCGCCGGCAGCAACGTCACCGTTGCGTCGGCGAAGGAATTGACGTCGGCCACGGAGGTTGCGCGGACGGTCACCGAGGGCGAGGCCGGCAGGGCCGCCGGCGATACGTAAACCCCCGTCGCGGTGACGGTGCCGTTGGCCGCGCCGCCGAGGACCGACCAGGTCACCGCGGTGTTGCCGGTGCCGGTCACGCCGGAGCTGAACTGCTTGGTGAAGCCGATCTGCACCGTGGCAGTCGCCGGGCTCACCCCGACGATCACGGGCGGCGGCAGCAACGTCAGCACCGCGTCGGCGGAAACGAGCGCGTTGGCCTGCGAAGTGGCGCGGACCACGACAGTCGGCGAGGCCGGCATCACGGAGGGTGCGGCATAGACGCCGCCGGAGTTCACGG
Source organism: Verrucomicrobiales bacterium (assembly GCA_040375265.1). Taxonomy (GTDB): domain Bacteria; phylum Verrucomicrobiota; class Verrucomicrobiia; order Limisphaerales; family UBA9464; genus CAIWAH01. Next base: position 4,919 of record JBEISV010000104.1, read on the forward strand.
TCCCGTTCGCGGACCCGCCCACCACGGTCCAGGTGACCGCGGTGTTGGCGCTGCCGGTGACCGTCGCCGCCAACGGCTTCGTCGTGCCAAGAATGACGTTCGCGGCGCCCGGGTTCACGGCCACGGTCACCGCGGGCGGCACAGTCAACGTGACCGTCGCCTCGCCGTAAACCGAGCCGTTCGCGACGGACGTGGCGCGCACCTTGACGGTGGGCGACGCCGGCAGCGCCGCGGGCGCAGTGAACACGCCCGCCGACGTCACCGTGCCATTAGGCGCCCCACCAACGACCGACCAGTTGACCGACACGTTGGCGGCGCCCGTCACGGTGGCCGCAAACGCCTGGGAATTGCCCAATTGGACCGACGGTGCCGCGGGCGAGACGGCGACCGAGATCGTAGGTGCGCTGACTGTCGCGGAAGACTGATTTCCGGTGACCGCACCCGGTCCGGGCAGGCGAACCGCAAACTTCAGCGACCCGGTTACCGCCGCCACGCCGGTCGCCTTGAGCGACGTGGACGAGACGAAGGTGGTGGGCAGGTCCACCCCGTTGGCCTGCACGACGGCATCCGGGGTGAAGTTGGCGCCATTGAGGCTGACCTGATAGTTGCCCACCTGAAGCGACGACGGCGTGACACCCCACAACCACGGATACTTCCGCGTCACGGTCAGCGTCGTGGTCTTGAAGGAACCCGGGAAGGCGGTGCTCTGGGCCTTGATCGTCAGCACACTGTTGGCCGGGGCCACGGCGGGCGCCTGATACAGGCCGCTCGCGCCGATGGTGCCGAACGTCGCGTTACCGCCCGGAAGATCATTCACGAACCAATTCACCGTGTTCGGGGTGATCGGCACATACGCGCCGAACTGGCGCGAACTGCCAACCTCGAGGGAATTGTTGGCCGGCCAGATGTCGATGGCGCCGTAAACTTGGGCGCGCGCGGCGAAGCCGGTCAGCAGCAAGGCGAGCAATGCCATCCAACGGACGGCGGGCCAACCCGTCGGCCGGGACCGGGGCGACGGATCAGGGGTGGGGAAACGTGGAGTCTTCATGCGCGGACGGGATCGTTTGTGTTGGGAACCGAATTGCTGTCGTCGGCCCCATCCTTATCCCGCACCCGCGAACCTGAACATACGCCGATGGACGTAAGCCGCCCCGGCCGGGCCAATCCCGGACGAGTCCGGGACAACATTCGTCGAGCAGGAATTTTTTCGGCTGCCATGTTTCGGGCCTCGCCTTTCGCCCTCGTCTTCCGAAAATCGCGCCAAGATTTCCAGAGCCATGCGCCAGTCCCAGTCTTCCCCCCGCTCTCCGCGGCGAAACCCCGCCGGCCGACTGCTGCCCCTGGCCGCGGCCGCCGCCCTGTTCCTACCGGCCGCGCGCGCGGCAATCGACTTCCACAAGGAGGTCGAGCCGCTGCTCGTGAAGCACTGCTCCGAATGCCACGGACCCGACAAGCAGAAGGCCGACCTGCGGCTTGATTCCCGTGCCGCCGCGCTCAAGCCCGCCAAATCCGGCAAACCTGCGCTGTTGCCGGGCAAGGCCGAGGAAAGCGAGCTGCTGAAACGCATCACCACCACGGACCCGGACGAGGTGATGCCGCCCAAGGGCGAGAAGCTCACCGCCGCGCAGGCCGAACTGCTCCGCCGCTGGATCGTCGAGGGCGCCGTCTGGCCCGACGACGGGGCGCTGAAGCACTGGTCCTTCCAGCCGATCAGCCGTCCGCAACCGCCCGCCCAACGGAATCCGCACGCGGTCGTCCGCAACGACATTGACCGGTTCATCCTGGCCCGGCTGGACCGCGAAGGGCTGGCGCCGATGCCCGAGGCCGACAAGGAGGCCCTGATCCGCCGCCTGTCGCTGGACCTGACCGGCCTGCCACCAACCTGGCCGGAGGTCGCGGCTTTCGTGCAGGACACCTCGGCCGAGTCCTACGAGAAGCTGGTGGACCGCCTGCTGGCTTCCCCGCATTACGGCGAACACATGGCGCGCGGCTGGCTGGATCTGGCCCGTTACGCTGACTCGAACGGCTACCAGGTGGACCTCGCCCGCTCCATTTGGCCGTATCGCGAATGGGTCATCAACGCCTTCAATCGCAACCAGCCCTTCAACCAGTTCACCATTGATCAGCTAGCCGGCGACCTCGTGCCGAACCCGACGCTGGAACAGAAAATCGCCACCGGCTTCAACCGCAACACCAAGGTCAACGACGAGGGCGGCGGTGATGCCGAGGAATACCGCACGAAGGCCGTGAAGGACCGCGTGGCCACGCTCGGCACCGCCTGGCTCGGCCTCACGCTGAACTGCGCCGAGTGCCATACGCACAAATACGATCCCATCACGCACGAGGAATACTACCGGCTCTACGCCATCTTCAACAACAGCACCGACGCCGGGAACTACAGCCTCGGACCCAATGTGGAGGTGCCGAAACCCGACCTGAGCCAGACGGAGTCCTTCGTCCGGACCCGGATGGAACAGGCGAAACAGGAGCTGGCCGCCGCGGAAGCCAAACTCGCCGCCGAACAGGCGAAGTGGGAGAAGTCCGTCGCGAAGAAGGGTGACGTCTGGCGCGTGCTGAATCTGAAGAACGCCAATTCCACCGGCGGTTCCGGTTACACCAACCTCGCCGACGGCTCGTTGCTCGGCACGGGCGTGAACCCGATTTACGACACGATTTCGGTCGAGGCCGACACCGACCTCACCGGCATCACCGCCGTGCTGCTCGAAGTTCTGCCCGATCCCAGCCTACCCAAGAATGGCCCCGGTCGCTGGGGCGCGAGCGGCAACTTCATCCTCGATGAGTTCGCCTTCGCCGCCGCGCCTAAGTCCGGTCCGATGCCCGCGAACACGAACCTCTTCTTCGCCGGTGCCACCGCCGACTGGGAGCAGCAATACTACCGCGCGGAACACGCGGTGGACCGCAATCCCAAGACCGGCTGGGCCATCGGACCGAGGTTCGGCGAACGCCATTTCCTCATCGCCCATCTGAAGGAACCCGCCGGGTTCAAGGGCGGCAGCAAGCTGTCGTTCAAGTTCGACCACTACCACGGCAACAGCCACACGATTGGCCGCTTCCGCCTTTCCGTGACCACCGAGAAGGATCTCGCCGCGCTCTGGCCCGTGCCGGCCGACGTCCGCGCCGCCGTCGCCGCCAAACCGGCCACGCGCACGCCCGAGCAGACCAAGCTCATCGCCGCGACTCAGCGGGCTTCGTCCGAAACCATTCGCGGCTTGGAAAGCGAACTCTTCCGGCTCGAACAGAAGCAGAAGCAGCTCGCGTCGCAGAAGTTCACGTCGCTCGTGATGCAGGAGCGCAGCGAGCCGAAGCCACGGGACACCTACATCCACGTGCGCGGAGACTTCCTCACCAAGGGCAAGGACGTGACCGCCGGCGTGCCGGCCGCCTTCAATCCCCTGCCCGCCAACGAATCCATCAATCGCCTGACACTGGCCAAGTGGCTCGTGGACCCGGCGAATCCGCTCACCGCCCGCGTGACGGTGAACCGCTTCTGGGAACGCTGCTTCGGCACCGGCCTCGTGAAGACGAGCGAGGACTTCGGCCGCCAGGGCGAGGCCCCGTCGCATCCCGAACTGCTCGACTGGCTGGCCTCGGAGTTCATCCGCACCGGCTGGGACGTGAAGGCGATGCAGAAGCTCATCGTGATGTCCGCCACCTACCGCCAGAGCGCCGCCACCGATGCGACGCGGCTGGAGAAGGACTTCTACAACCGGCTGCTCTCCCGCGGCCCGCGCTTCCGCATGGACGGTGAGATGATCCGTGACCACGCCCTCGCCGTGAGCGGCCTGCTCAATCCCAAGCTCGGCGGCCCGAGCGTCTATCCGGTGCAGGTGCCGAACCTGTGGAAGGAAATCGGCTTCCTGCGGCCCGAGATCGGCATGGACGAGTGGCCCGTGAGCGAGGGGCCGGACCTGTATCGGCGCGCCGTCTATACCTTCTGGCGCCGGGTCTGCACCTACCCGACCTTCGCCACGTTCGACGCGCCGAGCCGCGAGGTCTGCGTTGCGCGCCGGCCGCGCACCAACACGCCTTTGCAGGCGCTCGCCGCGCTCAACGATCCCACACTGCTCGAAGCCGCCCGCGTCTTCGCCCAGCGCATCCTCACCGAAGGCGGCAAGGACGACGCGGCGCGGGTCGAATTCGCCTTCCGCACCTGCCTCGGTCGCACGCCGACCAAGGAGGAAGCCAAACGCCTGCTCGCCTACGTGCGGCAGCAGCAGAGCAGCTTTGGCCGCGACGCAAAGTCTGCCGCGGAGTTGCTGGACGTCGGCTCCGCCGAACGCCCGGCCTCGCTCGACGAACGTAAGCTCGCAGCCTGGATGATGCTGGCGAACGTGCTGTTCAACTTGGATGAGGCGCTGACGAAGGGGTGAGGTTCAAATGTCGATGCAACCAAAGCTAACAGCGGATGAGATGTGGGCATGGGTCCGGAAGAAGCCAGGGCTCTATCTTGGTGGCTGTTCCGTCACTGCGCTCTACCACACCATCAGCGGCTATCTTTGGGCCTTGGACCAGCACCGGATAGAGCAGGATGACACGTTTCATCTGCCGGATGATTTCCATGATTGGGTGGCCTATCGATTGCGGCTCTTTGGATCTACCAGCGGCTGGAAGAACATGCTGTTAAAGGCGTGCGGAAACGAGGAAGAGGCATTCCGACGGTTCTTCGATTTACTAGACGAGCACAAGACGCGAACGGCACACGTTTTTGCCGTCGCCGCCTGCGAAAAGGAGTCTGTTTCCCAGCGTGGTGCCGAAACCAGCCGTCACACCGTTGAACTGGTGACTTACACAGACGACCCGGGATTCTTCGAAATCAGAGAAGACCTGACAGAATGTCGTTGGCTGAGTCGCTTTCATCCGCTCTTCGAGCGCGAACGCTGGGCCAATCTGGAAATCTCTTCTGAAAGGCTCGGCACCACAGAGAAACTGACGTGCCGGAAGTTCGACATCCTAGACCAAGACATCGTTAGCCGCCTTGAGGCAGAAGCAGCAGCCTACGACAATGGCCACAGCCCGTTCCGCCCCTGACCACTGATCGCTGACCACTTTCCCCACGCCGCCATGAACTCCCTCCCCTCGCCCGTCCTCGATTCGCTCCGCGCCACGACCCGCCGCCGGTTCCTCCAGCAGTGCGGCACCGGCATGGGCGCGCTCGCGCTCGGTTCGCTGCTCAACGACAAGCTGCTCGCCGCCGACAGCGGATTGCCCACGCTCGGCAAGCCGCACTTCGCGCCCAAGGCCAAGAACATCATCTACCTCTTCCAGTCCGGCGGCCCGTCGCACCTCGACCTGTTCGACCCGAAGCCGGAACTCCAGAAGCGCAACGGCCAGCAGGTGCCCGAGGAACTGGTGAAGAACATCCGCCTCGCGCAGATCGGCAAGGAGGCCAAGCTGCTCGCTTCGCCCTACAAGTTCGCCCAATACGGCAAGTCCGGCATGTGGCTCAGCGAGCTGATGCCACACCTCCAGACCATCGTGGACGACGTGTGCTTCGTGCAGGGCTTCCACTCCGAGGCGTTCAACCACGACCCGGCGACCATCTTCATGAACACCGGCGCGCAGCTCGCCGGCCGGCCGGGCATGGGTTCATGGTTCAGCTACGGACTCGGCAGCGAGAACAAGGACCTGCCCGCCTTCGTGGTGCTCATGACCGGCGTGGGTCAGCCACTCACCAACGCGGCGTGGGGCAGCGGTTTCCTGCCCACGATGCACCAGGGCGTGACGCTCCGGTCGCAGGGCGACGCCGTGCTCTTCGTCAGCAATCCTGCCGGCGTTGACGCAAAACGCCGCCGCCAGTCACTCGACGCGCTGAAGGACCTGAACCAGATGCGCTACGACGTGCTCCGCGACCCTGAGATCGAGACGCGCATCAATTCCTACGAACTCGCCTACCGCATGCAGACCAGCGTGCCGGAGGTCATGGACATCTCGAAGGAGACCGCGAAGACCCACGAAGCCTATGGCACATCGCCAGGCCGCGCGTCGTTCGCCAACAACTGCCTGCTTGCGCGCCGACTGGTGGAACGCGGCGTCCGCTTCGTGCAGCTCTATCACCGCGGCTGGGATCATCACGGCGGTCCCGACGGCAACCTCGTCTTCGACCTCAAGAAGCGCTGCGCCGAAACCGACCAGCCGGCCGTTGCGCTCATCAAGGACCTCAAGGAGCGCGGCCTGCTCGACGAGACGCTCGTGCTCTGGGGCGGTGAATTCGGCCGCACACCGATGATGCAGGGCGCGCTCAAGCCCGATCAGATCGGCCGCGACCATCATCCGCACGGCTACACGATCTGGATGGCCGGCGGCGGCATCAAGCCGGGCACCGTGTATGGCAAGACCGACGACTTCGGCTTCTATGCCGTGGAAAACAAGGTCCACGTCCACGACCTGCACGCGACGATCCTGCACCTCTTCGGCATCGATCACCTCAAGCTCACCTACCGCTTCCAGGGCCGCGACTTCCGGCTCACGGACATCCACGGCGAGCTGGTGAAGGGAATTTTGGCGTAATCGAACTTGGGCAACTGCAGTGCGTCGGGAATGCCCCTACACCTCGCGATGTCCGTCGCTCACCCTCGACTGGTGAACTTCGCCGGCTGGGCTCTGGGGGGGGGCTGGTCGAGCCTCAATTAGCCCGACGCCCGGCCACGACTCGGAGTAACGCCGGTGCACAGTCGACGGCGTTACCTTACGGCAAGCTCAGCCCAAGCGGTAGACGATGCGCGCCTTGTCGAGGTCGTAGGGGGACATCTCGATCTGCACCCGATCACCCGGAGTCAGCCGGATGAAGCGTTTGCGCATCTTGCCGGAAATGTGGGCAAGGACGACGTGTTGGTTGGGGAGTTCGAC
>JBEISV010000260.1:0-6613 GCA_040375265.1 Verrucomicrobiales bacterium
AATGCTCGGGGGTTGAAATCACTGCGGCCCGGCCGCCCGACGGGGGCGCACGGTTAAGCGGCCTGATCCGGCCGCTCCGGTGCCCCCTGAAACTCAGGCCGGCTGGTCTGTCTTGGTGGTGCTCCCAATCGGCCGCGCCGACAACGATTATCTGCCCCAAAACCAATTGGGGGGGCATCCCGGCATCCCCTTCGAAGCGAGGTGCGCCGGCCGGCGGTCACGAAGCCATTGCACCGGCCGGCGACGCGCCCCAGCCTAGCGCCGACGAATGAAGAACAAGCCCTCGCTGCTGGTAATTTTCCTGACGGTGTTCGTGGACCTGGTCGGCTTCGGCATCGTGCCGCCCCTGCTGCCCATCTTCGCCAAGAGCCTCGACGCCAGCGGCTTCGTGATCGGCTGCCTGATGGCCAGCTACTCGGCGATGCAGTTCCTCTTCGCGCCGATCTGGGGCCGGTTGTCGGACCGCATCGGGCGCCGCCCCATCCTGTTGCTCAGCACTGCGGGCGCGGCGGTTTCCTACAGCATCTTTGCGGTCGGCTCGGCCAAGACCGGACTGACGGCCATCCTCCTGCTATTCGGGGCTCGCCTCTTTGCCGGCATTTGCGGCGCCAACATCACCGTGGCACAGGCCTACATCGCCGACATCACGCCGCCGGAACAGCGCTCGAAGCGCATGGGGTTGATCGGGATGGCCTTCGGCTTGGGCTTCATTTTCGGGCCGGCGCTGGGCGGCTTGGCGCTGAAGTCGGGTTCGCTGTCCGCCCCCGGCTGGATGGCCGCCGGCCTGTGCGCGGTGAACTTTGCCTTCGCCTTCTTCAAGTTGCCCGAAAGCCGGCCGACCGACGCCAAGCCCATTGAGCCCCGGCCGCGGTTCCAACAGCTGGTCCAGACGCTGCAACGGCCGGGCATCGGGGTGTTGGTGGTCATCTTTTTCCTCGCGACCTTCTGCTTCGCGTCGTTTGAGACCACGCTCGGCCTGCTCGTCAGCCGGAATTTCAACCTCACCTTCGAGGACCTGAAAGGGGGGATGCACGTCTTCGATTCCAAGGTGATCTACCTCTACGCGTTTTGCGGCATCATCGGCGCATTCGTGCAGGGCGGACCCCTGGGCCGGATCGTCAAGAAGATGGGCGAACCGCTGGTCATCACAGTCAGCCTGATGCTGCTGGGAGCCGCCTTGGTGCCACTCCCGTTTGTGCGGACTTGGCCGTTGCTGCTGGGCGTGCTGGCGGTGCTCTCCATCGGTTCGAGCCTGACCCGTCCGCCGGTCTTCGGCCTGCTGTCGAATCTCACCTCGGCCGACGAACAGGGCATCACCATCGGCACCGCGCAAAGCGCCGGCAGCCTCGCTCGGATCGCCGGCCCGATCTTCGCGGGCTCGCTTTACGAACTCCACCCGGCGGCCGTCTATGTGACCTGCGGATCGCTGGCCCTGCTGACGGCCGCGCTCGCGTGGCGCAAGCTCACGGCTACCCCCAGCCCCGCCCTGCCGCCCCGGCCGCCTGAACCAGGCTGACCGTTTGACACTCCGGAGCTCCAACCCTAGCGTGCCGCCGCCATGACTGAGACCGCCACCGCCATCGCCCCTGCCCCCGTCACCGACGCCGTGGTCACCCTGACCGAAAGCGCCGCCCGCCAGATCGCCAGCATGCTGGCCGGAGATGCCGAGAATGCCGGCAAGAACCTGCGTGTCTTCGTCGAGGCCGGCGGCTGCTCGGGCCTGCAATACGGCATGGTTTTCGACGAGAAGCGCGATGATGACCTCGCCATCGAACTGCACGGCGTGGGGGTCTTGGTCGACCCGTTCTCCGCCAACTACATGCGCGGCGCCGTCATTGATTTCAGCGACGCCCTCACCGGCGGCGGCTTCAAGATCAACAATCCGAACGCCCACAGCTCCTGCGGTTGCGGCAAGTCCTTCTCGGCCTGAAAGCCGCGGACCATTCCCGGGAAACAAAAACGCCGGCTGCACCCGCAGCCGGCGTTTTGATTTGGTGGTTTCCACCCGGCATCACGGGCTAACCCGGAAGAACAGCGCCTCCGCCGAAAGCGGCAAGGTGACGCTGCTGCCGGTTACCCCGGCTACCGGCTGCCAATTCGGCACCGACAATGACGCGCTGGACTTTAGCGTTCCAGCCCCGGTCCAGGAGACCGTGATGGAATCGCCGGTGCGGCTGATCGTCACGACGGGCGGCGTCACCACGGCACTGATCGAGTAGAGCCCGACATTGTCGAGGCCCCAATACCAACTGTCCGTGCCAGCGTGCGCAAAGCGGAGGCGCACCTTGGCCTGGTTGTCGGCCCGCGGTAGCCGGATCTTCTCAATGCGTTTTCCGGCGACCATTCCGTCGTCCGGCTGACCCACAATGAATGGGGCAAGCTCGGCTCCCACGGGAGTGCCAATGAAGGCGCCGTAGGTGCCGCCGACTTCGTTGCCGGAATCGTCCGTGTAGCGGGCCACATCGCCGTGTTCCGTCGTGAGGGTGCCCACCGCGTCCACGGCCCCGGCTTCATCGCGGACGATGTCTGCCGTGTGGAGCAGGTAGAGCGCCGGCAGCCACGTTGCGCCGCCGTCCACCGAATACTCCGTGGCAGCGATGCTGTCCTGATTCTGTTCCCACAGGCTGTGGAAGGACAGATGCACGTCAGTCTTCCCGGTAAGGTTGAAGTCCGGCGAGTAGAGGTAAGTCACCTGGGCGGCCCCGTTACGATAGCCCGAGGTGCTGAAGATCATCCGGCCGCTGGCCAAGGGCCCTTTGACCACCTGACCGTTGAGCACGTTGAACGGGTTGGCGGTCAGCACCCGGCGGTAGTCCGTCTCCCAGGAGTCCGGATTGTCGGGGTTGCCGTAGGTGACAAACGAGCCATTGAAACGGTCCACGTCCAGCACGACCCAGTCCGCAAACGAGGCAGAGTTCAAGTCACCGAGGTCGAACTCGGGATTATCCACCGTGGAATAGCTCTTGGTGGTCCAACCGCCGGGCAATTCGCCTTCGGCGGTGGCGTCAAACGACTCGAAGAACAGCGGCGCCGGCAGCACGACGTCCGTCCAGTCCCCGACGGTAAAGGAGCCTTCGCTCACGAAGGCATTGGCCGGCGTCGCGTTATCCGCAAACGTGAGCTTGTAGGTGTGCGCCGAGTTGGCGGCATACAGGGCCGCGTTGGTATAGGCCACCGACACCAGGTCGTTCGCCACGGCCGTTGTGCCCGTTACCGTCAGGCCGTCGACCACTAGGGTCACGGACGCCGGCACCACCTTGGAGGTTCCATTGGTAATCGAAGCCCGGAACGCCACCACGGGCGGCAGGTTGGAGGAATTGTTGGCCGGCGAAACCGACAGGACCCGCGGTTTGACGGTCGTCGGCGCCACGACGGTGAAGGACTCGGAGGAGATAATTTCGTAACCGTCGTCACGCAGCAGGAACGCCACGTAGTTGCCTGGTGCGCTCAGGCCGGCGGCAAAGGACACCGTGCCCGCGGCGAGCCCCGTCGCCCCGGACTGCGTGCCGTCGACGTAGTTCCAGATGGTCGCGGGCGGCGTGCCGTCAGGCGTCTCGCCGGCCGGATAGATGCCGATCCAGTCCTTGGCGTTGGCGGAACCATTCGTGAAGGTCACCGCGATGGTTTCGCCGGGCAGATAGGTGCGCCGATCGACGTGCACCAGCGGACTGCCGACTTCCAGGACCGTGAAGGCGGTTTCGCCCAGCACCTCGTAGCCGTCGTTCTTGAGCAGGAAGGCTTTCCAGGTTCCGCCAAACGCCAGGCCCGTGTTGAAGAGAACACTGCCTTCCGTGTAGCCGGTGGCTCCCGTCTTGGTGCCATCGACGTAATTCCAGATGGTAGAGCCGACCGAGCCCGGAACGACGCCGTCCGGATAGACGCCAATCCAGTCCAGCTTGTTGCCGGGGCCGCCGGAGAAGCTGATCACGATGGGATCTTCGGGCAGGTATTGGTCATGCAGCGACGTCACGACGGCCGTCTGCGCCAACGCGGCGCCGGCCGGCAGCAGGGCCAGCAGGCCCGCCCAGCGGGCGATTGAGCGATTGAGGGATGATTTCATGGTTTGAGGAATATCACTGACAAAAAGGGGGCCGGCTACGGATTGCACACGACTGGCGGCTGATCGCCGCCCCAGGTCGTCCACTCGGCGACGATCTGCTCGCCCTCGGGGGTGGCAAGCGACACCCAGTCCCGGTCGTCGGGACGTTTCACGAGCCGGAACTGCTGCGCGGCGCCACGGCCGATGGCCGGCGGCGTGCCGGCGGCGCGGGCGTTTTCAAGGTCCTGCTTCAGCTCCGGCGTGTTGGTCTCCAGGTAGGCGACCCGCCAGGTGGCCTTGGCCTCGGGCCGGCCGTTGGTGGACACCACGACGGCCCGGACACCGTCCGCCTGGGCATCGTTGACGCCCCTGATCGGCGGGATGGCGCTGCGCGCCGCGACGAAGAGTTTCCGCTCGCTCAGGTCGTAGAAGAAGGACTTCTCGGAATCCCCGGAACCCTCCCGGGCAAATCGCCAGAACAGGACTCCCGCGACCGCCAGGATCGAGACGGCCCCCGCCAGCTTCACCACGTTGTTCCGGTTTTCGCCCATGGTCAGACCTCAGTGGGGATCGGCCTTGGCGGACCACCAGCATTCATTGGTGGTGCATGGAATCCGGCCCGCGTTGAGCAACTGGCCGCTGCCGTCGGCGAATCCGTAGTTGGACTTGCCCTGATGCCGGGTAGCGCCCTTGTCGCGTTGCGCCACGCGGTTGAACCCGGCAGCGCGCGGATCGCCCAACTCCTTCCAGATCCACCAGCGGTCCCGCGGCCAGACGCCGTTCACGTCACTGTGGCCGTCGCCGAAAAGGATCAATTGCGACGGGCGGTCGACCGACGACCACCGGCACAGGTTGTTCTCGTAACCGGAGGGCCGGCCAAACGGCGGCGAACTCTTGGGGTCGGTCCAGTGGACGTTCACGGCGCCCAAGCCGCTGGGAATGTCCAACTCGGCGTCCTTGAACTGGCCGAGCAGCGTCCGATTGCCCAGCCCGGTCTTCTGGCTGGCGGAACGGCCGGCGGCGTAAACATCCGTCTTTTCGGTCGGGCAATCGTAGCTACCGGGATTGGCGGCGTAGCGGAACAGGAACGGGCGCCAGCACGTCTCTCCCCCGGTGATCGCGGCTTGGATCGGCGGGAGCCATTCCTGATTGTCCCCGGAGTAGAGGTGCGCGGCGAGGGTGAGCTGCTTCACGTTGTTGAGGCAGAACGTCGCCTGCGCGCGCCCCTTCGCCTTGCTCAGCGCCGGCAACAACATCGAGGCCAGCAGCGCGATGATGGCGATGACGACCAGCAGTTCGATCAGGGTGAACGCCCCGCCCGGGCGGACCCGGCGGTTTGCGGACATAGGTAAGCTCAACTGGTCAATGCTGCGCATGGTCACAAGGCAAGACCGGGAAGTTGCGGTGAAGGTTTCGCAACACTTCGGCGGGGACAATGACCCGAAGCGGGCACCGAACGCGGATGCCGGTCGCCCGTCGAGGCCAGGCGGGCGGGACGGCTACGCGGCCGGCGGCGGGAGGACTTCTCCGACCAGTTCGAGGAAAGGCCCGATGCTGAAGGGTTTCGCGATGGTCCGGGTCGCCCCCGAACGTTCGGCCAAATACAGATAGCTGTCCGGGCCGATGCGTCCGCCCGCGGACATGGCGACGATCGGCAGTTCCGGCCGGCTGCGGCGCAGTTCCAGGATCAGTTCGATGCCTTCCATGTCGGGCATGATGATGTCGGTCACGACCGCCTGCACCGACGCCTCGGCTAACAGGTTAAGGGCCTGTCGGCCGTTGCCCGCCTCCATCACCTGGTAACCGGTGCGAAGCAAGGCGCGCCGGAGCATTGAGCGAAGCTGCTCGTCGTCGTCGATCAGCAGAATGGAGTGCGAGGACATCAGTGGTTGGGGGAAAGATGGTGGGCGAGGGCGTCGCTCAAGTCCTGCAGGGCAACGGGCTTGCGCAGGATTTGCCGGACGCCGGCCGCCAACGCGGCGAGCCGGAGGTCCTCGGTAATGAAGCCGGAGGTCAGGATCACTGGAAGCTCGGGCCTCAGCCGCAGGATCGCACGGGCCAGTTCCACGCCGTTCAGGCCGGGCATGTTGAGGTCGGTGAGCAGCAGCGCGAAGTCGGCGGGGGCCGCTTTGAACCGGGCCAAGGTTTCGCCGGAATCGGTGAAGGCCACCACCCGGTAGCCGAGACGTTCGAGTCCGCGCCGGTTGGTCCGGAGCATTTCGGGCTGATCATCGACCAGCAGCAACTGTTCGCCGTGCCCCATCCGCAGCGGGATCTCCCGGGTTTGGCCGGCCGGCCCGTCCTCCGCCGCGGCGGCGGGCAGGAACAGATCGAAGGTGGTTCCTACCCCGACCGCGCTCTGCACGGCGATCGCCCCGCCATGGGATCGGACGATGCCATGCACCACGGAGAGGCCGAGGCCCGTGCCCTTGCCCACCTCCTTGGTGGTGAAGAACGGTTCAAAGATGCGTTCCAGAACCGCCGGTGGCATGCCCTGCCCGGTATCTTCCACCCGGATGCGCAGGTAATTGCCCGGATGCAAATCCGGGCAGGCCGCGGCGAGGGTTGCGTCCA
>JBEISV010000049.1:0-17197 GCA_040375265.1 Verrucomicrobiales bacterium
AAGCTGCGCGTCGAACTGGAACGCGTCGCCGTCGCCACGGTTGGCGAAAAGGGCCGGGCCATCGTCGCCGAAATGGTGCGCCAGCAGCAGCCCCGCCAGCCCTGAGCCGCAGTCCGCCGGGACTCAAGCGGGTTCCCGAAACGGCCGATACCGGATCAGCTCAGCATCGCGGGCCGCGTCGGCTCAAAACTCGGTTGCCCGCCCGCCTTTCCGGTCGGGTGCACCGGGGGTGCGGCCGTCGAATCATGGAAATCGGGACACCACGGACACAGTTGGCGGCGGGCCTCACGGGCCTGGCCTTGGTGGCATTGTTCCCCGTCGCCCAAGCGGCGTTGGCGCGCCCCTTGGCACCGATCACGCTGGGGCTGGGCGTGGTAGGGCTTGCCGCCGTCGTTTTCGCGGGGCGCGCCTACCGCGGCTTCACCCGCGACCTCGACGCCTTGGCCCGGCGGTTGGACGGCGACACGGACCGACTCGCCGCCGCGGCGCGTCAGGTGTCCGCCGCCAACGCCAGTTCCGCCGAGGGGGCGGGCAAGCAGGCCGCGTCCATCGAGGAAGCCAGCTCATCGCTGGAGGAAATCTCCAGCATGACCCAACGCAACGTGGAGCACGCCCGCGAGGCGAACGGCCTCGCCGAGGAGGCCCGGGCTGCGGCGGACCGCGGGGTCAACGACCTACAGGCCATCGGCGCGGCGGTCGAGGCGCTGAATGACAGCAGCGGGCAGATCGCGAACATCCTCAAGAACATCGACGGCATCGCCTTCCAGACCAACTTGCTGGCCCTCAATGCGGCGGTGGAAGCCGCCCGCGCCGGCAGCGCCGGGGCGGGCTTCGCCATCGTGGCGGACGAGGTGCAGAAGCTGGCCGGGCGAACCGCCGACGCCGCGCGGGAAACCGCGCTGAAGATCGAGGAAGTGGTCAGCTGGATCAGCCAGTGCGAGATCCTGAAGCACGAGGTCGCGGCCAGCCTCGACCACATTGCCACCAAGTCGCGGCAGGTCGTCGAGTTGGCGGCCCAGGTCGCGGAAGCCTCCCGGCAGCAGGCGGACGGCATCAAGCTGGTGAACGTCTCGGTGGTGCAGGTCAGCCAGGTGACGCAGGCGAACGCGGCCGGCACCGAGGAATGCGCGGCGGCCGCGGCGGAACTTGAAGGTTACTCCCGCTCGCTCCGGCAATCTTTGGCCGAACTCCGCAGCCTGTCGTCTCGGGCGGCAGCTTCCGGGACAGTAGGAGGTGCTTCCTCAGCCGTCTCTCCGGCAACAGGCGAAATCGAGGCGGGGCGCAAGTAGTTGTTCGGGTTACCTGCCTCGCCAGCAGTTCCTCTTCAAAACGAAGGAAGCGCGGAAGGGTTCCGCGCTTCGTCCGGTGGGCCTGGGAGAACGTTTCAGGGCTTGGCGCAGGCCTTCAGCTGGATGTCCACGGTCAGGATGTGTTGCTTGATCCAGTCGGCGGCGGCGGTCTGCAGGCTCTTGAGCAGCTCCGGCTTGGGGCCTTCGACGAGGTAACGCTCCTTGAACTTGCCGAAGACGCCGAGGAACGCGGCGTGGGCTTCCTTGTTCTTGGCGTGGGCCGGGCAGCGGGCGCGTTCCATACATTGCTCCTCGAACTTGAAGTGCGTGCCCACGTAGGAGCCGAGGAAGCTCAGCAGTTCGTCACACTTGGCCTTGGGGGGCGGGGGTCCGATCAGCAGTTGTTCCAGCAGGTTGATCTTGTCGATCAGCATCCGGTGTTGCGTGTCGACCAAGGGGGAACCGGTCGCGAACTGTTCACTCCATACGAGCATATGCCTGTCCTGATTGAGGATGATTACGGCGGTGACCCGGCCGCCGGCGAGGGCACCGGCGGTCGATCCGGAACCCCGCGTCGCGGGATGCCCGATTCACCACCCAAGCTATCGGCAGCCCGGGAGGCCGGGTTAAACGTCCCGTTTGAGGGGATGCCGGATGCCGGCCCACGCCAGCAACGCGAGGCCGACCGGTGTGCCCGTCACGGAGAACGGCACCGCCGCGATGACTCCGAGGAACAGGGCCTTGGCCAGCGCCCGCCCAAGCGGGTCTTGGTTCCGCTTCCGTTGGATTACGAAGGTGCTGGCAAACACGCACAGGAAACACAGCGGAACGGTGATCGGCAGGTCGATGATCGCGAACTCGGCGAGGTTCCAGAGATTGTCCACGACCAGCAGCAGGATCGCCGACCACGGATGGAATGCCGGGCGGCGGTTCCCGGGAACGCCTTCGGGCGGCGGCAGCGGCCGGGCCGGCAGTTCCGGCGGGACGACTTCCAGGGGAAGCGCCGGGGGCTGCTCGCGCGGGTCGTTCATGAGCGGGAGGTTGGCCGCGGGCGGCGGGAGGGCAAATGCGGACTTCAGCCGCACAGCGCCTTCAGCTTCGCCGCATCCGGATGCTGCCGATAGAAGTCGTCGAGCGGAAAGCAGCCGCTGACGAGTCCGTTGCGCGGCCCCGTCGTGCATTCGCTGAAGGTGCGGCAAACCTTGCGGCGCTGGAGCGGCCGGCCCGCCAGCACGTCGTGCGGCAATTCCGGATAACTCAGCACCATCCGGCCCAGACCGATGAAGTCCACCATGCCATCGGCCAGCAGCGCGGCGCCGACGTTCGGGAGCCATTCCTGCAAATAGCTGTAGGCGCTGCCCACCACGAGCAGGTCCGGGAACTCGCGCTTTACGCGCGCGACCGCCGCCACCTGCCGCGCCACGCCGACCAGCGGATCTTCCGGCGGCAGGTAGCCGTCGCTCGGCGGCACGGCGGCGGGACGTTGCAGGTGCGGATTGTAATACGGCGACGCCGCGGTGAGGCAGACCAGGCGGATGCCGAGGTCGCGCAACTCGCGCAGCAGGGCGAAGGGCTCCTCCCACGCGATGCGGGTCGGGTCCGCCGGATCGCCGCCAAAGGCGTAAGGATACGGCCCGCTCCACGGCATGGGCACGCCGACGCCGTCGGGGCCCTTCTGAAACGGCAACTGGTCGAAGAGGCTGAGGCGAACTCCGACTTCCATGCCGGGCGCGTCGCGGCGGATGCCGGCCACGATGTCGCGGAGGAAACGCGTGCGGTTCACCAACGCACCGCCGTAACGGCCGGGCCGCTCCACCGCGCTGAGGAACTCGTGGCCGAGGTAACCGTGGCAGTGTTTCACGTCCACGAAGTCAAAGCCGGCCCGTTGCGCCCGCACGGCGGCGGCCACGAAGTCGGCGATCAGGTCATCGACCTCGGTATCGGTCAGCACCGAGTCGTCGGTCGAGACTGTCGAACGCGCGTCGAGCAGCGGATGCCGATAGGCGATCTGAGGTTCGAGCCGCTTCTTGTCGGTGGGCCGGGCCCAGCGTCCGCTGTGCGTGAGTTGCACTCCCACGAGCAGGTCGTCGGTGCGGCCGTGCAGCGCATGTTCAGCGACGAGCAGCTCGCGCAACCCGGCCAGCGCCCCCTCGTTTTCCGGATTGAAGACGAGCTGGTTCGGATTCGCCCGACCGTCGTGCCGCACGGCGACGGCCTCGCCGCCCCAGATCAGCTTCGCGCCGCTTTGGCCGAAGCGCTGCCAACGCCGCCGGACCAAGTCCGTCGGCCGTCCGTCCGGCGTCGCATCCCAGCCCTCCATCGGCAGGATGGCGAAGCGGTTGCCGATGGCTTTGCGTTGGCCGTCGCCGGAACGGGCCGGGGCGGCGAATGCCTCCGGGTTGACCACGTCGGCAACCGGGAGTTCGACGCCGAGTTCGGCCACGCGGCGGCGGAACTCGGCGGCGGTCCTGAGCGAGGCGAGCTTGGGAAACTGCATGGAAAATCAGGGGGCGCGCCCAACGAGCACAAACTGCCAGCCGAACAGTCCGGGGAACGCGGTCTCGGCAAACCGGTCCAACGGCGCCTTCAGCGGTCCGAGCAGGTGGGACCCGGGCCACGCGCCATGGGCGGAGCGCTCGACCCGTTCAAAGCCGGCCTGCGTCACCAGCTCGGCCGCCGTCTGCCAATCGAAGAACTTGCAGTGGGTGCGGTCCATCAGACCGCCGTCGGTGTAGCGGAAATGGCCGGCGAACAACGTCAGGCGGTTGCGCCAGAATAGCAGGTTGGGCAGCGCCACGATCAGCGTGCCGCCCGCCTTGAGGTGCGGGCGCAACGTGCGGAGCAATTGCCACGGGTCCACGAGGTGCTCGAGCACGTGGCTGCAAATCACGCAGTCAAATTGCCCGAGGCTGCCACCGTTGAAACCGTTCAGGTTGGCAACCAAGACGGCTTCCATCGAGGACTTGGCCTGCGCCGCCTCTTCGGCCGAATGGGTGATGCCGCTGACCTGGGCCGGCCACTCGGCGCGAATGGCCCGGGCCAACGTGCCGTCGCCGCACCCGACGTCGAGGATGCTGGCCGCCGTCCGCGGGATGCGGGCGAACACGGGAGGGTTGATGGAGCCGTAGATCATTTGAAGTCCGCCTCGACGCTTAAATCTTGATGTGCCTGCGCGATCCGTGGCTCCAACTCGAATAGAGACTTCAGAGCCCAATCTGAGGAATACGCCTCAAGGACATGTCGCGCGTGCATGTCTGTGCGAAGAGTATCTCGGTGAATTCTTTCGACCGCATGGCGACGCACTTTGGCTGATCGAAGCGTGTGCATACAGTATCCCACAACCAGCACCGAATATGTCCTGGGGTTATCCAGGATCTCTATGAACGCAGCATCAAACTGTTCAGCCGACTCTGGATTCGCCTGAACTATCGCGACTATCTCTCGCAGGGTTGGCGTGATGGCTTTGTAGTCACCGGTCGCAACCACGGTTTCACCAACACAGCGAACCTTTTTCCAGAACTCGGCCATATGCGTGTGCATGAGTTTAGCGGCGTCGATTGAGGCACTTCACTTGGCCGCCGCCACCAGTTCATCCAGCCGGCAGGCGATGGGTTCGAGGACCGCCACATCGCTGTCTGGGCGGCGGGCACTGCGCGGATGCGGCTCGGGCGACGCGATCAGGCCGCGCAGGTGGAGGAACTGCGCGCAGGTGTGTTTGTAGGCTGGGACCGGGGCGCGGAAGGCGAACATGCCGAGGTATTGCAGCCAGTCGTTCAGCTCGTGGAACCGCGCGTCGCCGGCGGCCCACAGGCGATCCCGGGCCGCGAAGGCCTCGACGTGGAACGCCGACAGGCCGAGCAGGTAGTCGCTGCCCCACATGACGAGATCGATGGCGAGGTCGTTGCCGGTATAGACCTTGTAGTCCGGCCGGCGCGCGTCACGCACGGCGAGGCGTTCCCATTCCAGTTCGCGGGAGAGCGAACTGTGCTTGGCGCCCTTGAGCTGCGGGAGGTCCAGCAGCGCCTTGTAGGTGTCGAGGTCCCAGATGCGCCCGAAGGGCACGAACATCTCGCCCAATTCGAAGCCGAGGAATTCGTCGCATTCGCCTGCCACGCCGCGGAAAACGTCCACCAGTTGCGCCCCGGAGAGCGGCTTCAGCGCGGAGCACGGGAACAGAATCGGCAGCCCGCCGGCGCAATAGATCGCGTTGCACTCGCGCCGGTAGAGGCGCACGGGATCGCCGTCTTCGCCCTCGATGAAGGCCCCCGCCACGAAGCGGCGGCCGCGCGCGAGGCTGTTCACGAGCCCGAGAATCTCCGCGCGTTCGTCCCGGGTGAGAAGGTTGGTGTAGCCCGTGTCCATGTTCACCGCCGGCGTCAGGCCGGCGGACCAGGTGCGCTCGACCAATTGGGCAAACGCCGCGAAATCCACCGCGCCGTCCGCCCGGAAAGGGAGCAAGACGGCGGAGATGCCCTCAATCGGTCGGCACGGTTTCAACGAGGGGATCGGCATGTCGGCGCGAGCAAACGGGAAACGGTCACCGAGGAAAAGCGGGAACCGTATGCGGGCGAACCGTAGGCACAAAAGGAAACCGGAGCCTGGCCGGAAGCAGGTGGAACCAGATTCGACAGGCCACCCTTCCGCGCGAATCCTTCCCGCATGCGACCGGTTGACCTTACCGCCTTCCCGAATGAACTCGCCGTCCGCTGGGACGACGGTTCCGAAAGTTTCATCCCGTTCGAGACCCTGCGCCGGTTTTGCCCGTGCGCGGCCTGCATGGGGGAACAGGACATCTTCGGCAACACCTACAAGGCGCCGGCGCGGCCCTACGCGAAGAATGCGTTCCAGTTGGTGCGTTTTGCCGAGGTGGGCAGCTATGCCGTGCAACCGTTCTGGGCCGACGGGCACGGCTCGGGCCTCTACGCCTGGGACTACTTGCGCCGCGTGGCGACGGCCCAGGCCAAGGCCGAGGCGTAGCCGCGGATCGCCTCGCGGCCTACGGCGGTGAATTCCAGTGCGGGCGGAACGTCGGAGAGCAGCGTCTTCGGGAAAGGAACCTCGCTTGAATCGTCCACGCATTGTTGGGTTGATCGCCGCCATTCTGTTGGTCGCCGGGTTGTCCCAATGGGCGAGGAAGGCCGCGCTGCGCCCGGAATGGCAACTCGCGGACGGCACCCGGATCACCTTCGTCGGCTTCACCTACGGCACGAATCACGTGTCGCCGCTCAAGCACCCTTGGGAACGTCTGCCGCTGCCGGCCCGGGTCATGGGCTGGCTGCCCCAGGAAGGCTGGCCCAAGGACTATCCGGGCTTCGGTCCGGAGCTGCGGCTCTGGTTTCGCACCGACCGCGGACTGCCGCCCGGCGAGTCCTTCCGCTGGGACCTGACGGACGAAGCCGGCCTGACGGTGGCGGATTTCGATGCCTTGCAACTCGGGGCCACGAACGGCGCGACGGGCCTGCGCCTGGATTTCGGGGCATTTCCCCGCCAGGGCAAATCCCTGCGTCTCGTCGGCCAACAGTTCGATCGGACGGACCAATCGTATCGGCCGGTGCTGGAACTGGAACTGCCCAACCCGCGTCCGCGGCCCGCGGGGGCGGATGCCGCCCCGGTTCCGGCGCTGCCACAGACGGCGCGGGACGGTCCGTTGGAATTCACCTTGGTTGCGTTCGAGACGGGACTGGCCCGGCATTACGGGTTCGCGCGGACGCCGGCTCCGCCCGGTGAGGACCCCACGGCGCGCCTTGATTTCTTGGCCCGGAGCAACGGTGTGCCCAATCGCGACTGGTTTCCGCTCAACGTGCGGATCGCGGACTTGGAGGGCCATGCGTCGAAAAGCTATCCGATCGATTGGCTGGGCTCGCAGAACGGCTGGGTGCTGAAGGTGCAATCGGCGCCCTGGGCTGGCCAAGCGTGGCGGCTGCGCGTGGAATTTTCGCGGAACAACGAGTTTGCGCCGGGGGAATTGGTGACCTTCCGCGGCCTTCGCGTGGCGGGGCAGGGCGGCGTCGCGGTGGATCAGCGCGGCCGGGTCGGCGAACGCGAGGTGGAGCTGCGGTTCCTGCGTTTCGGCAAACCGCAGGACTGGGAATGGAAGGCCGATGCCCGCTTGGTTCGCCGCGAAAGCGGCGTCAGCCTTACCTTGGTCGAAGCCCGGGACCAGCGCGACCGCAAGCTCTGGCGGCACCCGCGGCATCTGACGTTTCGGGCTTGGCCCGACAGCGAGAAGGTGGACCTGACCTTCGCGGTCCACGCCAGTCGTTTCGGGGAATTCGTGGCGAAACCGACGGACATCCGGTCCCGGTGACCGAAACACCGTGGCGCCGGAGGTTAGTTGACCGGCGCACTGGTCCGTCCCCGGGGCGCGGACGAATACTTCAGGAAGCTGTCGAGCAGCAGTTGGACTCCGAAGTTGTTCACGCCAGAACCGAAGAAAACCGGGCTCAGCTTGCCGGCTAGCACCTGCGGGTGGTCGAACTCGGCGCCGGCCAGCTCGATCATCTCGATTTGCTCGCGCACGGTGGCGTAGGTGTGTTCGTCGAGCTTCTCGCGCACCAAGGGGTCGTCGAGGCCGGTGACGTTGACGGCCGCGCGATATTTGCCGCCGACCACGCGCTCGAAGAGGTGGACCATTTTTTCCGCCCGATCATAGACGCCGCGGAAGTCGGCGCCGTTGCCCAGGGGCCAGTTCATGGCGCAGGACTTGATGCCCAGCACGGCTTCCAGCTCATCCATGAGCGAGATCGGATCCCGCGCCGGCCGGTCGAGCTTGTTCATGAAGGTGAAGATCGGCACGCCGCGTCGGGCGCAGACCTCGAACAGCTTGCGCGTCTGGTTTTCCACGCCCTTGCCGGCGTCGATCACCATGATGACGGCGTCCACGGCCGTGAGCACGCGGTAGGTGTCCTCGGAGAACTCCTTGTGGCCGGGCGTATCGAGCAGGTTCACACGGAAGCCGCCGTATTCGAACTGCAGCACGGTGGAGCTGATCGAGATGCCGCGCTTCTTTTCCAGCTCCATCCAGTCCGAGGTGGTGGCGCGCTGGTTCTTGCGCGCGGTCACGGAGCCGGCGAGCTGCACGGCGCCGCCGTAGAGCAGCAGCTTTTCGGTGAGCGTCGTCTTGCCGGCATCGGGATGCGAGATGATCGCAAACGTGCGCCGGCGCTGGATTTCTTCCTGCAAAGTCACGAGGAAGCCGAGGCTAGCAAAGCGCCGGCGGGAAAACAAAACCGGACATTGCGGGATGGCGACGGGTCGGATGAACCGCGTCCGGAGGTCACGGTTGCGTGACGAGGAAGAGTTCCCCGGCGAAACGCTCGACAGGAGTGCGCCCGGGGAAGTATTGGCACTGGAACGGCTAAGCCGAATCCAAGCCATGGTTCACTATCAGCTCAAAGGCGTGACGATGCCCCTCGATTTCGGGCTGCGGACCGGCTTGAACACGATCGGGCGGAATCCGACCAACGACTTTTGCATCCACGAGGCCAGCGTCTCCAGCTTCCACGCCGAACTCACGGTGCTCGAGGACGGTGGCGGCGTCCTGGTGCGTGACCTCCAATCCACCAACGGCACCTTCGTGGACGGTCAGCCGGTCGAGGAGGCGCATTTGCAGCCCGGGCAGGCGCTACAACTGGGCTCCATCGAACTGCGCCTAGAAGCCCGCGAGATCGGCATCCAAGTAGCCGCCGTTTCGCCTCTTGCCCCGGCGCAGCCAGCGGGCCGGGCCGCGGTCCTCGAAGATGGCCAAGTCGGGTGCTCGCGGGACCCAAGTTTGCCCGCAACTCACGAAGCGATCGAAGGCTGTCAGGCGGTGGTCAAATGCCCCGGCGTCTTCAACGCCGCCTCGTTGCGGGCGGTAAAACTCTCCGGTGGCAAGGCCGGCGTGCTGTTCTTCTGCCCCGACTGCAACGCCAAGTGCCGGCCCATTCCCGGTGGTCAGGGCTCGAACCAGAAGAAGAAGAGCCTGTTCTCGCGCCTTACGCAGACCATCCATCTCGGCTGGAAGAAGTAGCCGGCAAACGGCAGCCGACCCGCTTCGCCGCCGAGGTCAGCCGTGCGTCGCGAACCGCCGCAGGTTCTTCAACGCCACGGCGAATGGCTTGGGCAACGGCGCTTCGATCCGCAACGGCTCGCCGGTGGCCGGATGCGGCAACTCCAAACGCCAGGCATGCAGGGCGAGGGTCCGGATCAACGGGGTTTCCACCACGCCCGGGGCCAGCCGGTAGCCGCGCTTGAGCCGGGAAAGCAGCAAGGGTTCGCCCCCATACTGGGAGTCGCCGCAGATGGGATGCCCAAGATCCTGCAAGTGCACCCGCAGTTGGTGGGTCCGGCCGGTCAGCGGCCGGCACTCCACCAGCGAGCAGCCGGCGAAACGCTCCGCGACCCGGAAGTGGGTGACCGCCCGCTTTCCCTGTCCGCTCACGGCCATGAGTCCCGGTTTGAACCAATGCGGCGCGAGGCGGTTCTCCACCGTGAACTCGTTGTGCTCCGGATTGCCCAGCACGAGGGCCAGGTAAGTCTTCTTGGGAATCTCCGAACCGAAGTGGTTGGCCAGCCGGATCAGCGCCTCGCGGGTCTTGGCCAAGAGGAAGATGCCGGTGGTCTCGAAGTCGAGCCGGTGGGCGTTGGCCAGGTAGGTGATGCCGTGTTCGGCAGCCCACGGCTTGGCCGTGGCCACGCCGTCGTGGAGCAGCCGCATCAGGTTGGGCCGGCCGGCGTCGTAACGGTCCGGGGAAGACAAAAGCCGGGCCGGCTTGTCGAGGGCGAGCACTTCGGCATCCTCGAACAGCACCGGCACCGGCCAGGATTCGCCGGTCGCCGGCGACGAGAGGCGGATCACCCGCGGGGCGGCAGGCATGGGCAGCTCACTGCTCCGCGCCTTCGGCCTTGAGCAATTCCGCCAATCCGGACTTCTGGAACTCGCGGCCGGCCCATTCCTGGAAGGCCAACGACTTGCGCTGCTGGCGTTGCTCCTCGAGGAACGAGTTCAAGCCGGCCTTCAGCGCGGCCTCATCGACGGGCTTGCGCTCCCTCAGGAAGGCGACCAAACCGCCGTCGGCCGACGGCTGGAAGGGGCTGGCGGTGCCGGCCTTGAGCTGAAACACCGCGCTCTTGATTGCATTGGCATTCAGCCGTGGGTCCAAGCCGGGAATGGCCTGGGCGGTCAGGGTGAACGGGGCCAGTTCAACGACGGCTGCCTGCCGCTCGGCGGCGATGGCAGCGAAGGGCTTGCCTTGGGCCAGGCCGTTGGTGACCGCGATCGCAAAGGCTTCGCCGGCGGCCCGGGCGGCTTCCTGGGACTTGAAGCGGCGGTAGTCTTCCGTCACGCGGGACTGGATCGTGGCAAAAGCCGGGATTTCGCTGGGAACGATCTGCGTCAGGGCCGCCACAACCACGCCGGTGGTGCCGCGCATCGGCAAAGTGATGGGCTTCTCGTTGGAGAGCTTGGCAACTTCCTGCCCGAGCGTGGTCAGGTCTTCCAGGCCAGCCGGGCGGCCGGAGTCGGTGAAGGGCTCGGTGTTGGCCACCTTGAGCTGACGGTTGAGCGCCTCATTGATGAGGTTGGCCGGGGTCATCGGCTTCACGCGGTAGATGGCGTTGGCAAATTCGGTCGCCTTGGCGTTGGCCAGTTCGAGGGCGCGCTGGGTGACCATGTCCTGCTGAAGCTGGGTGATGGCCGCCGGCTTGGTCAGGGGCTGGCCCTGCGCGTCGGTGAAGGTCTCGGCGCCGCGCTGGGTATAGATCTGCTCGATGCGGTTCGTCAGGTCGGGAATCTTGGCGAGGTCCGCGCTAGCCTCGGCGGTGAAATTCGTCGCGTCGAAGCGGACATAGCTAAGCACCCGGCGCTCCGGGATCCGGTAGACCGCGAGCCGGTTGCTGTAGAAGGAGCTGAGGGCTGCGGGGTCCAGGTTGACCGAAGCGAGGTAGTTGGACGTCGAGAACTGGACGAGACTGACGGCCAGGGTTTCGTTCTCACGCTGGAATTCAAGGGCGGCTTCCCGCGGAGTGACCAGATCACCGGCAACCCCGACGACGTCGGCCAGGTGGCCGCGGACGACTTGCAGGCGGACCCAATCCACGAAGTCGCTTTCGGTGAACCGCTCGCGCGAGGGCTTGAGGCGAGTTTCCACGAACTTCTGGAAAGTGATCGGTCCCTTCTCGTCGCGAAGATTCAGCCGAATCCACGCCGCAACGGCCGCATCCCCGACGTCAATTCCCAGATCCTTGGCCCGCGACTGGAGGAGCACGTTGAAATAACGCTCCTGCTTCAGGTCGAAACCCTGCTGCTTGGCCCGGGCGTTGTCGTAGCCTTCGCCCAAGCGCAGGTAACCGCCGAGGCGGGCGAGCCGATCCGCCGCGACCAACTCATTCCGGCTCAGGGGCCGGCCATCCATGCTGCCGTAGCTGCCGCCTCCTCCCGCCTGCTCCAGCCGGGAGCTCGGATTGAAGTAGGCGACAAAGCTGATGATCACGGCTGCGCTGATGAAATACCAAAGCAGCTTCTGATGTTTACGAATATGGCCCGTCATGATGAGAACCCCGGATAAATAGGCGCGGAACCTAGCGGCCCCGCAAAAACCCGGTCAAAGGCAAAAGCAGACTCAATTCACGGCCGGCGGCCGGAAAATCCCGCTCCGGCCCCGGTGAATCGGCGAGGAATCCGGGTAGGCGGCTAGTTTCGCCGGGTCCGGACAAGCGTGGGACGCGCCCGGAAATCTTCCGCCAGCTCGGTCGCGTCATCGTCGAGGGTCGGGTCGGTCGGCAGACTCAGGTCGAGGTCCCGCAGGTCGCGCGCGAGTTCGTCGGCGGAGGCGGGGCGGTCGTCGGGATTCTTTGCAAGCAACCGGGCCACAAGCCCAGCGAGCCCGGGGTTCACCGTCGCCGGCAGGTCCGGCGCCGGCTGTTCCCGCTGCGCCTGCAGCAAGTCCTTCGCGGATTCCGCCACGAAGACGGGCCGGCCGGTGAGCGCAAACCAGGCGACGCAGCCGAGCGAGTAGAGATCGGCGCGGGCATCGGCCTCGGCGTCGCCGCCGGCGAGTTCAGGCGCCATCCATTCCGGGGAACTAGTCAGCAGGTCGCCGGCCGAACCGGACCGCGCTTGGGCAAGCGATTCGCGCACCACGGCGAGCCCGAAATCGAGCACCTTGACCACCTCCCGGTGCAATCCCTGCCGGGTGAGGAAAAGGTTTTCCGGCTTCAGGTCCCGATGCACCAGTCCCAGCGAATGGGCCTCGGCCAGGGAATCGCACGCCTCGAGCAGCCACCGGACAACGCGGGCGGAAGGCTGCGGCCCAAACCGTTCAATGACCCGGTGCAGCGGCAGGCCACGCAGCAACTCCATCACGTAGAAGATCTGGCCGTCGTCGGTCCGTCCGTAATCGAACACCGGCACCGTGTGGGCGGAAGTCAGGCGGGCGGCGAGCTTGGCCTCCTGCTGATACCGGGCCAGCGTGCGCTCCAGTTGCTCCGGCGATCCGGCGTGCTGGCGCAGGAGGGCGGCGCTCACCAGCTTGATCGCGGCCGGCCGCGCCAACGTGCGGTGGCTCGCCTGCCAGACTTCGCCCATCCGCCCCTGGCCCAGGCGGCGTTCGAGCTGGTAGGAGCCCAGTTCCTGAAGTTCCCCGCGGGCGGTCGCCAGCTGTTTCGCGATGGTTTGCATCCGGCGCCGCTCCCGTTCGCGGTGGATCACGATGGCAACCGCCACGATCGCGCAGGTCCACGTCGCCGTATTCGCCACGATCATGCGGCGGGCTAGCTGCGGCGGCGCATGGCCGCCGGCTTGGCCGGTGACGATCAGGACCGCTAGGACGAAGGGGGCGATGAGGCTGGAAAAGACCAGCAACGCGTAATGCAGCATCGGCGGCGCCGCCACGAGCAGCGCGAAGAGCAGGATGATGATGCCGCCCCAGGTGGGGCGCACCGAGACCGGGAACGGGCCGGCCAGGGTGTGGGCGTTGAACCAGGCCGAAAGGGAAGCATGCGCGATGAACAGTGCCGCGGCCGCGCCAAGCACCAAGGCGGGGCGCCGGCGATAGTGGGCCAGGGCCGCCACCCCGAGGCAGGCGAAGACGAGTATTAGCAGGTAATCCGCCGGCGCGGCGCCGTTCCCGCCGGAAGTCGCGTTGGCGTCGAGCCACAGCCGCTGAAGCTCCACACCCAAAAGGCTGAGGGCCAGGATGCCGCCCAAGATCACCGCGAACCGCACCACGCCGGCCGCCGTATCCTCCGGTCCCCCGATCGGACTCAGGGAACTGGCCGTGCCCGAAATGACCACCGACCCGGCCGGCTTGGGACGGGACGATTCAGCCGCTGCTTTGGGAGCTTCCATGTTGAGGAACAGCAGCAGGCTGCCGCAAAGGGGGCCGAAAGCAAACCCCGGCTTGGCCAGCTGGATTGAAGCGGGCGCATCTGTTCATCGTGTGCGCCGCCCGCTGGGTTGGGCCGCAGGCTGGCGTCCTGTGATGCCGGTTTGTAACCGGCAGTTCCCTAACGGCCCGCACGGCAGGGGGCAGATGTCGCTCCCGTCGGGGAGCTTATTCCGTCGCAAGCTTGGCCGCCGCGGACAGCCCGCGGCGCTAGTGCCGGGCTCCGCCTGCCAAGGCTGCGCCGACTTGGCCAACATCTCACAACCGGGCGCCCAAGATGAAGCATGGCGCCTGTCCCAGCTCACTCCTTCTTCCGCGTCGGCATGTGCGTATCCCAGGTCCGCCCGGATTCGGGCGAAATGTGGGTGAACCCGCTCCCGGCCGGCGGATTGGGAATACGGATCAGGTGCTGGCAGCCGGGGCACTGGATCTGCCGGCCGGCGAACCGAACTTCGCACTTCAGGGGCTGGTCGCAGTGGTTGCAGTAGAACTTGAACTCGGGGGTCACGGTATCGCTCATCAGCCAACCCATGCGTCGGCCACGCCCGAAACGGATCAGCGAAAGTGGAAAAACATTTCCGGGGCGCCCTGATCCCTTTTGGCGCTGTCCCGCGCATGGGGATGCAGTATGACTCCGCCGCCAGCCCCCGCCATGCCTGCCGATCCCGGTTCCGACGAGACGATCTTCGCGGCCGCGCTCCAATGGGAGACGCCCGCCCAGCGCGCCGCCTACCTCGAAGAGGCCTGCGCCGGGCAGCCGGCATTGCGGGCGCGGGTCGAGGCCCTGCTCCAGGCCAGCGACGCGGCGCAGACCTTCCTGGAACGTCCCGTCGGCGGGCCCCGCCCTGCCCCGGGTGAGACCGTAGCGACGGTGAAGGTCGGCTTCAGCGAACTGCTGCCGGCCTCCGAAGGTCCGGGCATGAAGATCGGCCGCTACAAGCTGCTCCAGCAGATCGGCGAGGGCGGCTGCGGCACGGTCTTCATGGCGGAACAGGAGGAGCCGGTCCGCCGCCGCGTCGCCCTCAAGGTCATCAAGCTGGGCATGGACACCAAGTCCGTGATCGCACGCTTCGAGGCGGAACGGCAGGCGCTGGCGATGATGGACCATCCGAACATCGCCCGAGTGCTCGATGCCGGCGCGACCGATTCCGGCCGGCCGTTTTTCGTGATGGAACTGGTGCGCGGCATCCCCATCACGCGCTACTGCGACGAGAACAAGCTCGGCACCAAGGCCCGTCTCGACCTGTTCATCAAGGTGTGCCAGGCGATCCAGCACGCGCACCAGAAGGGGATCATCCATCGCGACATCAAGCCCTCGAACATCCTCGTCACGCTGCACGACGGCGTGCCGGTGCCCAAGGTGATCGATTTCGGCATCGCCAAGGCGACCGAGGGAAGGCTGACCAACCAGACGCTGTTCACCGCCTTCGAGCAGTTCATCGGCACGCCGGCCTACATGAGTCCGGAGCAGGCGGAGATGAGCGGCCTGGACATTGATACGCGCTCCGACATCTACGCGTTGGGCGTGCTCCTCTACGAGTTGCTCACCGGCAAGACGCCGTTCGACGCCAAGGAGTTGGCCCAGTCCGGCATCGACGCCATGCGGAAGACGATCCGGGAGAAGGAGCCCCAGCGCCCGAGCACGCGGCTGAGCACCATGCTGGTAGGAGACGACGTAAGGAGTCTCAAATCAAACGATCCGAAGGCGGAGGAAGTCAGAGCCTCCTTACTTCGGCTCCTACAAGAGTTGAAGGGTGACCTCGACTGGATCGTGATGAAGTGTCTGGAGAAGGACCGCACCCGCCGCTACGACACGGCCAACGGGCTGGCGGCGGACCTCACCCGGCACCTGACCAACGAACCGGTCACCGCCCGTCCGCCGAGCGCGGCCTACAGGTTCCAGAAGGCCTACCACCGTAACCGGCTCGCCTTCACGGCGGCGGCCTGTGTCCTGGCGGCAATGATCATTGCCATGGGAGGCATCTGGGTGGCTGCCCAGCGCGAAGGCTTGGCGCGGGTCCACGAATCCATCCAGCGTAACCTGGCGGAGCAACGGCGAGGCGAGGCCGAGGCAGCCCAGCAAGTTGCCGAGGCCGAACAGCAGCGCGCCGACGCGCAGGCACGGAAGGCCCTCGACAGCCAGGAACATTCCCGGCGCCTGCTCTACGCGGCCGACATGAACCTCGCCCAGCAGGCATTGGCCCAGAACAACCTCGGACGCGCCCGGCGGCTGCTGGACCGGCATCGGCCCGCGCCGGGCGAGGAGGACCTGCGCGGCTGGGAATGGCGCTATCTGTGGCAACAATGCCGCAGCAGTGCCTTCGTCCAACTGACCAAGCGCCCCGCCCGCGGATTTTCCGTCAGCTTTTCGCCGGACGGTGCCCAACTGGCGGTGGGCTACCTGGATGGACGGATCGAACTCTGGGATGTCCACCGCCGGACCCTGCTCAAGGAACTCAACCAGAAGGGTTCACCGGGGCACGTCGCCTTTTCGCCCCGCTCGAATCTGCTCGCCACCTCGGCGGGTGGTGGAGAACTCAAGCTGCACGACCTCGCCACCGAGCGCGATACGGTCCTGCGGATTGGAGCTCCTCTCGTCCGGGACCTTTCCTTCACGCCCGATGGTTCCCGGCTGCTCGCCTTTACCTATGGTCTTGGCCAGCAGGCGGCGGTCGTGTTCGACCTCGCCACGGGCGTTGCGGTGAGCACCAACACCACCTCGGGCGCCAACATGCACTATGGGATCGCCCGCCTGTCCTCCGACCGGCAGCGGCTTTACCTGAGCAATCAAGACAAGGGGCAGTTGAGCGTGAAATGCCTCGCAGTCGGGACCGGCACGGAAATCTGGGCGGCGGACATCGGGACGGATTGGGGCGTGACAGCGATGGCACTCTCCCCGGACGACAGGTTTCTCGTGACGGGCACAGGATATGAGGACGGGACGATCCGTGTCTGGAATGCCGAAACCGGCAAACTGGCCGCCCGGCTGGAGGGACACACGGGCTGGGTGGGAGAGGTGACGTTCTCCCGCGACGGGCGCTGGCTGGCCTCGGCAGCCACCGACCAAACGGTCCGGCTTTGGGAAACCTCGGGCTGGACCGAGGCGAGGGTCTTCCGTGGGCACGAGGATGAAGTTTATTCGGTCGCCTTCAGCCCGGATGCCAAAACACTCGCCAGCGCCGCGAAGGACGGGGCCATCTTGCTGTGGGACGTCGCCGCCCCTCCCTCCAACTACGGTTATCGCCTGCTTTCGCCCGAGGTGCATGCCTTGGCGGAATACGCTCCCGGCTTGGCCATCGCGCTGGGTGCCGACTCGCAGGGACCGAGGGGCATCCAACTACGGCTCGCGGATATGTCCGAGACCCCGGTTCCGACCGGATCCGACCTCAGCACGTCCTTCACCTATCTAGCCCCCAACGTCTTCGCCCATTACGAGCAGACCAACGTGCTGAGGCTCACGGAATATCGGGAAGGCGGGAGGGAACTCCTCCGGGAAACAGTGGGCTCGAATCTCATGCGCCATCCCTGGTTTTCCACTGCCGC
>JBEISV010000048.1:0-17420 GCA_040375265.1 Verrucomicrobiales bacterium
CGGCTGGACGAATGTGCCCGGCGCGCCGCCGGTGTTTGTCAGCTACAGCGACGGGGCGACCGATGCGACCGGCGCGATCTACCACGGCGAGAATCTCCTGCTGGGAGCCGACGGCGCCGGTGCGGATTCCAACGGCCTGTTCCGCTGGGATGGCACTGGCGTAAGCGCCCTGCACAACGGCGTCCTGCGCGAAGAACTTCTGCCGTTCCGGAGCGGCGGCGGCGAATCCGTCGTGCGCCAGGCGCTGCGCCGGAACGCGCAGGTCAACGACGGGGACCTGCTACCCACCCGGTCGGCCGGCCAGGTGGAGACGGTCTTCACCCACGAGGGACGCATCTACGTGTTGGGTGATTTCCACGTCGCCGGCCCCGAGCGGGTGCGCCATTGGGCGGTCTGGGAACCGGTCGCCGCAACGCCGTAGGCCACGAATACCCCGGGAGAGTTCCAGCCTTGGGCCGGCAACCATGTCGGCCCAGGGCAGGGCACCGGAACCGCCATCATTTTCCGCGACCACCGCGGCCAGCGCCAAGCTGGGTCGCCCGCTCGGCGGACGCTCCGCACCCGCCGCTTGCCCCGGTCCCGGACTGTGCCTAGCGTCCCGCCCATGAAGTCACCCGTGTTGCGCGGACTCCTCGCGGCCAGCCTGTTCCTCCCGCTGGGCGCGGCGACCGACACCGTCGTGCTCAAGGACAAGGCCACGGTCACTGGCAAGATCCTCGCGGAGAAGAAGGACCTCGTGGTCGTGGACCTCGGCTACACGGTGATCAGCGTCCCGCGGAAGGAGATCGCCAAGATCACCCGCGGCGACGAGGAGACCGCCAAGCCAGCTGCCCGGCCGGCCGCCGGCACGCCCGTGGCCAAACCCGCCCCGGCCACCTCCGCCCCGGGCATCGAGACCCAGGCGGGCGGCCTTTTTTCCGTCGCGACGGCCCCGCTGGCCGAAAAGTCGGTCCGCGAACTCGTCACGCAGCTTGGCGAAGGCGTCGTGCAAGTGCGCACGCCCAGCGGCCTCGGCAGCGGCTTCTTCCTGGATGAGGACGGCCACCTGGTGACCAACTTCCACGTCGTCGAGGGCGAGACGAAGATTTCCATCGAGGTTTACCACCAGAAGGACGGCCAGTTGGAGCGTCGCAGCTACAAGGATGTGCGGATCGTGGCCATGAACAAGTTCGCCGACCTCACGTTGCTCAAGGTCGAGGACAAGGACGCGCCCAAGTTCAAGAAGGTCCTGCTCGGCGATTCCGAGCAACTCGGCCAGGGTGACCGCGTGTTCGCCATCGGCAGCCCGCTGGGCCTCGAACGCACCGTCACCGAGGGCATCGTCAGCACGACGACCCGGCAAGTCGGCGGTGACCTCTATCTCCAAACCACGGCGCAGATCAATCCGGGCAATTCCGGCGGACCGCTGTTCAATCTCCGCGGCGAAGTCATCGGCGTGACGAACATGAAGCTCACGTTCGGCGAGGGCCTCGGATTCGCCATTCCCGGCGAGGTGCTGCGCTATTTCCTGCGCCATCGCGACGCCTACGCCTACGACAACGACAACCCGAGCAACCCGTTCCGTTACCTGGAACCGCCCAGCCGCCTGAAGAACACGGAGCCGGCCGGCGAACGCGCCCGTTAACCCGGTCTCCGCTTCGGCCCTCGTCACATTTGACGAGGCGCCAATTGCCAGTTCGCCCTTGCCATCGCGCCGGCCGCCGCAACCTTGGCGCAGCAAATGAAGCTTCGCACCCTGTTCGCGGCCCCCTTCGCCGCGCTGTCGTTGCTCGCGGCCGTGCCGCCGGCGCCGCAACTCTTCCCCAATGACACCATCGTCTTGCTCAGCGTCGCCGATTGGGCCGCCGCGAAGAGCACGATGAACAGCGCGCCGTTCGGGCAGCTTTGGGCCGATCCGGCCCTGCGGCCGTTCCGCGAGGATTTCGAGAAGAAGGTCGTCGCGAAGTTCATCGGCGACCTGGAGAAGGACCTTGGCATCAAGGCCGACGAATACTTGCCGCTGCTCCAGGGCCAGATCTCGTTCGCCGTCATCCGCGGCGACTGGAACCCCGCCAATCCCGATTCCAGCGCCGGCAACGTCCTCGTGCTCGACGCGAAGGACAAGGCGCCCGAACTGAAGGCCAAGCTCGCGGAGGCTCGCCAGAAGCTGGGTGAAGCCAAGAAGACGCTGAAGGCTGAGAAGATCCGCGACCAGGAGTTCACCACCGTCGTCATCGACCCCAAGCCGGCGAAGGGCGGCGACCAGGAAGACGAGGACGAGAAGGGACCGTCCAAGAAGATCGAGATCAGCTTCGGCCAGGTGGATTCCGCGCTGGTGCTGGGCGATTCCGTGAAAGCGTTGGAGAAGGTCGTGGCCCGCCTGACCGGCGGTTCCGTGCCCACGCTGTCCGAGGTCGGCCCCTATCAGGCCAGCGAGGCCTCGATGAATTTCCGCAAGTCACTGGTCTACGGCTGGGTGCACATCGCGCCGCTCTTCGCGACCCTCGAAGGGGAACTCTCCAAGACGGCCGGCGGTCTGGCCGCGCTCGGCATAGAACCCCGGCGGGCCATACAGGCGCTCGGCCTGCGTGGGCTCAAGAGCCTGTCGGTCGCGGCCCAGCAGGAGGGCGACGGCGCCTATTTCAATCTTGGCCTGGCTGTGCCCGAAGGCGAACGTGCGGGCCTCTTCAAGCTGCTGGCCTTTGAGTCCAAGGATGGCGCGCCCCCGGCCTTCGTGCCCGCCGATGCCGTCGATTACCGCCGGATGCGCCTGAACGGCGCCAAGACCTGGGCCAACCTTGAGGCCATGCTCCAGCAGGTCTCCCCGCAGCTCGGCGGCATGCTGCAGATGTCCATGGGCGCCCTCGGCAAGGACAAGGACCCCAACTTTGACTTCAAGAAGGTGTTCATCGGCAACCTCGGCGACGACTTCATCAGCTACGTGAAGGCGCCCAAGGGCAAGTCGGCCGACGAACTGGCCAGCCCGCCGACCCTCACCCTGCTCGGCGCGGTCAACGCCGAGGAACTCGCCAATGGCCTCAAGGCCTTCTCCTCGCTCCTCCCCGGCGGCCCGGACGACCTCAAGGAACGCGAGTTCAACGGCAAGAAGATCACCACGATAACCATGCCGGCGACCGATCCGCGGAAAAAGCCGACGCTCCTGGAGATTGCGTCCAATGGCGGTTACCTCGCCATCAGCGATGATCCGGCTTTGCTCGAGCAGTTCCTCCGCAGCGCGGACGGCGCTGGCAAATCCCTCCGCGACGCCGCCGGCTTGGCCGAATCCGCCCAGGAGGTCGGCGGCATGAACACCGGTATTTTTGGCTACCAGGACCAACGCGAATCCCTGCGCGGCACCTGGGAAGCCCTCCGCGGCGGCAGCTTGACCAAGACGATGGGTGGCCAGCGCCCCGGCGCCCCCACCCCGGCACCCGAGGACTTTGCCGACTTCAAACTGCTCCCCGCCTTCGATCAGGTCGCCAAGTATTTCGGCACCACCGTGTATGCCGGCGCCTGGGACAGCCAAGGCTTCCTGCTGAAGCAATACGGCCCGAACCCGAAGTGAACCGGGCGGGAACTGCAACGATCACGGGGCGGACTCAGGTCCGCCCCGTTTTTCTTTGCCGCCGACCCACTGCACGAGTCCGCGCAAATTCGGGCAACTCGACAGGACGGGGCGTAGGGTCGGCTCGTTGGGAAATCAATCGGCCGTGAGGCGGAGATCGCGCCACCAGCCGGCGCTGAGGTCGAGCATCAGGCGATTGCGGCCGTGGGGATGTGCGGCGCGGCCGGCGAGTGCCGGAGCGACGGCAGGAATGGTCCCGGGAAAATAGGCATCGACCGCCAACTCGATGTCGGAAGTCCCGCCGGGTTGGCCAACCGTCGGGTTTTGGGCGGCGCGGAGGTCCACAAGGGCGACCTCCGGCGTCTTGTTCCAGAAGTTGTCCAACGGCACCGGGGCGGAATCCCGGTCGAACCGCCACAGCCAATAGCCGGCCCGGGCGGAGTTGGCGTTGGTGCCATAAGCCTGCACCACCTGCACGGCTTCCCGCAGCCGCGAACCGGCCAGGGCCGGACACATCCAAACCCCGGGGCGACCGCCGAAGTCGCCCAGCGCCACGGCGGCCCAACCTGAACGTGGGTCGGATGGCGGCCAATCGGTCCAAGGCCGGTAGCCGAGGGCCGTCTTGAGGTCGCGCCGGTCGGGCAGGCGGTCGGCGTTTTCGCCCTGATACAGCGCGAATCCGAGCCCGACTTGGCGAAGGTTGGACAGGCAGGCGGACTGCCGGGCTTTCCGCTGCGCCCGGGCGAGCGCCGGGAGAAGCATGCCCGCCAGCAGCGCAATGACGGCGATCACGACCAGCAGCTCGGTCAGGGTGAAGGCGGTCCTGCCGCCGGAAGGTCGTAGCCGAAGGTAGCCAGGCGGGGACATCGGGGCGGCCGGGCGCGCGGAGTTGCCTACTCGAAGCGATGGTCCGGGAAACGTTCCCGGATCTGACGCCGGAGGGCTTCGATCTGGTCCGGCGGCGCAAGGTCCCGGTGGTAACGGCGTTCGAGGCATTCCAGCAGGCTCAGCCAGTCCTCAAGACCTGGTTCCGGCAGCAGTTTCCACTGCACCTCCGGCCCGCGCCGCTTGAGCCGCTCGAAGAACTTCCACTCCTTGCCGTGCTTCTCGACGGTGACGAGCCGTTTGGCTCCGTCCTCGGTTTCGGTCGTCCAGCCGATCTCGGATTTTACGCCCATAGGAAAAGGAAGTGGCCGGTTCAGTCTTCCGGCAGGTCCACGGAGGCCACGGCCATCGCGGCGATGCCCTCCTCGCGGCCCACGAAGCCGAGGCGTTCGTTGGTGGTGGCCTTGAGCCCGACCTTGCGAACGTCGATCCCCAGCGCGCCGGCGATCTGCGCCTTCATGGCGGTCAGGTGGGGATAGATCTTCGGCTGCTCGGCGATCAGCGAGGCGTCGATGTTCACGATCCGGCCGCCCCGGGCGCGGACCCGGCGGGCCGCTTCCTCGACGAAGATCCGGCTGGGGGCGTTTTTCCAGGAAGGGTCGGTGTTGGGGAACAGGTGGCCGATGTCGACGTCGCCGATGGCGCCAAGGACGGCGTCGGTGATCGCGTGCAAGAGGGCGTCGGCATCTGAATGGCCGTCGAGCCCCTTGGAATGGGGAATCTCGACGCCGCCCAGCACGAGCCGGCGGCCCGCGACCAATTCATGCACATCGTAGCCGATGCCAACGTGAACCATGCGCGCAGCCTAAGGGGTCGGGTCGCAAAGGACCAACCGACATTTTCCGGCCGCAGCTCACGCCGGTGCCCGGGTCACGGACCGGCCGGCTTGCAACCGGCGCAGGGGGCGGGACGGCAGGAGCGCGGCTCTCTGAGCCGCGTCAAGGATTCAACGGTTCGGCGTCAACCCCGGGGGGACTCGACTTACGACTCGGAGAGTCGCGCTCCCAGCCATGCCGGCTGCGGTCAGACGTGCATGATGTCGCGATGCGCCCGGGACAGCCGATGGCCAAACCGTTTTCTGGACACCCACGGCGGGACTCGGATTTACTCCCTCTGTTCCACCTCCAACACACAGGTAACGATTTATGAGCAATGTTAGTAACGAGGGCATCGCGCCCAACGCCAAGCGGCTGCTGTTCGCCGGCTTCATGGCGATTCTCGCCGCCGGCATCGGCTTCGGCATCCGCGGCGGCATCCTGGCCAATTGGGCGGCCGACTTCGGTTTCACCGGCGCGCAACTCGGCGCCATCGGTGGCGCCGGCTTCACCGGTTTCTGCTTCGGCATCATCATTGGCGGCGTGATCGTGGACAAGATCGGCTACGGCAAGCTGGTCGTGGCGGCCTTCCTCTTCCACGTCCTCTCTGCGTTTGTGACCTTCGCCGCCGGCAAGGGGCAGGCGCAGGAGACGGCCTATAATTTCCTGTATTGGGGCACGTTCATCTTCGCGCTGGCCAACGGCACCCTGGAAGCCGTGGCGAATCCGCTGGTTGCCACCCTGTTCCCGAACAACCGGACGCACTACCTGAACATCCTGCACGCGAGCTGGCCCGCCGGCCTCGTCTTGGGCGGTCTCGTTGGCTGGACGTTGGGCGAAGGCCCGAACGCCATGAGCTGGAAGTTGCAGCTCGGCCTGTTCCTCGTGCCCACCGTGCTCTACGGCGTGCTGTTCATGGGCCAGAGCTTCCCGAAGTCCGAGGCCTCGGCCAAGGGCCTGACCATCGGCGAGATGCTGAAGGACGTCGGCATCCTCGGTGCCGCAGTTGCCTGCTACCTGCTCGTGCTGTTCTTCCAGAACGCGCTCGGCCTGCCGGTCGCGGCGGCCTACGCGATGGGCGGCGTGATCCTTGCCGTGGTGGCTGTAATCACCGGCTTCTCGGTTGGCGCCTGGCTGTTGTTTGTCCTCTTGATTACCCACGTGCTGGTCGGCGCGGTTGAACTCGGCACGGATGGATGGATCCAGAACATCACCGGCAACATCCTGACCCCGGGCGAAGGCAAGATCCTGTTCGTGTTCACGTCGCTGTTCATGTTTGCGCTGCGCTTCTGCGCCCACTTCATCGAGAAGAGCCTGAAGATTTCCCCCATCGGCCTGCTCTTCATCTGCGCCGTGTTTGCCTGCATCGGCCTCAACCTCGTCAGCGGGATCAGCACCTTCATGGGGGCGATCGCCGCCCTGTCCGTGTATGCGCTGGGCAAGACGTTCTTCTGGCCGACGATGCTCGCCGTGACCAGCGACCGGTTCCCCCGCACGGGCGCCATTGCGATCTCGATCATGGGCGGCTGCGGCATGATGTCCGCCGGTCTGCTCGGTTCCGCCGGTCTCGGTTACGCCAAGGACCGATTCGCCGGCGAAGAGCTGCAGAAGGTCAATCCGGCGCTTTACGCCTCCTACAAGGCGGAGAAGCCCAGCACGTTCCTCTTCCTCGCGCCGGTCAGCGGCCTAGACGGCACCAAGCTGTCCGCCGCCCAGACCTCCACGAACAAGACTCCCGACCAGAAGATCGTGGTGGAAGCCAGCATCGCCGGCGATCGTCACACGCTGAAGGCTGACTCCTTCATCCCGGCGACCATGGCGGCGATCTACCTTCTGCTGTTCCTCTACTTCAAGGCGATCGGCGGCTACAAGACCGTCACGATCGCGGACGCGGGCAAGGCCTGATTCCACGGCGGTTCAATCACGGCGGCTCCTCAGGGAGCCGCCGTTTTGC
Organism: Verrucomicrobiales bacterium; assembly: GCA_040375265.1. GTDB lineage: Bacteria > Verrucomicrobiota > Verrucomicrobiia > Limisphaerales > UBA9464 > CAIWAH01. The sequence goes on from JBEISV010000048.1 coordinate 7,199, forward strand.
TTTTTCCGGGCCGTCCCGGGGTTCACCCTTCACGGCATGGCGAACGCAACCCTCCGCACGTTTCAACCCGCCGATCACGCCGCGGCCTTGGACTTGTGGCGGCGGACCGAAGGCATGGGCCTGGGCAGTTGGGACGAGGCGGGGCCCATCGGTCAGTTCCTAGAGCGGAATCCCGGCCTCAGCATGGTGGCCGAGGCTGACGGGCGACTGGTGGGGGCGGTCCTGTGCGGCCATGATGGCCGGCGGGGGGTTTCTCTACCACTTGGCCGTGGACCGTGAGTTTCGCGGCCAGGGTCTGGGCCGCCAACTGGTCGAGTGCTGCCTCGACCGGCTCCGCGACCTCGGCCTGACCCGTTGCCATATCGTGGCCTACCAGACCAACGTCGAGGGCCGCCGCTTCTGGCAGCACCTCGGCTTCCGGGAACGGCCGGAACTCCTGATCTGCTCGCGCGATCTCGGATCCGCAGCGTGATCAGTCTTCGGCCACGCGGCGTTAGGTTGGGTTCGTTGGGGTTCAGCAACGGCGGCGGGACAAAAGGATGGGATGGCTTTGGGGGTGGCTCGGTTAGCCGGCGAGTGGCGGGCAGGGTTTGAGCCGATCCTCGCATCCCTTTCGCCGCCGGCTTCGGTCGACCCGGTAAGTTCCGAAAAGCGAAAGCCCGGCAGTCCTTGGACCGCCGGGCTGGTTTCTTCCGTGGCCCTCCGGCGCCCGCTCAGGGATTCGCCAGGCCCGGGCTCGGCATCTGGGGCTGGAACAGCGCCGGATTGGCCGCGGAACGGCCCCAGGCTTGGTCCTTGGCGAGCACGCCAAATGTCGTGACGTCGAGCAGGACGTTGTTGTCGGCGTCGGGTCCCACGAGGCAGATCGTCTCGCCCTCCTTGTCGAGCTTGAAGCTGGCGTGCAGGCCCGGGGTGACGGTGCTGTCCTCGTCGAGCCACACGAGCAGGTAGCCGTTGGCGGCGGCCTTGGTGCCGGCGGGGAACTGCCACTTGCGCGGCTTGCTCGCCTCATCGCTCAGGTAGTGGCCGCTGAGGTCCACCTCCTCGGCCGTGAGGTTGCGGAGCTCCACGTAGTCCTCGAACTCGCCCTGCGGGTCGGCGAGCGTGGCCTCGTTGCTGGCGAGCAGCTCGTTGATCACTACCGGACTGGTGCTGGCCACCGAGGTGGTGACGCGGTAGGTGAGGGCGTCGCGTTCAGTGCGTGCCGGGAAGAAGCGGGCGGCCTGGGCGGTGTTGGCCGAGCGGGCCTCCACGTAGTAACGCACCTTGGTGCCGGCGAGGTAGCCACCCGTGGTGCCGCCGAAAATGCCGTCTCCCGCCGCGCCGTCGCCGTGCGCGCCGTCGTCGAACATCTCGCTGCGGGCAAAGCGGCCGTAGTTCGCGCCACGATGGTAGAGCCACACGGAACTGATGCCTTCGTTGGCGTGGCCGGTGATGCGGGCCGTGATGTTCGCGCCAACACTCGCGGCGGGCGGGGCGGGTTCCGAGACTTCCGTGATCACCGGCGCGACGGGCGTCAATTCGGCGTGGTTGGTCAGGAATTTGTAGCGGTTGGTGACGAAGCTCTTCAGCGAAGTGACGGCCGTGTTGTAACCGGCGACGGTGAAGCTCTTCTTGGGGTCCGCGGTGATGGCGGCCCCGCTCAGGTTGGTGAACTGGTTGATGAGCGGCGTGAGCTTGTCGGGGTGGAATGACTCCTCCAGCACCGTGCGCATGTGGGCGAGGTAACGCTGCTTGAGCTCGGGATTGGCGATGAACTGCTTGATGACCGGGCGGTTGGTGCCGGTGGAGCCCTGGAGCGGGGTCATGCTGACATCGGCGGTGACGAAGCCCTCGTTGCCGTCGTGTTCCACCGGATGGATGCGTCCGCTCTCGGGTTCGTAGTAGAAGGCGTAGTCGGCGCCCTTGTTCCAGTAGCTGTCGTCGTCGGTGAAGATGTTTTCCAGCGCCAGGAACCAGCACCAGGTGTCGGTCGCGAGCACGCTGTCCACCTTGTCGTAGAAGTCGGCCCCGGTGGGGGACGTGAAGTGCAGCGTGAAGATCGCGTTGGTGAGCCGGAGCCAGGCGCGGTCGGTGTCGGTCGTGTGCCGCAGCTCGTAGTTGGATTTGTAGCTGGAAAGGTTGGGCCCGACGTAGGTCAGCGCGGAGCCGGCGCCGCTGAACATGCCGCCCCCGCCGCCGCCCGGTCCGCCGCCGCCCGCGGGGGCGTTGGGGGCGCGCCAACGGTCGCCATCGGCGTTGGGGAACCAGTCCTTGATCAGGTCGCTGTCGCCGTTCTGCGCGAGCGAATAGACACCCCAGTTCGCGCCGTTGATGTAGAGCTGGGCGAGCGCCGCCTTGGGGGCCGGAGTGTAGCGCGCCATCACCGTGAAGTAAATGGGCTCGCGGGCGATGGTGTTGTCGCCGGCGGAATTGTTCAGGTTGAAGGTCTCGTAGCCCAGCACCTCGGAGGCGTCGTTGGTGTAGTTGACCGTCACATTGATCGACTTCTTGGTGCCGCCCATCGTGAAGGACGAGTTGCCCTTGTATCGGGAACCAACCCCGGTCCGCGCCACGCCGTTGTCGAGCGACAAGGTGCACAGGACGTCGGTGCCGGCGGTGCGCGCCGAGGCCAGCCGGGTGGCCCAGTCCGCGAAGGTGAAGCTCAGCGAGAACGTCCGCAGCAACGTCGGGTCGCAGAGCCCGTCGGTGCGCACCGCGCGGAAGAAGCCGGCGTCGGCGTCGAGGCCGGTCAGATCCTTGGCCGGGGCGTTGGTCGTGTCGCCGGCGACGAGCGTGCCCAGGGCGGGATCGTTGGTCCAGGTGACGAAGTCCGGCGAACGCTGGAGGCGCCAGTCGTTGTCGGCGTCGCCCAGCACACGGATCCGGGGCGTCGCGCCGTCGGTGAGCAGTTGCAGGTCGGCGGCCTGGGTGAGGCCGGCCCAGAGGCCAACGAAGGCCGCCAAGCTCAGGACGAAGTTGGAACGGGTCATGGCATTGGATTGGTTGAAGTATTTGGGACCGACCAGTCGGGGAATGTGTTACATGTGTAACCAATTATGGGCGGAAGGGTCGGTGGCGAGGTGGGGTAGCGGCGACTTACTTCGCGGCGGGGGGCTGGTAGTTCAACAGATACGCCCGCCGTTGATCGGCGAAGTTCTTCAGCGCGATGGAGCCGCCGCCGAACGGTCCGAACCCGGTGCCTTCGGTATCCCGGGTGAGGCTTTGGGCAAAGGCCTCGTAGGAATCCAGCTTGCGGGTGTCGGCCTTCACGTCGTCCGCGATGAGGTCGTGCAGCTTCTGGGCGAGGGGTCCCAATCTTTGCCAATCGAGCCACTTGTCGGCGATGTCGCGGGTGTAGCCGAGGTAGCGTTCCTGGAGCGCGGGCACGGCGAGGAGCTTCGAGAGCAGCGGTTTCGACGCGTCATTCGCCGCCACCAGCGGGTCCAATTTCACGCCTTCGGTGCGTTGACCACCTCCTTGGACGCCCGGACCACCGGGGCCACGCCGGCCGCCGCCGCCGAAGCCGGGTCCGCCGGGGCGGGCAAAACACTCGTTCATGTCGTGCGGCACGAGATGGAATTTCCCGGCCTCGTCCTGGTAGATCGCGTAGTCGCTGTTCCGGATCCAGTAGCCGTCGTTGTTGATGAGCGCGTTTTCGATCGCGAGGAACTTGAGCGCGCCGTCCACGTTGAGAATGGGCTTCAAGGCGGCCTCCAGCCGGTCAGCCGGGGTTTCGTTGAGCACTTTCATCAGGTTCGCCAAATCAGCCCATACTTTGGGTGAGTCCTTGGTCTTGAGCACGTAGATGCCTTCGTAGGACTTCTTGGCATCACCGAGGTAGGCAAACGTGCCGCGACCGCCTGGACTGCCCTGCACCTTCCACCGGGCGCCCTTGGAGGAGCCGAAGAATTCCTGGGTGAACTCCTTGTTGAACTGCTGCGCGCTGACGTAGAGGCCCCAGCTCTCGCCGTTGATGACCACGCGGACGAGGTTGGCCTTGGGCGCGGGCAGGTATTCCCGGGCGATGTGGCTGTAGAGCACCGTGCGCAGGAATGACGGGTCCTCGTGTGAGTTCAGGAGATTCAGCGTGCGGTAGCCGCCGATGCTCTGGTCCTTGTGCGCGAAGTCGACGGAGACGTTCAACGACCGCTTACGCCCTTCGCCCACGGTGAAGTAGGAAGAGGCGCCGCGGAAGTGGACGCCCACATCGGTGTAGGTCTTGCCATCAACGGTCAGCTTGGCGGGCACCTCGACATCGGAGTTGTAGAAGTCGGCCAGTTCCTTCTCCCAGTCGGCGTTGTCGAACTCGAAGAACAGCGTCCGCACCGTGCCCTCGTCATAGAAGGGCGCGCCGGCGACCGGCTTTACGTCGGCCACGGCGACCTTCTGGCCGGGCTGGGGCGCCTCCTGGGCGTCCCCGCCCCGGGGACCACGGGGGCCGCGCTGCCGGATCCGGCCAGAGGCCCTCTCCTGCGCGAGGAACTCCCGGGCCGCCTTGCGCTCGGCGGGGTTGAGGCGTTTGTCGCCGTCCTGGTCGAACTGCTTCACCAGCTTGGTTTCCGCCTGCGTCCCTGGGCCGCCACCAGGACCACCGCCCGGGCCACCTGGACCGAACGGCGGCGGGCCACCGGCGCCCGGAGGTCCGCCAACGCCGGGCGGCGGACCGTCGGGACGTTGAGTGTCGGCGGCGTGGGTGGCCGTGAGCGAGACGGCCAACACCAGGACGGTGGCGAGCGGGCGAATGAGCGAGTGCATGGCTAAGTTACCTTTCGGTGACCGGTGCGGATTCCGTTCGGTTTCCGCACCCGTTGTGTGCGCTGACTAAATTGGCAGGCGATTAAGACCGTATGTGCGGCGAAGCGGAATTTTGTTAAGCCGGCGTAAAACCCGCCGTTGCTGGACTCGCCCGGGCCTCAGCGCACGCCGAGGAGGAACACCAACCACAGCAGGACGGCACCCGCGAGGCCGACCCATAGCCCGGACTTCCGCCGGCGCCGCACGTAGAAGAGCAACCAGAGCCCGGTGACCGCCACGAGCGTGAGCAGTCCGGCAGTGAGGTCGATGGCCCACGCCCAGACGCCACCGGTGTGGCGCCCCTTGTGCAGATCATTGATCAATGCAACGAAACCCTCAGTGGCCAGGGTAAGCTGGTAAGCGCCGGTCCGGCGGTTGATGACGACGTCGGCCGAGCTGCCAGGGCCCTTGAAGGCGACGGAACATTCCGTGTCATCCACCCGGAAATCGTCCACCAACCCGCGCAGGCCGTGGACCCGGCGCAGTTCCTCGACCACAGCGAGCTTGTCCACGGACTTCTCCCCGGCGTCGGCCGCCAGCCAGGCCGCGTTGAGCTGACCCTTGAGCTGTTGTTCGCGGCGTTGTCCGCCGAATGTCCAATCGGGATGATTCAGCGTGAGCCCGGTGACGCTGAAGAACAGCAGCGTGCCCAACCCGAGCATCGAGACGTAGATGTGCAGCCAGCGCATCCAACCCGGCAACCGGCGGCGGTCCGGAGTGGCGGCCGGGCTACTTGCGGACGGTTCGGCGGCGGTATTCAAGCGTGGCGCCCTTGATCTCCTCGTTGCCCCTCAGTTCGGCGGTGAAGGCCTGCTCGCCGACGGCAAACTCATGTTTCATGAGCTGGTAGGTGCCGTGTTCGCGGGCGGCTTCGAGATAGAAGGTGTAGGTGCCGGGCTTCACCGGTTCGCCGTGGTCGTCTTTGCCGTCCCACACCACGCCGTATTTGCCGGGATTGCGGGTGGCGCCGGAGACGGTGGCGACGAGGTCCTTGTCCTCCGCGAGCCGGCGCACTTGGTCGCCGCGATGCCAACGCCGCAGGTCGGGAATCCAGCGCTGGCCCTTTTCGGACTGGAGCAACCACAGCAGCACGGTCCGCACCGGAAAGCCATCCTTGTCCTCGATCCACGCGGCGACGTAGGGGCGTTGGTATCGCCCGCCCTCGACTCGATTGATCTCAAAGCCGAGGGTCAGCTCCATCGCCGGCCCAGCCGCCGCGGCGTCGGCCTTGGCCGGCTTTCCGTCGTCGAGCGCTATCACGCTGAACTCGCCCGCGGGCCAGCGGGAACTGCGCAGTTGGCGTCCGTCGGCGAGCACCAGCAGGCAGGCGACTTCCGGGGTCGCTTCGGCGAGGCGAAGGCTTTCGTCCGGCGCCAGCACGCTGAAGGTCGTGGAAAGCGCATCGGCCGTCGTCGTGTCGGGCGCGATGACCGTCACGCCGGCGACGTGGGTGACTGGTTCGCCGGTGCGCGGATCGAGAATGTGGGAGAACCGCTGCCCGCGGACCTTCACGCCGCGGCGATAGCCTCCGCTGGTGGCAAGGCCCGCTTCGCGCACGGGCACTGCCAGCAGCGGGGCGGCGTTCTCGGCGTCATTCTTCGGATCGGTCAGGGCGATGGTCTCGGCAAAACGTCCGCGGACCCGCAGGTCGCCGCCGATTTCGAGGAGCAGGCCTTCGACTCCGTCCACCTTCGCGGCGGCGGCGCTGGCCTGTTCGATGATGTAGCCCTTCGCGAGGGCGTTGAGGGTGAGGGGAACGTCCGTAAGGTGCTCCGCGGTTCGGGCCGTCGGACTAAGGCGCCACGCCGGTTGGCCAACCCGCAGCGCGGTGGCCGCCAGTTCGGTGGCCGGCGGAACGGTGTCCTTCGCCCCGGCCGCCCGCCACAGCTGGCTGAAGGCTTCGGCGCCCGGATTAAAGGCGCCTTGGGATGCCGCCTGCCAGCGGTCGCTCGCGGCCAAGACCGAGAACAGTTCCGGTGAAACCGCAACCGCCTCTCCGCGGGTCCGCTGCCAGCGACTGAATTCGCTGTCCGGCGAATAGCTGCTGAAGATGCGAGCCAACCGATCGATCTCCGCCAGGGCAACCGTCTCGGCCTGGCCGGCCGCCGCCGCCCCGACGCTGCGGACATGGAGCTCGAACGAGGTGCCGAGGACGTTTTCGTGGTGGAACGAAAACCGGCCCGGCGACGGTCCGGTCGCTGCGTCAGCCACAACCGCACTCAACGCAGCGACCAAAGGGGCGAGGAACGGGCGGAGGTTCATGGCCGGGATCACTTGGGCTGGGCTTCGGGACGCCGCTCCTGCCGTTGGGGACGATCGCCTTCCGGGCCGCCCGGACCCCGATTGCCGCCCTGGTCGTTGAGCGCCTGGGCAATCTCCTCCTTGGTCGCGAAACCATCCTTGTCGACGTCGGCGCGGGCCACGATGCGCTTCATCCGCTCGGGCATTTCGTCGACGGTCAGCTTGCCGTCGCCGTTCTTGTCGTTCGCCATGAGCCGCGTCACGGCCTCGGTGTTGTCGTTGGCGCTGGGACCGCCGCGCTGGCCTTCGGGTTGGGGCGGACGCAGCTCGTCGGGGCCGAGCTTGCCGTCACCGTTCTTGTCGAGCGTCTTCAAAGCGGTAGGCGCCGCGGTAATCTCAGTGGCGGACAGTTCGCCATTCTTGTCGGTGTCCAGGGCCTGCAACAGCGGATTGGCCCGCTGGAACTGGGCGCCGCGGCCGCCCGGGCCGCCCGGGCCACCTTCGCGGCGTTGCGGCCGTTCGGGTCGTTCAGCGGGGGGTGCCGGTTGTTGGGCGACGAGGGCGAAGGTGGAAAGGCTGACCAGCAGGGCGAAGGCGGCGGGAGGGAGAATTTTCATGGCGCGGGATGCAGATTCGGTGGAAGCGGATACAACACGTCGGACCGGGAGTTCCACGACGAACTTCGCCGCCAACCTGACCGTCACCGGTAAAGCCCGTGTGAGCCGTGCGCCGGAGAATTGTTAAGCGACGGTAAAGGACGCGGCCGGCAGTGCGCTCACTTGATGCCCGCCAACCGGTCACGCCAGATGCGATACAACTCCACGGTCGCGTGGACGTCGCGGAGGCAGTATTCCGCGATGTCCCGGTAGCGGCCTTCGGCGAGGAGGTCGTTCACGTCGAGGCCGGTCACGCCCATGGACTTGGGCGACGGAATGCCGAAGGCCTTGCAGTAGAAGTCCAAGTTGAACTTCCGGGCGGCGCCCTCGCGGCCGCTCACGTTGTAGAAGGTGAATTGCTCCGCGAGGTCGCAGTGCGGATCCACCTGGTAGCGGTAGCCCAGCCAATCCTTGCGGGTGATCGGCACGTTGAGCAGGGCGGAGCGGAGGTAGAGGAAGGGCACGTCGAACCCCCGGCCGTTGAAGGTGACGACAGTGTCGTAGCGTTGGGCGGCGTCCCAGAAGGCGGTGAGCAGTTCGGCCTCGTCCACCTGCGGCGCAAATTCGACGACCGCCTCGCCGTCTTCCTCCGTCTCGTCAAAGTCGTCCGCCTGATACAGCACGCGGCCCTTGCCGCTGTCCGCGTTGACCATGGCGATGCAGACCACCTGGGCGGTGAACGGCCAGAGATTGAACTGCTGGGAAATCTCGGCCCGGCGCCGGGCCTTATCCTCCTCGGTAACAAGCCGTTCGGCGTCCCGGAAGAGATATTCCTGCTGGGCTTCGTCGAAATTTTCGAGCGGGAGCGCAGAGGTTTCGATGTCGAAGACAAGGCGGGCCATGCGGGGCCGTTGTATCGGGCGGCGGCCGGCAACAGAAGCGCGAACGCGCGGCGTCTCGGAAAATACAGAGGCGGAAGCTTCTCGGACGAACCGGGCAGCTTCCGCCTCAGGTGGATGGTGAGAACTACTTCTTCTTTGCCGCTTTCTTCGCGGCTTTCTTCGCCACTTTCTTAACTGCGGCTTTCTTCTTAGCTGCCATGAATCTCACCTCCGATCCAATTGCCCTGGGTTGGTAAGAACATTTTCAGATTACACGGGCGTGTTGTGTTCCTTGTAGCGAATGGGTGACGCCCTAAGCGAGGAATTTCGTGCGATGTGACGGAAAAACCTCCACCGGTGGTATGCCTTTCGCTGCGGACCACCTTGCCTAGGACTTCCCGCTCCGTAGTCTGACCGCCACAATGTCCGCCAGCAGCGAACCTCAACTCACACCCATGATGGCGCAGTATCGCCGCATCAAGGGCGAGCTGCCCAAGGACGCGCTGCTGCTGTTCCGCCTCGGTGATTTCTACGAGATGTTCTTCGAGGATGCCGTCCTCGGCGCCCAGTTGATCAATCTCGCGCTCACGAAGCGCAATGGCATCCCGATGTGCGGCCTGCCGTATCACGCGGCCAACAACTACATCAGCCGCCTGCTCAAGCACGGCCGCAAGGTCGCCATCTGCGACCAGACCGAGGAGGCGAAGCCCGGCAAGCTGGTGAATCGCGAGGTCTCGGCGATCCTGTCGCCCGGCACGCACTTCGACGAACGCCTGCTCCAGGCCGAGCGAAACAACTTCCTCGCGTCGGTCTTCGCCCAGGGCAAGACCTTCGGCCTTGCGTGCGTGGACCTCACCACGGGCGACTTTCGCGTCACGGAACTCGATTCGGAGAAGACGCTGCTCGCCGAACTCGACCGGCTGCGTCCCGCAGAACTGATCCTACCCGCCGAAGCCAGGCCGCTTGCCGAATTGCTGCACGACGGCAGCGGCCAGCTCGTGCCCTATGACGACTGGACCTTCTTTCCCGAGACCGCCGTCTTCACGCTGCGCGAGCACTTCAAGGTCGCATCGCTGGACGGATTCGGGCTCAAGGGGCGCACCACGGCCATCGGCGCGGCCGGCGCGGTGCTCCATTACCTCACGAACCATCTCCGCCGCGACGTCGCGCACCTCACGCGGCTCGGGTTCTACCAGGTCGCCGAATTCCTGATCCTCGACGCCACGTCGCTGCGAAACCTGGAGATTCTCGAACCGCTTCACCGCGACGCCGCCCGCAACACGACGCTCTTCGGCGCCCTAAACCGCACCGTCACCCCAATGGGTGCCCGCCGCCTGCGCGACTGGCTTACGCAGCCGCTGGCCGCTGTGGATCCGATCCGTCGTCGCCAAGACGCCGTTGAAGCGTGGCTGGCAAACCCGTCGGCGCTGGAAACTTTCCGGGCGAAGCTCACCGAAGTCCGTGACCTCGAACGCACCTTGTCCCGGCTCAGCCTCGGTTCGGGCAATGGCCGCGACCTCATCGCGCTCCGCCTCGCGCTAGAACAGATCCCGCTGCTCCGCACCGTAGGAGCCGACGTAAGGGGGCTCACCTTGAACGAAGGAGATCAGAGCCTCCTCACGTCGGCTGCCACGGAAGACGAATCCAGCATCCAGTATCCGGCATCCAACGACAGCCTCCTCACCGAGCTCTTCGCTCAGCTCGCCGAACTGCCTGAGCTCGTCGAAC
>JBEISV010000305.1:0-5813 GCA_040375265.1 Verrucomicrobiales bacterium
ACACGTTGAACTTGAACAGCAGCACGTCGCCGTCGGCCACGACGTATTCCTTGCCTTCCATCCGATAGAGCCCCTTTTCGCGGGCGACGGCCACGGAACCGCACTCCACCAGGGCCTTGTAGGCCACCGTCTCGGCCTTGATGAAGCCTCGTTCGAAGTCGCTGTGGATTACGCCGGCGGCCTTCGGGGCAGTGTCGCCGACGTGGATGGTCCAGGCGCGCACCTCTTTTTCGCCGGCGGTGAAGTAGGTCCGCAGACCGAGCAGATGGTAGGTCGCGCGGATCAGGCCGCCGACGCCCGACTCGCTCACGCCGAGAGCACTGAGAAATTCCTTCGCCTCTTCCGGCGCCAGATCCACCAGGTCGCTCTCGATCTGGGCCGAGATGACGACGGCTTCGCACGCCAGGTGGTGCTGCACGTATTCGCGGACCTTGAGCACGTAGGGATTGCTTTCGGCCGTCGCCAGGTCGCCTTCCTTCACGTTGCAGGCAAAGATGGTCGGCTTATCGGTCATCAGCCAGAAGGTCCGGGAAAGCGCCTTGTCCTCGGCGGCCAGCTCCAGGGTGATCGCGGGTTTGCCGGCATCGAGGTGCGGCTGGAGCTTCTGGAGCACGGCCTGTTCGGCGACCGCCGCCTTGTCGCCGCGTTTGGCGTCCTTGGCGACCTTTTCAAGGCGCTTGTTCACCGATTCCAAGTCGGCGAGGACGAGTTCCGTGGTGATCGTCTCGATGTCGCGCACGGGGTCCACGCTGCCGGCAACGTGGTGGATGTCGGCGTCCTCGAAGCAACGGACGACCTGAACGATGGCGTCGACCTCGCGGATGTGGGTCAGGAACTTGTTGCCCAGGCCTTCGCCGGCGCTGGCGCCCTTCACGAGGCCCGCGATGTCCACGAACTCGATGGCGGCGGGGATGACGACGGTGGTCTTCGCGATCTTCTGGAGCACGTAGAGGCGTTCGTCGGGCACGGTTACCACGCCGACGTTGGGGTCGATGGTGCAGAATGGGTAGTTCGCGGCCTGCGCCTTGCGGGTGCGGGTCACGGCGTTGAAGAGGGTGGACTTGCCGACGTTCGGCAAACCAACGATGCCAGCCTTGAGCATATTGAGGCGCGGAGCATGGCGACGGGGGGCAGGCTGACAAGGGCGAAGGCCGATGGCCGGGCCGCCCGCCGATTTGACGCCCCGGGAAAAGCAGGCTAGCGGAATGCCATGCGTCTGCCGGTCCTTCTCGTGGTTTGCCTGTCGTGGCTGCCGTTCGCGCGCGCGGCGGAACCGGATGCCGAGACGGTCATCGCTCGGTTCATCGAACGCAGCCGCGCCAACTCCAATCGCCTCGCCAACACCCAGATCACGTTCCTGCGGCGGACCACTGCCGAGCAGTTCGACGCCAAGGGCGCGCTGACCGAACGCAAGGTCAAGGAGCAGGAAGTCGAGCTCCGCGGCTTCGAGCAATTCGTGCGCCTGCTCCGGGTGGACGGCCGGGAAGTCTCGGCGCGCGACCATGCCCGGGAAGACGAGGAGGAATCCGGCCAGCGCCGGCGTTACACCGCCCGCTCCGACCGTAGCCGGCGTTCCAACGTGGATTACCTCGACGAAAAGCTGATCCGACGTTTCGCCTACACGCTGGAAGGCGCCGAGGAGATCGAAGGTCGCCGGACCTATCGGCTTCGCTTCGAGCCGTTGGCCCAACGGGACGCCAAGGAGATCGCCGACCGTGTCCTCGGGTTGCTGACCGGCCACCTGTGGATCGACGCCGAGGAAGCCGAGTTGGTGAAGGTGGACGCCCACCTCAGCCGGGAATTTTCGTTTTGGGGTGGCGTGGTCGGCTCCTTGGATCGACTGGATCTCGAACTCGGCCGGCAGCGCCTGGCCGACGGCACCTGGGTGAACTCGCGGCTCACCACCCGGGTCAGCGGGCGCAAGGTGTTCTCCCGATTCCACGGCCGGTTCGAGGTCGAGCAGCAGGACTTCCGCCCGGGAACCGGCGTCACCGTTCCGTGAGCTGACGGGCGTGCCGGCGCTTGTTTCCAAGTCGGCCGCGGCTAGCGTCGGCGCATGAAATCCCGTTGGCTCCCTGCGCTGCTCGCTGCCGTCGCCCTGCTCGGGTGTGGTAAGAAGGACCAAGCCAAGAAGTCCCCGGACGAACCCTCGGGTGCCGGCAATCCCGTCACGGCGCCGCTCGACTACCTGGCGGCCCAAGGCAAGGCGAAGAAGTTCGCCGAGAAGACGATCACCGCCGCGGAACTCACCTCGGCCATCCAGAAGTTCAACGCCATGGAAGACCGGTTTCCCCGCGACCTGAACGAATTGGTCCAGCAGCACTACTTGCAGGCGCCTCCGGCCGCGCCCAAGGGCATGCGCTGGGACTACAATCCGCAGACTGGCGCCGTGCGGATGGTCGCCGATACGCCGGCTGGCGTCGCGCCTGCATCACCGTCCAAGCCGCGTTCACTTCCAGGCCTCAGGAACCTCCCGGCATCACCGGGAAACGCCTCTGCGAAGTAAAGAGCTCGGCTGCCGCAGCGGCCCCTGGACGCGAACCGATCAGCGGTGCGGCGTCCGCTCGCTCACCCAACGCTGGTCAGGGCCGTTGACGTTTTGGCGGGGCGGGGAAAAGGCGAAGCGAACGGGAATCACGATCCCCGGGGATCGCCACCGGTGATGTTCCGCATGGCCGTCGGCGAAGGCAAAATGGGCGCCGCGTTCATGGAAGGAGGCGGGAATATCGACCCACTGCCCCGCCGTCGGCGGAAACCACGCGGGATCGTTGATGCTGTCGGGGTGTTCTTCGGTGAGGAAGAAGACCGCGGCGGGATCGCCAATTTCGGCGAACTTCGTGACCTGTCGATAGGCTGAGTCCAGCGGTCCCTGCGAGGTGGTCGCGCCCACGGCAGCGTTTTGGGAATAGCCCCGAATCCGCCCCGGGCCGGTCGCCGTCCAGCCCCGCGCTACCTGTTGCCGGCTCCAGTAGCGGTCGTCGGGGCAGCGGAACACGGCGAAGTCCTTCGCCTCCTTCAATCCGCCGGGAAGTTGGGCGGCGAACGTGGGGCTGCGCAGTCGGGCGCGGTTCGTGTTTTCAGCCGCCACGGTCCAGTCCAGCCAGCCGGTGGCCCAGTAGTCGGACCGGGTCGGCACGGTGGCGGATGCTTCGCCGCCCTGGAGCACTGCCGGCAGCGTCGGGCTATCTTGGTTGAAGGTGGCCCACGCGGTGGCCTGGGCCTTGAAGTTAGCGAGGCAACGTGCGGCGTTGCTGCTGGTGCTGCTGGTGCGGGTGGTGCGGGTGGTGCCGGCGACATTGAGCGCCAACACGGCCAGCGACGCGATGCCGGCAAGGACGCTGGCGAGATCTGCACGGGTGAAGCCAGCGGGCGGAGACGGCCGGGACAGTTTCACGGGAACAGGAAAAGCAGGCCGGAATCCCGATGCAACCAGGACTTCAACAAGAGGCGGCTTTTTTGGTGGGCGCGCCAATATATTTCAGTTGTAAACTTAACCTTGCAATGAATTCACGAATGATGCACCCAAGGTGCCGAATACTCACCAAAGCGAGGCTGTCATGGGGCTGTTCCCTACAGCAGTCTTGGACTACGCAGTGTAATCCCGCCATCCGTCATGCAACCCATCCTCCGGAATGCCAGCGTGCTGCTCCCGCTCTCGTTGATCCTCGTTGCGGGGCCGCCGGAACTGGTTTCCCGCCGGGGCGTCCCCGCGACGGGAGCGCGGACGGCCAATGGAGCCTCCAGCGGGGCGAGCCATAGTGGCAACGGACGGTATGTGGTGTTCACCAGCGATGCCCCGGACCTCGTGGCCGGCGCCGGCAGCGGCTCCCGTCTGGACGTGTTCCGCCGGGATCTCGTGACGGGAACCAATGAGCTGGTCAGCGTATTTGGCTCCGGGCCATCCTTGGGGCATTCCTCCGGCGGCTCAATATCGGCGGACGGTCTGCACGTCGCGTTTGTCAGCGAGGGAACCGAGCACGGACAGCCGGATACGAACCAAGGGGGCGACGCCTTCGTGAGGCACTTCGCCGGGGCGGGCGGCGGCCCGGCGAGCACGGCGCTTATCTCGGTTCGGGCCGACGGCACCGGCACTGGTAACGGAGTGGTCAATGCCGCGGAGATTTCCGGCGACGGTCGCTTCGTCCTCTTCGAAAGCCTGGCCACGGATCTGGCGGCGGGCACGGATACCAATTTTGCGGCTGACATCTTCCTCCGTGACCTCCAGGCGGGCACCAACCTGCGCCTCAGCAGTGTTCCCGGTGGGAGCAAGGCGGCTAACGCCGGTTCGCGCGACGCCGTGATGAGTGCGGACGCCAACGTGGTGGCCTTCCGCAGCGACGCCACCGACCTGACTCCGGCGACGACGGGGAACGTCACCGATCTTTACCTGTGGTCCCGGGCAATTGGCTCGCTACGGCGGTTTGTCGTGCCCGGCGCACCGCTCGCGGCCAACCGCCTGCCAGTGCGCGCAATGAATCCTGTGCTGAGCCCGGACGGTCGTTACTTGGCATTTCGCACCGGGGCCGGCGTGGCTGATAGCGGAGCCAGCGGGGTTTGGTGGCACGACCTTTTGGCGGGCACCAATGCCCTGGCTTCCGCCGGCTTGAGCGTCTCAACCGCCTCCGGTCCCGACGATTCCCGGGGACCGGTCATGAGTGTCGACGGCCGGACGATTGCGTTCGAAGCCTTGGTCAACACGTCCGAACCGAAGGTGCACCTGTGGAAGGCGGATTCGGGGGGGCACACGATGGAGTCCCTCATGCAGACCGTTCCGCCGACGGGCGGTGAACCGGCGACCTCGGAAGCTCCGGTGCTGAGCGCCGACGGTTCACAGATTGCCTTCCTCACGCAAAGCCCGGTGCCAGGCACGGATATCACGGTGGGTGGCGACTATCGGCTCATCGTGCGGGCTCTGGTAACCGGGCGAACGCTGGCGCTACCGGTCGCCGGACCGGATTTTGCCTATGATCTTCCGTTCCCGGAATTCAGTCCCGACGGAACCAAACTGTTGTTCCAAACCGAGATGACCATCGGCAAGGAAGCGGACTCGAATGTGACCTTTGACATCTTTCGGGCCGACCTCGCCAGCGGCGAACTGGATCTCGTGTCGGTGGCCGGGGATACCTCGACGCCAGCAACACCGACCGGATTCAGTTCGACGCCGGGGCAGGGGCTTTCCGCCGACGGCCGGTTTGTGGTGTTCGTCAGCGACGCCGCCGACGTGCTGGCCGGCGACACGAACCAGGTGCGGGACATTTTCCGGCTGGATCGCCAGACCGGCCAGACGGTGCTTGTAAGCAAGGGGCTGAATGGGCAGGGAGCGAATGGCTCATCCACCACGGTCCAAGTTTCGCCCGACGCCCGGTTTGTCCTCTTCACCAGCACCGCGAAGAACCTCGTCCTGAACGACACCAACAACCTGGAGGATGTCTTCCTGAGCGACCTGACGGCCGGCACCACCGTGTTGGTCAGCGCGAAGGATGCGGGAGACGGCAGCAGCGCGACCTCGGCGGCCAGCTCCGCCGCAGTGTCGGCCGACGGAAAGATCGCCGTCTTCCTGAGCAACGCGCGGGATCTGGTTTTGGGAGCCGGCGGCGGCGCGTCGGGCAACAACCTGTTTCTCCGCTACCTGGCCCAACAGCGGACCTACCTCGTGAGCCGCGACAACCCGGCGTTAGGCATCACCGTTCAGGGCCGGGTCAGCCAGTTCGGGCTGAGCGACGACGGCAAACTCGCCGGTTTCACGGGCGGTTTCAGTGCGGCCGATGCCTTCCTCTACGACGTGCCATCCGCCACCCTGCGCCGGGCGACCA
>JBEISV010000502.1:0-3490 GCA_040375265.1 Verrucomicrobiales bacterium
CTGATGGGCGAGAACGGCGCCGGCAAGAGCACGCTCGGCAAGATCTTGGCCGGAGTTTACCGGGCGGACGGCGGCGAATTGCACCTCGAAGGGCAGCCCATCCAGCCCACCGATCCGCTTCACGCGCGCCGAATTGGGATCGCGATGGTGCACCAGGAACTCGCGTTCTGCCCGAACCTGTCCATCGCCGAAAACCTCTGCCTCGGTGACATGCCGGCGAAGGCGGGTTGGCTCGACAAACCGGCGATGCGCGCCCGGGCCCGGGCCATGCTGGCGGAAATCGGCACGGAGTTCGACGTGGACCGGCCCATCGGCCAGCTCACCACCGGCCAGGAACAGCTCGTCCAGATTGCCGCCGCGGTGGGCACCGGGGCGCAGGTCATCGTGTTTGATGAGCCGACCAGTTCGCTCTCGGTGGCGGAGAGCGAACACCTGTTCGAGTTGCTCGCGCACCTCAAGGAACGGGGCATCACGGTGATCTACGTGTCACACCGGATGGAGGAAATCTTCCGGCTCTGCGACGCCATCACCGTGCTCCGCGACGGCCGGCACGTGGCCACCGAACGCATCGCGGAGACCGACCAGGAGCGGGTGATCCACCAGATGATCGGGCGCGACGTGGACCACCACGAGCCCGACCACCTGCGACGCGAACTCGGCGAGGAAGTCCTGCGCGTCGAGGGGCTCACGTCGCCCGGCAAGTTCGAGAACGTGAGCTTTACGCTCCGCGCCGGTGAGGTGCTGGGCTTCGCCGGACTGATCGGCGCTGGCCGCAGCGAGGTGGCCCAGGCGGTGTTCGGGCTGGATCCCAATTCCACCGGCCGGGTTTTTGTCCGCGGTCAGGAATTGCCCCGGCATAGCGTGACGGCGGCCTTGGGCGCCGGCCTCGGGTTGTTACCGGAGGACCGCAAACGCCTCGGCCTCGTGCTGGCGATGAATTGCCGCGAGAACACCTCGCTCGCCGCGCTGGATCGTCTGTCGTCCTTCGGCTGGGTGGACCGCCCGGCCGAACGCAGCGTGGCGCAGAAATTCGCCGACCGGCTTCGGCTCAAGGCGCCGTCCATCGAGACGGGCATCGCCGGGCTGAGCGGCGGCAATCAGCAGAAGGTCGCCCTCGCCAAGTGGCTGGCGCGCGAATGCTCCATCCTGATCGTGGATGAGCCCACCCGCGGCGTGGATGTCGGCGCCAAGGCGGAGATCCACAAGCTGCTCGACGAACTGGCCTGCCAGGGCGTCGCCGTGCTGGTGATTTCGAGCGAACTGCCCGAGGCCATGAACCTGAGTCGGCGCATCCTCGTGATGCGGCAAGGCCGGGTCGCGGGCGAACTGCCCCGGGCGCAATTCGGCCAGGCCGCGCTGATGCGCCTGATGGCCGGCATGCCGGAATTGGCCGCCGCGTAATCCGACGAATCCTTGATTCCCGTCAGGGCGCCCGACTGGCGCCGCGATGACCTTGGGGCTGTGGAACGCATGGAATCAAATCTTCAACCGATCGGGATGACACGCCCTTCGGTGAGCGAATTCGCCGCGGAACCGTTCCGGCTGCTTTTCCCGCTCGGCGTCCTGGCCGGGGTGATCGGGGTTTCGTTGTGGCCGTTGCATTTCCTTGGACTGGGGCAGTATCCGGGGGTGCCTCACGCGCGGTTGATGGCCCACGGCTTCTTCGGCAGCTTCGTGTTGGGATTCTTGGGGACGGCGATGCCGCGGATGCTTGGGGCGAGTCCCTTCCGGTCGCCGCTGGTCATTGCGCTCGTGCTCTCGCAGGTCAGCGTCATCGCCCTGCATCTGGCCGCCCAGACTTGGCTGGCGGACTGGGCGATGCTGGCCAGCTTGCTGATGCTGATTTTCGCGCTGCTAAATCGCATCCGCCGCCGCACCGATCTGCCACCGCCGGGATTTGTGCTCGCCGGTTTGGGCTTGGCCTGCGGGGTATCGGGATTCGTGCTGGGGTGGGCGCCCATCGTGGACGAAAGCGACGCCAATCGGGCGATCCTGCAAACGCGCTTGCTCTACCAAGGCTTCCTGCTGCTGCCGGTCCTGGGCGTGGGCGGCTTCATCTTTCCCGGCCTGCTGGGCGCAGCCAACCGGCACGAGTTTCCCGAAATGCGGTGGCCGAACCGCGCGTGGCTGGGTAGGGCGGCGGAAGCCCTCGCGGCGGGTTTGGTCATTCTTGCGAGCTTCGGGCTGGAGGTCCGGGGAGCCGTTTCGTGGGCCCACGGACTTCGCTTCGGCGCTGCGGCTGTTTACCTGTTTCGGCAAGTGCCGCTGCGGTCAGCGGACGGGCGCCGGTCCACGGTCGCCCACAGCCTGCGGGCGGGGGTGGCGTTGCTGTTGGCCGGCCTGCTGGGGGCCGCGCTGCTGCCGCAATGGCGGGTGGCGCTGTTGCACCTGACCTATGCCAGCGGCTTGGTGCTGGTGACCCTTGCGGTGGCGACACGGGTCCTGTTTGGCCATAGCGGCCAACCCCAGCGTCTGCACGCCCGCAACGGCTGGCTCATCGCCGCCTTTGCGCTGATGTTTTTCGGCACCCTGACCCGCATCACCGGCGATTTCCTGCCGAAGATCCTGCCGACGCATTACAGCTACGGGGCGCTGATGTGGGCCGCTGGTATCGTGCTTTGGGCGTGGAAAACGCTTCCCGCTGTTCTGGTGGCGGACCGTGCAGGCTGAGCCTTTCCTTGCGGGCGCGAAACCGGCGTTCACAGTCGGTCGCGGAATTCAGCCCCCGTCATCACCATGAAACTCTCCGCCTTGATCCCGGAACAGCGTCGCGCGCTCCTCGACCTCGCCTTGCTCGCCATGTATGCCGACGGCCACCTGGCGGCCGCGGAAGATCACCGCGTGCAACTCCTGATTGCCGCGCTGGGGCATGATTCGGAGGCCACGGCTCGCCGCGAATATGACGACGCGGTCGGCCGGGTCAGTCGCGTCGCGGGCTCCACGTTGACCGCGACCACCGCCGCCAAGGAATTGGCGGCGAAGTTCCCCGACGGGGCGGAACGGGCGGAGGTGCTGACGGTGCTCGACCGGTTGGTGGAAAGCGACCGGCACATCAGCGTGGCCGAAACCGACCTGCTGGCCGTCATCCGCGAAGCGTTGGGCGCCTGAACGCCGGGCCGCCTACTTGAGCAGGCCAACCTGCTTCAGCGTGTCCGCTATGAGCTCCCGGGACTTGGCGGTGACGGGCACGAGCGGCAGGCGCAGTTCCTCGGCGATGCCGCCGAGCAACGCGAGCGCGGCCTTCACAGGGGCGGGGTTGGATTCCACGAAGAGATTCTTGAAGAGCGGGTAGAACTGCGCGTGCAGCTTCTGCGCCTTCGCGAGGTCGCCTTCGGCGAAGGCATTGACCATCGCGCTGACCTGCTTGGGCGCCACGTTCGAGGCGACGCTCACCACGCCGGCCGCGCCGACGGACATAAAGGGCAGTGTCAGCGAATCATCGCCGCTCAGGATCGTGAACTTGGCCGGCAACGCCGCCCGCAACTGGCTC
>JBEISV010000013.1:0-28848 GCA_040375265.1 Verrucomicrobiales bacterium
CGCCGCGGGAAGTGATCGAGCTCCGCGCCTCCTCCGTCCCCGCGCAGGTGGCCAACCTGTTCTGGCGGAAGCTGGATTGAGCGGAATCCCCGCCGGCGCCGGCTAGGCCGCGGACTTCGCCCTCGGCTTGCGGGTCACTTTCAGAGAGGTCACCGCTGCGAGCGAAACGAACTCGTAGGTGTGGTCATCGGTCCACACCATCGCTTCCAAACCCTTCGGCGAAAGGGCGACAAAGTCGGGATGCTTCACCGGCACCGCCCGCCCGTCACTGAGGTGGATGAGAAACGGGTGAAAGGGCGTGGCGTTCAGGTGCGCCTTAAGAGCCTCCGTCGTCATGGTTTGAACGTGGCAAGGCGGCCGTTGGCGCGCAAGGCACCAGCTAGCCGAGGAACGCAGTCAACGGACTCGTCGGACTCGCCGTCGTGAGCGGGGCGCCGAGGCCCAGTTCGAAGGCGGTGCGCCCGGCCTCGACGGCCTGCCGGAAGGCGACGGCCATGCGGTTCGGGTCGCTGGCGACGGCGATGGCGGTGTTCACGAGCACGGCGTCCGCGCCGAGTTCCATCGCCTCGGCCGCGTGGCTCGGCGCGCCGATGCCGGCATCCACCACCACGGGCACGATCGCCTGTTCGATGATGATCCGGAGCTGGTCACGCGTCTGGAGGCCGCGATGGGAGCCGATGGGCGAACCCAGCGGCATGACCGTTGCGGTGCCAACTTCCTGGAGGCGCTTGGCGAGCACGGGATCGGCGTTGATGTAGGGCAACACCACGAAGCCTTCCTTCACCAGGATCTCGGCGGCCTTCAGCGTCTCGATGGGATCGGGCAGCAGGTAACGCGGGTCGGGGTGGATCTCCAGCTTCACCCACTTGGGCAGGCCGGCGGCGACGGCGAGGCGGGCGAGGCGGACGGCTTCCTCGGCGTTCATGGCGCCGCTGGTATTCGGCAGCAGGAGGTATTTCGCCGGATCGATGAACTCGAGGATGTTGGCGAAGGGATCTTTCCGGCCGGAAAGGTCGGCGCGCCGCAGGGCGACGGTGACCATCTGGGTGCCGCTCGCCGCGAGGGCGTCGCGCATGGCTTCGGGCGACGGGAACTTGCCCGTGCCCGCAAAAAGGCGGCTCGTGAATTCGCGACCGGCAATGACCAACGGCTTCGACATCGGGCGGCGAATCTGGCCGGCCGCACCGTGCCTGTCGAATCCGGAGCGCAGCTGACGGGGGGGCGAGGACGGCTCGTGGCGCCGAGCCTGACCGGCGGGAGCGCGGATCTCGGAGCCGCGTGCGGCGTTTGACCATTGGATCAAGAGGAGAGTTGCGGCTCGGAGAGCCGCGCTCCTAGCCGACTCGCGGCTTGCCCGGACTTAGCCGACGGGATAGTTCCCGGGCGAACTTCCGCCCCGGCATGACACCCGCTTCCCTAGTTATCCTCCAAAACGGCCAGGAAGTCGGCCCGTTTCCCGCCGAGGCCGTCCGCGAAATGCTCGCCGCCGGTTCGCTGTCGCCGCAGGACTTCGCCTGGGCGGAAGGCATGCCGGAATGGGTGCCGCTGGAGGCGTTGTTTCCGGGAGTGGAAGCGGCTGTCGCGCCGGCCCCGGCCCCGGTTGCGGCTACGCCGTTGCCGGGCGTCGCCTCCGAACGGTCCTTCGCCAGCTTCGTCGGGGATGCGTTCAGCTATCCGTTCCGTGGCGACGGGCTGATCATCCTCCTCACCGGAACCGTCGTGTTCACCGTCCTAGAGTCAGCGGCCAAGTTCGGCTCGTTCGGCCTCTTTGGCCTCGCGCTTTCGATCGGGATGTGGGGATACCTGCTGCTCATGCTCCAGTCGGTGATCCACGGCACCGCCCAGGGTGAGGACACCCTGCCGCGCTGGCCCTCGATGACCGACAAGGGCGAACTGGTGGAGAAATGGTTCCAATGGCTGGCGACGGTCGCGCTGTGCTTTGCGCCGGCGTTCGCCGTGCTGAAGATCGCGGAGGCGAACCACCGCGAGATTCCCGATTCCGACCTGCTGCTCGCCGGCGGACTCGGCTTCGCGGGAGCCCTGTATTTCCCGATGGCGGCGCTGGGCGTGGCGATGTTCGACAGCCTCGCGGCCCTCAATCCACTGCTGGTCTTCCGGGCGATCTTCGCCGTGCCCGCTCACTACCTGCTGACGTTGGTCGTGTTCGCCGGCCTGATCGCCGTGCAGGCGCTGACCGGCGAACTGGCCAATGCCGTGCCTTACCTCGGCGCGCTGGTGGACCAATTTGACGCGTTGTGGTCGGCCTTCTTCCTCTCCCGCGTGCTCGGTGGCCTCTACTACGTGAACCGCCGGAAGCTCGGATGGTTTTGAATCGGGTGGAGTAGCCGGAGCAACTGGGCGCGGCCTGCCGCCTACGCCGATTCCAGCACCACGTTGGTGTAGATGCGGTGTTCGCCGGTGCGGATCAGGCCAATCGCTTGGGGCACCCGCGCCTTCAGCGCGAGGTGCGGCTCGAAGGTCACGGGCGCCCCGCGGAAGGCCCGCATGAATTCGGCCTGAACCTCCGGCGGATTGTGGCGCTGGAATTCCTCGGCAAACCACGCGGCGCCGCATTTCCAGTTAGCCAGCACCGCGTCCAACACCTGCGGCACCGTCGGCACGCCGTAGATGAGCGCCAGGTCCACCGTCTCGATCCCCGGCCACGAGGGGAACATCGAGTCGGCGATCACCAGCGTGTTGGTGTGCCGGATGCGCGCGAGCAGCGACAGCAGGTGCGGATTCAGGAGGCCGGACTGGAGCATGGCCAAGCGAAGCGGGCGAAACGCGGCGGCGTCAAGCGCCCGTCGGCTCCCGATGGGTCACGCGCAGGTAGAAGCTTGAGTTCAGGAGGAACTCGAAGTCGGTGGGCACAACTTCAAACCGGAGGTGGGCCAGCGCCGGATCTTCGCCCAAGCGGGTGATGTATTCCGAGCGCTGCGCCTCGAAAGACACGACCGGATACAGCCGGGCTTCGCCGCGGGTCACGCGCATCAGCTCCCGCACGGCGCGCCGGTGGAATTCGTAGTCGAATTGCCGCTCGTAGGCGAACAGCAGGTAGGAGACGAGCGTGAGGTCGAAGGCACCGTCGGCGAAGGGCAGCGCCGGTAACTGGCCCACGACGTAACGGGCCGGATTCGCTGAAAAGTCGGCGAGGAATTCGCGACAGGCCCTCTCGCGGAAGGTCCGCATGCCTTCGGGCGTCCGGTAAAAGTCCCAGCGATACGTGGGTTTCCCGCGCACGCCGGCCACCACCAGATCGAGGTCCGCGGCGCACTGCGGCCGGAGACTTTCCGGCGTCCGCGCGTAGATCGGATCGCAGGCCGTCACGTTCAGGCCGGCGGCGTTTGCCTCGGCGCAGAACGAGCTGACGCCAGACGCCACGTCGAGCACCGGACGTCCCCGCCACGAGTCCAGGTCGAGCGCGAAATAGCGGCGGTATTCGTCCAGCGTGCGGCCGAGCAACACCACGCGGTCGAGTTGCAAGCCCTGCGGCGAGTTCCCCATGGGCGACGGACTAGGCGGGTTCCTGCTGGCTGATGCAATGGAACGAGCCCAGCCCCCAGATCAGGTCGGAGGAATCGATGCCCACGACTTTCCGGTCCGGGAATTCGCGCTGGAGGATCTCGAGGGCACGCGCGTCGTTGGCGTGCCGGTAGGTCGGCACGATGACCTGGCGGTTCGCGATGTAGAAATTGGCGTAGCTCGCCGGCAGCCGTTGGTCCTCGCATTCGACGAGGCCGGGCATGGGCAGCTCCACGATGCGGAGCGGATGCCCGTCCTGATCCTTCATTGTGCGCAGTCGATGCAGGTTCTCCTGCAACAGGCCGTAGTTTTCGTCCTGCGGATCCTCCTCCACCACGGTGACCACAGTGGTCGGGTTCACGAAGCGGGTCAGGTCATCAATGTGCCCGTCGGTGTCATCGCCCACGATGCCGTCACCGAGCCACAGGATGTGCCGCACGCCGAGGTAATCGCGGAGGTATTGCTCGATCTGCGCCCGGTTCAGGTTCGGGTTCCGGTTCGGATTCAGCAGGCAGGCTTCGGTGGTCAGGAGCGTGCCGGCGCCATTCACCTCCAGCGAGCCGCCTTCCATCACGATGCCCGGGCTGAACAGCGGCAGTCCGCGCAACTGGGCGACGTGCTGGGGCACCGCGTCATCAAGGTCGAACGGCGGATACTTGCCGCCCCAGGCGTTGTAGCCCCAGTCCACGATGGCGCGGTCGCGGCCGGCCGCACTGTCGCGAGTCACGAAGATCGGACCGTGATCACGGCACCAAGGTTCGTAGCTGGGGAAATGGTGGAAGCCGACCCGTTCCAGCGGGACGTGGTGCCTCCGCAGCACCTGGCGGATGCCTTCCGCCATGTCGTCGTGCCACACGTTGATCTGCACGGTTTCGTGCTGCGTGAGGTGGAAGATGAACTGCGCGTAAACGTCGGGCACCGGCTCGTAACGGCCGGGAAAACTGATGCCCTCGGGCCGGGGCCACGTCAGCCAGGTGGCGACGTGGGGCTCCCATTCGGCGGGCATGCGGTAACCGAGTTCGCGGGGCGTGTGTGCACTGCTCATGGCGCGCCGCAGGAGTTACGCGAATCCGCCGCCGGAGGGAATGCCCAATCGGACCGCCGGGCCCCGCGACCGGCGGGGCACCTTACGACTTGATGTCGCGGACCTGGAAGGCCGCCGCACCGACGGCGAAGAACGTCACGTTGAAGCCCGCGAGCAGGCACAGCGATTCCAGCATCTTCATCCCGGGCGGCGTCTGGAGGAACATCCACTGCCAGAGGTTCAGGTGATGGGTGAGGAACCACGTCCGGTAGTCCGCGAACCAAGGGACGTTCATGAGGATGACGCTCACGAACATGACCGACAGCGCGAGGATCGTCGCCGCCGCCGGTTTCATGTTGAAGCAGGAGAACAGGAACGCGAGGCTCAGCACGGTGATTGCCTTGGTCGCCAGCAGGGCATGCGCGGCGAGGTAGCGCCACGGCCCTTCCCCGGCGCCGAACACGGCGAAGCCGCCCCCGGGACCACCCTCGATCTGGATGGCGAACAGGCCGCCCTGCGGAAACCAGATCGAAGCCAGCAGCCAACCGCACCCGCCGAGCATCAGCGACAGGGCCAACGAAAACAGCGCGCCGGCGACCCACTTGAGCGTGAGCAGGCGGAGCCGCGAGATGGGCCGCGCCAAGATCATCCGCAGCGTGCCGTCCTCCGTCTCCTTGGCCACGAGGTCGCCGCCAACCAACGCGACGTAGAGCGGCAGCAGCAGGAAGGCGACGGGGATGACGATCTGAGTGGCAATGGTGCCGGCGGTGAGGAAGTCATCCGCCGGATAACCGCCGCCTTCCAGCGCCCGGCGGATCGCGACGGCGGCCTTCGTGTAGCGGAACATCAGGATCACCGCGAGCTGGGCGAGCAGGAACGCGCCGAAGCCGATGTAGGTCCGCTTCTTGCCGACGAGCTTCCAGAGTTCGTGCTTGAGCTGGAGGAGGAACACGCGGGGAAAGGGGTTCAGGCCGGCGGCGGGGTTTTCTTCACGAGCGAGAGGTAAAACTGTTCGAGCGTGGATTCCTCCCGGGTGATCGCGTGGACGGGAAAGCCCAGCTTCACGAGCCGTTTCACGACCTGCGCCGGGGTGGCGCCGGCGGCCAGACAGAGGAACTCGCCTTCCTCCGCGCCGGTGATAAGCCCGCAGCGTCCCAGCTCGGCCGCGGCACCAGAACGAAGTTCGGGTTGGGTATTGGACAACATCCGGGAAGCCACGGGGTTCAGCATCGGCCAGCCTACCACCAAGACCGGTCCCAGCGACGATCTCGATAACTTCTAGCTCATGCAGACTAACTCGCCCCCCTTCTTGTCCGCACCTGTTCTGCGGCAGCTTCGCATCTTGGCCGTGACCTTGGGCTCCCTGATGCTGGCCGCGGGCATTTCCAACGCGAGCACCGCCTATGGAACGATCAACAACTTCGACACGGTGAACGACACCGGCGTGGAGTGCCACGGTTTCGAGATCGAGATCGAGGATCTCCACAGCCAGGATATCACCTACACCTACGACTGGAACCACTACGGCACACCGCAGATCACCGAAGACAGCGCCAATCCGCTGCACCCCAGGGTCATCATCCGCTACGCCAGCGCGAAGACGACCAATGGAACTTGGGCGGCCTACACGGCCATCCCGTCCGGCCCGATCGCTCCGACCCAGGGGCACCAGTTCACCGATCCGTCGGTCAATTTCGGCGGCGAGCACTTCGGCGTGGGTTACGCCGGCTCACCGACCAACATCATCTATCACTGGCTGGTGGACGATGGTGCCGGCGCCTTGGTGCGCGGTCCGGCGGTGAACGTCGCCACACCGGTTTTCACCTACAACCCGCCGAACGGAGGCAAGCCGGCTCAGGTGGAGGCGGCCATCAAGCCGCCACGCGCTGAGCAAGTGCGGGAGTTCGGTCCGGCGTCGTGGGTCAAAGAGATCCGGACGACCGGCCACAACAACCGGGAAGTCAAACTCCGGGACCTGGTGTCCGACGACCCGGAAGACCCCAACGATCCGAACTGGCGCAACGGCGAGCCCGATGAGGTCGAGGTGGAGTGGCAGATCCTCCAGACGGATTTCAAGAAGGCCGACGGCGGCAAGAACGGCGAACTCAAGGGCGCCCCGGAGGACTTGGACCAAGGTGACGAGGTCATCACCCGTCGCTACGAGTTCTACAAATACGTCGGCCCGATCGACAACGAGTCCGGGGAGGCCTTGGCTGAAAGTGTCGGTCCCGACGACCTTCACGGCGTCGGCACCATGACCGTCAACGGTGTGGAGGTGGATCTTTCGACCGTGGTGATCGTCGGCGACTATGTCGGCTCGCAGATGTCCGCTTTCGACGCGGAAGCGCCCGTCGGCCTGACCGAACATGTGCAGGACGGCGAACTCGGCGTGCCCTATCCGACCCGCACGGTAGTCATCGGGGGCAGCGCCCCGTTCACGGCCACCAGCACGGGAGCGTTGCCGAACGGCATGACGTTGGACCTGGTATCCGGCCAACTCTCTGGCACGCCCGCGGAAGCAGGCGTTTTCTCGTTCACGGTTGAAGCGAACGCGGGCACCGACCCGACCGTTCGCCGCACCTACACGCTCACCGTTGCGGAGGCCGGAGTCGCGCTCCCCCAGCGCAGCACCGTGGACACCGTCGCGTCACCGATCAACCAAGGCACCACCAGCGGCGACGGCACCTACGACAACGGCACGCCGGCAACCGTGACCGCCACGCCGGCGGCGGGCTTCGCCTTCGCCTCATGGACCGAGCACGGCAAGGTTGTCAGCAATTCCGCCAGCTACACGTTCACCAACCTCGTGAACCGGTCGCTCGTGGCGACCTTCGTCCCCGGTCCTCCGCCGCTGTCTTACCTCGTCCCGCTATCTGGCACGCTCACCCTGTTCTGGCCCACCAATGCAATCGGTGTCGTGCTCCAGCGGACTGAAGGCCTCAACGCAATGGATTGGGCGAACGTAGGCAACCCCGTAACCGTGGTTGGCACCAACAACCAAGTCATCATCTCACCGCTGACCGGCACTGGCAGCTTCTTCCGGCTCAGCAAGCCGTAAGGGCTGCGTTCGCCAGACGGATTTGTCCGCACACTCCCGACTGCACTGGGGGCGTGCGGCGGTCAATTCCCCGGCTGGCAAAGGCAGGTGGAACTCAGCTTTAGGTCCGCGTCGGCCCACGCTTTCAGGAAGCGGCGCTCCACCCTCCGCGCCTCAGAGTCTTTGCCCTGCTTCACGAGCGAGCGGCTCAGCCCAAAGAGCGACCAACCGTTGCCGGGATACTTCGCGAGGTCTTCACGATAGGCGGCCTCCGCCTCGGCGGCCCGGCCTGCGCGGAGCAGCACCGCGCCCAGCGTGTGTCGCACTGGTTGCATCCAGTCCGGCGGCTCGTCGTAGCGCAGGCTGTCCTCGATCTGCACGGCGGCGCGCAGCTTCGCGATGGCCTCGTCGAAGCGTCCCGCCTTCGCGGCCATTTCGCCGTCCAGCACGTTCGCGGCGATGGCAAGCAGCGGTGTGGCGGAGTTGTTGCCGAAGGTCCATTCCTTCGGCACAGCGGCGGACGTGGCCTGGAAAGCGGCCTGTTCCTTCCGCGCCTCTTCGGTCCGATCCAGCGCCGTGAGCGCGACCGCGCGGGTGAAATGCCAGAGCGCGAGCGACAGCGGCAGGCCGAGACGCGGCTGCGGTTCGGCGAGGATTTCCTCCCACCGTCCGAAGCGCATCAGCGCCTCGGACACGAAGATCATGTAGCCGTCGGCCACTGGCGCGTAGTTCTTCAGGAAATCCTCCGGCACGGACGCCACCATTTCCCGGGCGAGCCGGATGGTGTCGGCGCTGCGTCCGCGCATCATCGCGGTGAAGGCGAGGAAGTGCGTGTTGTGCGCCATATACATCGCGTAGAAGCCGGGCTGCGCGAACGTCGCCCGATACACCGCGTCGGCCGCCATCGCGCGCTCGTTGGCCCGCGCGGCGTCCGTCCACTGGCCGACGCGCGCGTAGATGTGCGCCGGCATGTGGACGAGATGGCTCGCGCCGGGCACCAGGTCACGCAAGCGGTTGGCGGCGGCCAAGGCGCGCTCCGGCTTTGGCGAAGCCTCGACCGCGTGGATGTAGAGATGCGTCGCGCCAGGATGGTTCGGGTTGAACTTCAGCGTCTGTTCCAAGGTGGCGAGAACCTCCGCCGTCCACGGCTGCGCCCCGCCAGTCTGCTGCCAGAAATCCCACGGGTGAAGGTCCATCAGCGCCTCGGCACAGAGCGTGCCCACATCTGCATTCTCCGGATGCGCGCGCCAGACCTCGCGCATCGCCGCCGCATAGGCGTTGTCCAGCGGCCCGCGGTCCTCTGGCGGCGGATTCGCATACCGCTTCTCCAGCGCGCCGATCAACGCCCGTTCCAGTTCGCCGGCCTTCGGCGCGAGTGCCTTCGCCCTGGTGAGCGCGTCCCAAGCGGTCTTCGCGTGATCCGGCGGCACGGCGGGGAAGTTGATGTGCGGCCCGTTCACCAAAGCTACGCCCCACCACGCCATCGCGCAGTCCGGGTCGGCCTGCGCGGCGCGGCGAAACTCGTCCTCGGCGGCGCGGTGGCTGAAGGCGTAGGCCAGCGTTAGCCCGCGGTCGAACGCACGCTGCGCTTCCACGGACTGGGTGGTCACCTTGAACGTGTGGTGACCGAGGTGATACAGCCGCCCGGTGGAGGGGGGGCCGGATTCCTCGCGCGACGTGGCGCAGCCCGCAAGGAACAGGATGAGGGCAACGGAAAGAAGGCGCAGGACGAGGGCATTCATGGCGGGTAGAGCGTGCTGTTCAAGCACGTCACTACAACGGCCAGCGCGCCGGGGACAGCGCAATTGCGGCAATGGTTCCACACCTACGCCTGGGCAGATCCGTCCAGTTCAGCCTGTAGTTTTTCCAGTTCCCGGAGCAGCCGCGTGAACTTCCGGCCCCACGGCGTGAGGCGATATTCCACCCGCGGCGGAATCTCCGGGAACGCCACGCGCTCAAACACGCCCGCGGTGGTGAAGTGCTTGAGCCGGTCATTCAGCACCTTGGGACTGATGCCCTCGATGTGGCGCTCCAGCGCGCCGGGCCGTCGCACCCCGCCCGCGACCGCGCGCAGCACGCTGATGGTCCAGCGGCAGCCGATGACGTCCTCCAGCAGGCGATCGGCACGGCCGGGTTTCAGCTTCGGCAGTTTCTTCAGCAGTTTCCCCTCGCTGGCGCTCATAAAGATACACCGAAAAGTGCCCACCCCACGCGATTGTGGCTCCTTACGGAATCCGCGGGTTCGTGCGAAGGGAAAGGGCGTCCGGACGAAAGCTTGTCCGGCGCTGAAACAGAGAACGACAAGAAACTGACCATGACCACCAACCCGGCTCCCGATCTTACCCAACGACCGCCCCGCAGCCCCCGCGTTCGCCTTGGCGGTTACACCATCCTGGCGCGTGTGCTCGACAAGGCCCGCGCCTCGCTCGCCGGACGGTTGGGCGACTACCAGTTCAACAACCCGCTCGACACGCTGCTGTTCGGCTTCACCGGCGTGACGGCGGAGGAACTGCTCGCTCAGGTCCGCGCCGGCGCGGGCGACTTCGAGGTGCTACAATGGCTGAACGACCGGGCGCGGAAGTCGCCGCACGAGATCGCCGCCTGGGCGGCCTGGACGGAGACCTACACCGACCACAGCGTGGACGGCCACCAATGGCTCGGCGAAGGCATCGCCCGGCTCGACGCGCGCCGCGAGGACATCGAAACCGTCTTCGCCTACCTCGACCTCGACGATCATCTGTCCTTCGGCGGCAGCCGCTGAGAGGCTAGCCCAAACCTTAACCGCTCCTCCCATGGCCGCCCGCTTTCTCCAGACGATGCTCACGCCGTCCGTGCTCGACGCCCAACGGCGCTACTACGGTCGCGCCGCCGGGGCATTTGACGCGCCCGAGCGCGACCTGCTCACGGACGAAGAGCGGGCGTTCATCGCGGCACGCGACTCGTTCTACCTCGCCACGGTCACCGAGACCGGATGGCCCTATGTGCAGCACCGCGGCGGGCCGCGCGGATTCCTGCGCGTGCTCGACGACCACACGCTGGGCTTCGCCGACTACGGCGGAAACCGGCAGATGCTTTCGACCGGCAACCTCGCCGTGGACGACCGCGTCACGCTGTTCCTGATGGACTACCCGAACCGCGAGCGCCTGAAGCTCCTCGCCCACGCCCGCGTGCTGGATGCCCGCGTGCATCCCGCTGAGGCCGAGCGTGTGCAGCCGGCCGGCACCGGCGCCGCGCGGGCGG
Organism: Verrucomicrobiales bacterium; assembly: GCA_040375265.1. Classification (GTDB taxonomy): domain Bacteria; phylum Verrucomicrobiota; class Verrucomicrobiia; order Limisphaerales; family UBA9464; genus CAIWAH01. Next base: position 10,824 of record JBEISV010000013.1, read on the forward strand.
AACGGGTGTTCCTGATCGACGTGGTGGCCTTCGATTGGAACTGCCCGAAGTTCATCACGCCCCGTTACACCGCCGACGAGGTCGAGCACGTGGTCGCGCCGCTCAAGGCGCGGATTGCCGAACTGGAGGCCAAACTCAAGGCTCAGCCCTGACATGAATCCCCGCCCGCCCCTGCCGCCGTTCACCGAGGAGACAGCCCGCCAGAAGGTCCAGGCCGCCGAAGACGCCTGGAACAGCCGCGACCCGGAGCGCGTGTCGCTCGCCTACACCGCCGACACGCACTGGCGGAACCGCGCCGAGTTCATCGACGGCCGCGCCGCGGTCGTGGAGTTCCTGCGCCGTAAGTGGGCCCGCGAACTGGACTACCGGCTGAAGAAGGAGCTGTGGGCCTTCACCGGCAACCGCATCGCCGTGCGCTTCGAATACGAATGGCACGACGACTCCGGCCACTGGTATCGCTCCTACGGCAACGAAAACTGGGAGTTCGACGAACTCGGCTACATGCGGTCCCGCTTCGCCAGCATCAACGACCTGCCGATCCAAGAGGCGGAACGGAAGTTCCGCTGGGAGCGGAAGGCGTAGCTGCAATCAGGCCGAATACGCCTCCATGCCCGCGCAGGAGCACACGAGGTTGCGGTCACCGTAAACGTTGTCCACGCGGCCGACGGCGGGCCAGAACTTGAAGTCGCGCAGGCTCGCCACGGGATACGCCGCCTGTTCGCGGCCATAGGGGCGGTCCCATGTGTCGGCCGTCACCACGTCGGCGGGGTGCGGCGCGTTTTTCAGGACGTTGTTCTTCGCGTCGGCCGCGCCGGACTCGATGGCCGCGATCTCGCCGTGGATGGCGATCATGGCGTCGCAGAAGCGGTCGAGCTCGTGCTTGGGCTCGGATTCGGTGGGCTCGACCATCAGCGTGCCGGCCACCGGCCAGCTCAGCGTCGGGGCGTGGAAGCCGAAGTCCATGAGCCGCTTGGCGACGTCCTCGGCGGTGACGGACTTGAATGGGCGCAGGTCGAGGATGCACTCGTGGGCGACAAGGCCGTTGGCGCGGTAAAGCGTCGGGAAGTGGTTTTCGAGGCGCTTGGAAATGTAGTTCGCGTTGAGGATCGCGACCTTGGTCGCCTCGGTCAGGCCGGCGGCACCCATCATCTGGCAATACATCCAGGGGATGACGCAGATGCTCGCGCTGCCCCACGGCGCGGCGCTGACGGCGCCGATCGGGTTCTCGCCGCCGAGGTTCACGACCGCGTGGCCGGGAAGGAAGTCCACCAGGTGCTCCGCCACGCAGACGGGGCCAACGCCGGGACCGCCGCCGCCGTGCGGGATGCAAAAGGTCTTGTGCAGGTTGAGGTGGCAGACGTCGGCGCCGATCTCGCCAGGCGACGTGAGGCCGACCTGGGCGTTCATGTTCGCGCCGTCCATGTAAACCTGTCCGCCAGCCGCGTGGACCGCCTCGCAGATGTCGCGGATGGAGGTCTCGAAGACTCCGTGCGTGCTCGGGTAGGTCACCATGAGGCACGCGAGGTTGGCGCGGTGCGCCTCGATCTTCGCCTGGAGGTCGGTGACGTCGATGTTGCCGTCGCCGTCGCAGGCCACGGGCACGACCGTGAGGCCGGCCATGACGGCCGAGGCGGGGTTCGTGCCGTGGGCGGAGGTCGGGATGAGGCAGATGTTCCGGTGGCTTTCGTTCCGGGAATCATGCCATGCGCGGATGATGAGCAGGCCGGCGTATTCGCCCTGCGAACCCGCGTTGGGCTGGAGGGACACGCCGGCGAACCCGGTGCATTCGCAGAGCCACTGTTCCAGTTCCTCGAACATCTGCTGGTAGCCGCGGGTCTGGCTGAGCGGGGCGAAGGGGTGGAGCTTCGCGAACTCGGGCCAGCTCACGGGGAACATCTCCGCGGTCGCGTTCAGCTTCATGGTGCATGAACCGAGCGGGATCATGCTGTGGCAGAGCGACAGGTCCTTGGCCTCCAGCTTGCGCAGGTAACGCAGCAGCTCGGTCTCGCTGTGGTGGCGGTTGAAGACGGGGTGCGCGAGGTAACCGCCGGTGCGTTGCAACGCGGCCGGAATGCGGGTGAGCGGGCCGGGCACCTTCGCCGACTTCGCCGCGGACGGCCGGTCGTTGTTGAAGATGCGGACCAGCAGTTCGACTTCCTCGACCGTCGTGGCCTCGTCCAGCGAAAGGCCGATGTGCCCGGTGAGATCCAGGCGCAAATTCACGTGATGGCCGGCGGCGATCTTGGCGATGTCGGTAACGTCTTCCTTGCCCACGTGGACGGTCAGCGTGTCGAACGAGGACGTGTTCTCCACCGGCATGCCGATTTCCTTCAGGCGGTCGGCCAGCAAGGCGGTGAGGCTGGCCACGCGGCCGGCGATCGCCTTGAGACCGGCCGGGCCGTGGTAGCAGGCGTAGGCCATCGCCATGTTAGCGAGCAGGGCCTGCGCGGTGCAGATGTTGGACGTGGCCTTGTCCCGGCGGATGTGCTGCTCGCGCGTGCCGAGCGAGAGGCGCAGCGCGGGCTTGCCGCGGGCGTCCTTGGACACGCCGACGAGGCGGCCCGGCATCTGGCGCTTGAAGGCGTCGCGCGTGGCGAAGAACGCTGCGTGCGGTCCGCCGTAACCCAGCGGCACACCGAAGCGCTGCGCGCTGCCCACCGCTACATCGGCGCCGAACTCACCCGGGGCCTTGAGCAACGTGAGCGCCAGCAGATCGGTCGCGACGACTACCAGGGCGCCGGCCGCGTGGGCGGCCTGCACGAACGAGGCGTAGTCGTGGAGCGATCCGTCGGTCGCCGGGTATTGGATCAGCGCGCCGCAGAAGTCGTCGGAGAACTGGAACGTCTTCCAGTCGCCCACGATCACCTCAAGGCCGAGCGCCTTCGCGCGGGTCTGGACCAGGTCGATGTTCTGCGGATGGCAGTTGTTGGCGACGAAGAACACGTCGCGCTTCGCGGCGCCGGCGTGGGTTTCGGCCTCCTTCATGCGATGGCAGAGCATCATCGCCTCCGCGCAGGCGGTCGCCTCGTCGAGCATGGACGCATTGGCGATGTCCAGCTTCGTGAGGTCGCAGATCAGCGTCTGGAAATTCAGCAACCCTTCGAGGCGGCCTTGGGAAATTTCGGCTTGGTAGGGCGTGTATTGCGTATACCAGCCCGGGTTCTCGAGGATGTTCCGCTGGATCACGGGCGGCGTGATCGTGTCGTAGTAGCCCATGCCGATGAACGAACGGAACACCTGGTTCTTGGCGGCGACGGACTTCAGCCGGGCGAGCGCCTCGGTCTCGCTGAGCGCGGGCGGCAGGTCCATGGGCCGGCTGGCGCGGATCACCGGCGGCACGGCGGCCGCCACGAGGGCTTCGAGGGACTTGTGGCCGCAGACCTGGGCCATCTCGGCGATTTCGGCCGGACGGGGTCCAATGTGGCGGCGGACGAAGGAATCGGTGAACGGGACAGTCGCGGAATTGCTCATCAGGTGAAGGCGCCGGGGCGCGGACAAGGGGGCGACGTTAGGGGCGAAGCCCGCCGCTGCAAGCCGCTTGTTTCGGGTAAGCAGCGCACCTGAAGTTCAGGGCAAGCGGGACTGCTGACTTCCGCCCATCACCAGGGGAATCGGATCCCGGACCGCTCCACGGCCTTTTGCTTGGCAGCCGTTCCGGGCCACCGCACGGTTTCGGGCATGATCTCCCCTTTCCGAGGTGTGGCCACCGCGCTGGCCGGCTTCGTGGCGGTCGCCACCGTCCTGGCCGCCGATTCCTTGGCCCTGCCCCGCAGCACGCCGGAAAAGCAGGGCGTCGCGTCGGCCCAGTTGCTCCGGTTGGTCGAGGCGCTCGACGCGATGGACCAAGTCCACAGCCTGATGCTGGTGCGCCACGGACACGTCGTGGCCGAAGGCTGGTGGGGACCGTATGATGCGGCGACCCGGCACGAGCTGTATTCGCTGAGCAAGAGCTTCACCTCGACCGCGGTCGGCCTGGCGGTCGCCGAAGGCAAGCTGTCGGTGGACGACCCGGTGCTGAAGTTCTTCGCCGACGACGCCCCCGCCGAACCCGGCGGCAACCTGAAGGCGATGCGCGTGCGGGACCTGCTCACGATGGCCACCGGGCACCAGGACGAACCGCCCACGTCACCGGACAAGATTTCCGCGAAGACCTTCCTCGCCCAACCGGTGCCGCACAAACCGGGCACCCACTTCAAATATAACACCGCAGCCACCTTCATGCAGTCGGCGCTGGTGCAGCGCGTGACCGGGCAGACAGCACTGGACTACCTGCGGCCGCGCCTGTTCGAGCCGCTGGGCATCCGCGAGCCGCGCTGGGACGCCAACTTCGAGGGCATCAGCCTCGGCGGCTACGGCCTGCGGCTGCGCACGGAGGACATCGCGAAGTTTGGCCAACTCTACCTGCAACAGGGGCGCTGGCAGGGCAAGCAGCTCCTGCCCGCCGGATGGATCGCGGCGGCGACGGCCAAGCAGGTTTCCAACGGCAGCAATCCCGCGAGCGACTGGGACCAAGGTTACGGGTTCCAGTTCTGGCGCTGCCAGCACGGCGCCTACCGGGGCGACGGCGCCTTCGGCCAATACTGCGTGGTGCTGCCGGAACAGGACGCCGTCGTGGCAATCACCAGCGGGCTCGGCGACATGCAGGCGGTGCTGAATCACCTGTGGAACGAGCTGCGGCCGGCCTTCGCCGCCAAACGCCTGCCATCCGATAAAACCGCCCAAGACCGGCTCGCGGCCAAGCTACGAAGCCTCACCGTAAAAATGCCGGTGGGCGCCGCGACTTCACCCCGGGCGTCCGATGTGTTCGGGCGAGCGTTCACCTTCCCGGCCAATGACCAGAAACTGGAATCGCTTAGCCTCACCCCGCTCGTCAGTGACGGCTGGCTGCTGACCCGCCGGATCAACGGCACAGAAACGGTCCTGCGTTGCGGTCACGGCCGGTGGCTCGCCGGCAACGGTTCCCTCGGCGCAGCGCCACGCGGACCCCTTGGCGCCCTCGAGGCCGAACCGCTGGTCGCCAGCGCGGCCTGGACAGCGGACGACACCTTCACCGTGAAGGTCTGCGCCCGCGAAACGCCCTACCAGACGACCTTCACGCTCCAGTTCGCCAACGATGAAGTCACCGTGCGATCCCAAACCAACGTCGGTTTCGGCACCACCAAGGGCGCACCGGTCGTAGGGCGCTCGAAGTGAGGAGAACAGCCGCAACCGACGGAGAGTCGGGAAGCGCAGTTAATCCGGCAAATGGGTAAAATCTTCCGGCAGCGTTTGGGGTGTTGGTGGCAGCGAAGTAATGGCTGATCGGATCTGCTTGGCGGTGTCAGGAAGGCTACCGCGCCGACGGGAGCCGGACGGTCCTGAGCATTACGTCCTGCCAGGCCGAGCTCAGAAGACAAAGCCAACGGCCCGACTCAATGTCCGTCGCGTTGTTGGCCTGCCTCATCGGGTCGGCCTAAATCGCCGCGATCGTCATTGAGGCCAGGCCATGGCTGTGAGCACTCAAAGCATCGTCAGCAGCCGTGGTGAAGGAGTAGCGGTGCTCAGCGCCGAAGGTTCGTTTCGACTGTGCAGCTCATACACACTTGGGGATTTCTCGGCAAAGCGGATCTGAAGAACCATTATGGGACACCGGTCGGGGAAGTGGCTCCAGAGGTAGGACTTGAACCTACAACCACACGGTTAACAGCCGCGTGCTCTACCATTGAGCTACTCTGGAATTCCGTAACGGGCGCGCAAAGTAGCGATGGGCTTTGGCGACCGTCAAAGGCTTTTTGTGATTTCCTTCATCGCGCTTCCGGGCCGCCATTCGGGACGGTGCGCAAGGGCTGTCCCGTTCGCTCCAGTTCGAGCAGAAGTCGTTTGCGCCAGAGCCCGCCGCCGTAACCGCCCAGGGCGCCGCCCGAGTTCACGACCCGGTGGCACGGGATGAGGATGGCGATCCGATTCGCCCCGTTGGCGAGGCCGATGGCCCTGGATCCTTTCGGATTTCCAACATGCCGGGCCAGGTCGGCATACGACCATGTGGTGCCGTAGGGAATGCGGCCAAGCCCGGACCAGACGCGCTGCTGAAACGGCGTGCCCGGGGCGTGAAACGGCACGGTGAAGTGCTTCCGGTTTGCGGCGAAATACTCCGCGAGTTCCGTCTTCAATTGATCCAGCAAGGGATGTCGCCCGGGAACGAGCGGAAGCCCCAGTTGCCGTTTCAGCCGCCCCAGCGTGACGTCGAGTCGCGCCGGATCCGAGAATTCGAGCAGGCATATCCCGGAGTCACTCGCGGCAATCAGCAACGGGCCCAGCGGTGAAGGAATCACTTCCGCGTGCACGCAGTCGACCTGCCGGGCATCGCCGGGCGGGCGACTGAAATGCCGGGCAAATGCTTCCCGGAAACCGCTATGCGACTCAAAACCGTGGCCCAGCGCCGCGTCGTCCAGGGATCCGCCGTCTCGCAGCGTGTCCAAGGCCCGCCCCAGGCGAAGTTCCCGGCAATGCGCCGCGAATGTCCGGCCATGCTGCTGCTGAAACCAACGCCGCACCCGAGCGGGTTCCAAACCCAGGGCGCGCAGGTCATCGCCCGTCCAGCGCCGGTCGGGCTCCGCCTCGATGCGGGCGAACAATGGTTTCAGCCAGTCCGGAGTTGCGCCACTCGGGCGGTGAGGTCCGCAGCGCCGGCACGCTCGGTAACCCGCCAACTCGGCTTCCCGGGGGGTGGCGAAGAATTCGAGATTCTCCGGCTTCGGCTTCCGAGCGGAACACGATGGCCGGCAGTAGATGCCGGTGGTGCGGATCCCGGCCACAAACAGGCCATCGAAACTGCGGTCGCCGGCAAAAAAGGCGCGCATCATGGCCGACGGTGGCGGAAGCAAATTCACGATGGCACGATAGCGGTCCGCCTTCCCGCGGCTCCACCGAAAATGCGACACGGAATTCCGCGAAGGACAAGCCCGCCATCGGCGGCTGCGCACGGTGTCTGTCAGCCGCAAGCCAAGGGCGGCTTCTGGCAAGTGGCACGTGGCGGTTTCCGGCGGACAGCCGAGGTTACGCCTGATGAAAACCACGAACAAAATCCCCCCGGCCGCGCCCCTCGTCGTGGTGCCACCGCCACTGACGACACCCGCCAACACCTGGGTGCAAAGCATCTCGCCCACGGCCTCGAATCCGCGCTCGACGGGCAGCAAAGCCAAGCGCGAGCTCGTCCGCCAGGAAACCAGCCGCAAAGTGGCTTCCCGCCAATCGATGCGGCCGGCGGAACGGCGTGGTCAACCGCGCAGTCACCGGGCCGGGCGACCGTAGCCGGCGAGGACGACAATCGGGGAAAATAGCCGGACAAAACCGGTGGAGTCCCCTGCCCCAAAGCCAGCCAGCGTCACGGCATCAATCATCGGCTCCGGCCGGAACACATCACTGATATGCTCACCGACATGCTCATCTTCGCCTTCGCCGTTGGCCTCGTCGTTGCCTACGTGGTCATCGCCATCAAGACCGTCAACGAGTCGGAATCTTGATTCGCCGGGCGGCGGGCGTTAATCGCGGAGCGTTGCCTTCAGCACCGTTTGGAAGGCTTCCGTGAGTTTTGCCTGGGCTGCATTGACCTCATCGTCTTTGAGGGTCCGGTCTGCCGCCCGATAGGTGAAGGCGTAGGCAAGGCTCTTCTGCCCTTCCGGCACGTGCTTGCCACGGAATACGTCGAACAGTTCGACAGAGTCCAAATTGGCGGGCTTTGTCTGCCGCACCACCTGCAAGACCGCCTCGTGGGTCGTTGATTCCGGCACCAGCAGCGCCAAGTCGCGACGACTGGACGGGAACTGCGGCAGCGCCTTGAACGCCTTGGTCGCGTTGCGCCGCGCCAACAATTGGTCGAGATCCAGCTCCGCCAGCAACACGGCATCTCGCAGGTCGTGCCGCTTCGCCAAGGCGGGTAGCAACTGACCCAGCTGCCCCAGTTGCAACTTCCCGCCCAAGGCCAAGGTCGCTGACTCCAGGAATAGAGCCGTGCTTTCAGCGCGTTTGGCGTAGGCCACCCCCCGCAATCCCAGCGCCTCGACCAGCGCTTCCACCAGTCCCTTGAGGTCGTAGAGATCACATTTGGCGTCACGCTCCGCACCGGACCAGAAACCTGGACTCCGCGACCCGGTCAGCGCGATGGCCACCCGCCAGCCTTCCTTGGCCTGCCCGTTGTGCGCCGTGAAGACGCGGCCGATCTCGAACAACTGCACATCCCCGTTCCGGCGCGTCGAATTGTGGCTGAGGGTATCGAGCAAGCCGGGCAGCAGCGACGGCCGGAGCGCGTTCATGTCGCTGCTGAGAGGATTCGCCAGCAGCACCGGTTCCGTCGCCGCGGTCTTGGCCAAGGCGTCATTGATCAACGTCTGCCCCTGCGCCTCGCTCAGCCCGAGCCCGGACAGAATTCGGCGAACCTCGGCAAACTGGTCGTATACGGCATCGAAAGAGTGGGAGCCGACGGCCCCGCGGGGCGCCGTGGATGGGATTTTGTCCACCCCGTAGAGCCGTGCGATCTCCTCGATGAGGTCGGCCTCCCGTTTCAGGTCCACCCGCCACGAGGGAATGGTCCACGCGCTCACGGCCGGTTCCGCGGTGCTGGACTTCTGGGTAAGCCCGAGGCTCGCGAGCATCTTCGCCTGAGTTTCGACGGGAATCTCGATGCCCAACAAGGCGCCCGTTTTGGCGTGGCGTAGGGAAACTTCCTTCGCCTTGGCGATTTCGGGATACGCTTCGACAACCCCGTCGGCCAAGACACCGCCGGCGGTTTCCAGAATAAGCTGGGCGCAACGGCGACTGGCCTGCTCGCACGCGTTGATGTCGGCCCCGCGCTCGAATCGGTAGCTGGCATCCGTGCGCAGGCCGAGCGTCTTGCTGGTCCGGCGGATATTGGTCGCGGTGAAATAGGCGGCCTCGATCAGCACGTCCACGGTGGTCGCGTTGATCTCGGTATTCTGTCCACCCATGACCCCGGCCAAGGCGATGGCTTTAGACTCGTCCGCTATGAGCAGGTTCTCGGTCGCGAGCGCGTGCTCCTTGCCGTCCAACGTAACAAACTTCTCCCCGGCAACTGCCCGCCAAACAACGATGGCGGGCCGGCCGGAGCCATCCTTGGCCAGCAAATGGTAGTCGAACGTGTGCAGCGGTTGGCCCGTCTCCAGCATCACGAAGTTGGAGACGTCCACGACGTTGTTGATGCTGCGGAGACCGACTTTCTCCAGCGCGGAGCGGAGCCAATCCGGGCTGGGGCCGACCTTGACTCCTTTGACGACGCGGGCTGTGTAACGCGTGCACAGATCCGGCGCATCCAAGCGCAGGCTGATCAGGCTGGCGGCCGGTTCGGCGCCAACTGGCAATTCGGCCGCGGGGGTTCGCAGCGGATTGCCGGTCAACGCGGCAATTTCCCGCGCGATGCCAATGACACTGTTCAGGTCGGGCCGGTTCGGCGTCACCTCCAAGTCGTAAACCACGTCGCTGCCGCTTCGACCCAGATACTCGACGAACGACTGCCCCACGGTGGCATCCTCGCGCAAAATCAGGAGTCCGTCCTCCTTGCGATGGCCGATGGCTTCCGGGTCCAGGCCGAGTTCCTCGTGGGAGCACATCATGCCGTGGGATTCGACGCTGCGGATCTTGCCGACCTTGATGGTGAACGGCTCCTTCTCGCCCGGCTTCGGCGGCAACGACGCCCCGGGTAGGATCAGCGGAACCTTGTCGCCTGCCTTAAAGTTCTGGGCGCCGCAGACGATCTGGCGCTCGCCCTGGCCGTCGTTCACGCGGCAAACGGATAGCTTGTCCGCGTTCGGGTGTTTGTCGCGGGTGATGACCTGCGCGACGACGATGCCGGCAAACTCACCACCGACATTTGCCACCCCCTCGACCTCCAGGCCGAGCATCGTGAGTCGCTCGGTGAGCTCCTCGGGGGACCAGTTGAAATCGACGTATTGTTTGAGCCAGTTGAGCGTGACCTTCATGAAACTGATCTTGGGATAGTGCGGGAATGAACTGCATTCGTGAACCTGAAACGCTTGGTCGTGACTTACCGCTTTCGGAAATGCGCTCCAGCACGCCGAGCCAGCCTGTGACTGGGCAGCTCTACGAGTCGGTAAAAACCATAGCAGATCGCCAAAATGACGAGTGGCCGAAAAACGGACCCGGCCAAAGCCTCAAATATCGTCGAAGGAGCTGGAACGGCCATCTCCCATAGGGCTCTTCCGAGTTCGTGAATCAAATACAACGAATAGCTCCAAGTTCCCGCCCATTCCAGCAGCCGCCAGGGCAACACGGTTCGGAAGTTATCCACTTCCGCCCTTAGCCACAAAAAAGAGGTCGCTCCTATGGCTTGCAGGGAAATGATGAAGGCGTTGGCGGGCAGGTAGGGCTTGTGGACATACAGCAAGCGCCAGCCCAAGGCAGACATGAGGAACAGCGCCGCACGAGGCCAGATCACAGATTTGCCCGAAATCAGCGCCGGAGCACGAGAAGCAATCCGTTCTGCCAACAGGCAACCCCACAGCCAGTTCGGCAAACCCACGATCCAAGTCAGTCCGTAGCCGAAATCTTGCATTCCCTTGATCGCCGGATTGAGAATCATAGTTAAACCGGCGAACGCGTAAGCTGTTCCCAGCATCGCCGGCCATCCGATTCGGCCGGCGATGACTCTGAGTGCCGGGTAAACTGTATAGTAAATCAACTCCGCGACCAAACTCCAAAGGATCGTGGGAAGTTGCCAAGTTTCACGTGATACCTGAATGCCCTTTGCGCCAACCACGCCGCCCGCCAGCAAAGCCACCAGCATAGGGGGCAATATGCGAAGGAATCGTTGCGCATAGTGGGCTGAAGGCCGGAAATTGCCCGGAAGAACATTTGGGTAATGGATGCAGAGCCCGGAGATCACAAAGAACGCAATGACCGCCGCGGGCCCGTTGCCCACCGTCGCGCTGCCAAATCGTGAAATCCATTCGAGCCACGAATCCCTCTCGCCACCTGCCGGCACCATTACAACTCCAAGATGGGAGAAGAAAACCCAAAGGGCACAAACACAGCGGATGGAGTCCAACCCGTGGATGCGCGGCAACGCGGCAGAAGACTCCGACGAAGCACAATTAATTTGGCCCTGCATGACGGAACTACCTATCGCTTCAGTGCGGGAGCGCGATTGGGGAATGCAGAACGAAAATCCAGCCCGAGGTAATCTGCAACCGTCGCCGCGACCTGACCTTGGGTGGCCGCGGGCGAATCGCTGCGCTCGCCCAGCGCCGGCGTATCGGGTCCGAGGAGCCCGATCCAGATGGACGCGGAATCGGCGATAGCCTTGCCGTGGTTTTTCCACGCGATCGGCGCCGGACCTCGGCCATGGTCACTGGCGAGGATGAATGTCGTCTGGTCGCGGTATTCGGGCAGCGACTGAACCAATGTCCACAGCTCCCCGACGAAGCGGTCGAAGTTCCGGGTCGCGTGCAGGTAGCGGTCGTAGCGGCCTTCGTGCGCCCAGTCGTCCGTCTCGCCAAACGCCACGTAAAGTGCGCGCGGCTTGACGCTGCGGAGCATTTCCTTGGCTGCCGTCGCGGCGAAGGTATCGAGCGAAACGTCACCCCAGAGTGGCGTCGTGCGCTCCAGCAATGCCTGGGCGGCCGGCGACAGCGCAAAACGTTTCGCCCCGGTCGGTTGTTCAAAGGCGCTCCAAACCGGGAAACCCGCCACGTCGGCATTGAGAATCCAAGGAATGACGCCCCAGCTCACCACCGCGCCGACCCGGCCCTGATACGCCGGCTGCGCGTGGAGCCACTGGAAGACGTTCACGTTGGGATTCGGTTTACGGTCGTTGCTGTCGATGCGGGCGTCCGCCACGCCGGTGAGGAACTCGCTGTAGCCCGGGTAGGAGAAATTGTGCCCGTTGGTCACGCGCACAATCGAACCCTTGTTCCGGTTGCCCCAGAGCTGGCCCTCCTTCGCGATCTTGCCCCAGACAAACGGCATCAACGCCTCGCGCCGCGCCTCGGGCGTCGGCCGCCAGAACGCCATGCGCAAGTCGTTCGTGTTGGAGACGCCCCCGTTCTCCTTGCTGATCAGCTCCTCCTCGGCCCCGGCGAATACCTCCTGCCACCGCAGCCCGTCGGTGGTCAGCAGGAAGACGTTGCGGGTCTTCAGGTCGGCGGCCTGACTGGCTGAGGTCAGTGCGCAAGCAATGACAGCTGCGACAGTGCAAAGGAGCGGTGCGAATCTCATTGCTCGGCTCCTTTTCAGAATTGCCCCAGGAACCGCACGTCGTTCTCGTAAAACAGCCGAATGTCCGTGATGCCATAGCGCAGCATCGCGATGCGTTCGATGCCGAAGCCGAAGGCCCAGCCGCTCCACACCTCGGGATCGTAGCCAACGTTCTCGAAGACCTGGGGGTGCACCATGCCGCAGCCGGCGATCTCCAGCCAGTCCTTGCCCAGCTTCTTCACCAGGGCGTTGGTGAAGTCGATTTCCAGGCTGGGCTCGGTGTAGCTGAAGTAGTGCGGACGGAAGCGCAGCTTGACGTCGTTGCCCAGCAGTTCGCGGAAGACCGCCTCCACCGTGCCCTTCAGGTCGCCGACCGTGACGTTCTTGTCCACGTAGAGGCCCTCGATCTGGTGAAAGGTCGGGTTGTGCGTGGCGTCGGCATTGTCCCGGCGATACACGCGGCCAGGCACGATGATCCGGATGGGCGGCGGCTGCGATTTCATCACCCGGATCTGCACCGAGCTGGTGTGCGTCCGGAGCAGCGGCCGACCGGGCACATCCACGAAGAAGGTGTCCTGCGAATCGCGTGCCGGGTGATCGGCGGGCGTATTCAACGCGTCAAAGCAGTGATACTCGTCCTCGATCTCCGGGCCGTCGGCGACGACAAAGCCCAGCTTGCGGAATGCCTTCACGATGTCGTCGGTCACCTGCGTGAGCGGGTGCAGTTTGCCCAAGGAACGACGGCGGCCCGGCAACGTGAAGTCGGTGGGCTCCTTCGGCAGCGCGGCGCGCAGCTCGAGCTCACCCCGCTTCTCAGCAATGATCGCCTCAAGTTCCTGCTTGGCGGCGTTGATGGCCTTGCCGGCCAGGGGGCGGACGTCCTTCGCCAGCGTGCCCAACTCCTTCATCAGCGCAGTGAACTGGCCTTCGCCGCCCAGGAACGCCCCCTTGGCGCGCTCCAGCGACGGCAATTCCTTGGCCGCACGCAGTTCATTCAGCGCGGCCTGTTTGACGGACTCGATACGGTCGAGCAGAGACATGGGGCGGGACATTCCGCCAGCCGCGGTCGGGAATCCAGCCGGGAAAACGGTTCACCTCGGCGTGCCGGAGGGCTTTGCCGGATCGCTGCCGGCGGCCGCGACGAACTGCACCACCCGCGGGGACGCTGGGGCGCGGCGGCACACCGCCCCGACGACCAAGGGTTCCGGCGCCGGTTGGAGCGGAATTAGTTTCAACCGCTCCCCGGCTAGGCAGGCGAGCGAACGAGGCACCACCGCGACGCCCCGGCCCGCTTCCACCGCGGCAATCAGGCTGGTCACGCTGTCGTGCTCCTCACTGATGGTAGGCCCGGACGCCAGCGATGAGAACAGCCCGGAAAGGCTCGCGTGATACTCCGGATAGCCGGTCCGGCTGTAGGCGATCAGCGGTTGGGCGGCGACCCGCTTCAATTTCACGGCCGCCACCTGAGCCAGCGGATGCCCCGGCGCCACCGCGAGGCACATCGGGTAACGGGCGAGTTCATGAAACCGCAGGTCGCCCGGTTGGCGTCCCACGGGCCGGACCATGAGCGCCAAATCCAGCCGGTTGTCCCGCAGCCCAAGCATCATTTCCTCGGTCGTCAGGTCGTGCAGCACCACGCGGACACCGGGCGCGACCGCTTGGAAGGCCCGCAGCGCCCGCGGCAGGATCTCCACCGTCAGCGACGGCGCATAGCCGACTTCCAGCTTGCCCGCCGTGCCGCCGGCAATCGCCCGTGCCGCGGCCACAGCCTCGGCCGCGCGCTGGAGGACCGCCTTCGCCTCGGCCAAGAACACATGGCCGGCTTCGGTGAGGCGCACCGACTTGGCGCTACGCTGGAACAGGGGAACGCCCAATTCGTCCTCCAAATCCCGCACCTGCCGGCTGACGGCCGGCTGCGAAACCCGGAGCTTCGCCGACGCGCGGGTGACGTTTTCCTCCTCGGCGACGGCCACGAAGTAACGGAGATGGCGGAGTTCCATGCCACGCGAGCATAGCTTCCCGGCATGGTGAGCCAAGGAACATGGTCTTTCCTGGAACGGCCGGGCTCGGACTACGGTGACCTCCGCCAGACCAAGAATGACGAACGCTCGCTCCACATGAAGAAATCCCTCCGCTTCCTGGCCCTCGCATTCCTCGTCGTGATGATGGGTTGGCGGCTCGCCGCGGGCGCCCATCGCGGGTGGACCCAAACCAGCGTAGCCCGGAAGACGCTGGATGAAATCACCGGCATCGAGGCGATCACCTACGAAAAGCGTTTTGTCCCGGGCCTCGACTTCGTCACTGCCGCCATTCTCAGCACCGCGCTGCTCGTTGGCGCCTCATTCTTGGTTCGCCGGCATCCACCGCAGAACCACCGCTAGTCTACCGTCCGACTCCATGAAAAGTATCCTCACCCAACTCCTCGTCCTCGCCACGCTCAGCACCACCGCCTGGGCCGCACCGCAAGCCTTCGACTTCAAGGACCCGAAGGGCGTGAACAACGTCGTCTTCAAGCTGGATGCGCCGCTGGAAGCCATCAACGGCAGCGCGAGCGACATCACCGGAACGATCCATTTCGATCCCGCCAACCCGGGTGCCACCACCGGCAAGATCACCGTTACCGCCGCCTCGTTGCACGTGCCGAACCCCGTCATGAAAGAACATCTCCTCGGCGAGCATTGGATGGACGTGGCGAAGTTTCCGGAGCTGACCTTCGAGGCGAAATCGCTCGGCGAAGTGAGCACGAAGGACAACGTCACCACGGCCACAGTGAAGGGGACATTCACCGCCCACGGTGTCGCCAAGGATATCTCGTTGCCGGTGAAGCTGACTTACCTGAAGGACAAATTGGGCGCCCGGACCGGCGGCCAAGTGCAGGGCGATTTGCTGGTCCTCCGGGCGGACTTCCGCATCCTGCGCAGCGACTTCGGCATCAATCCCAAGGCCCCGGACGATAAGGTGGCCAACGAGATTGACCTGACACTCAGCCTTGCCGGCGCGTCGCCGCGGTGAATCTTCCCCGCGTTCGTCTCAACTTTCCTGATTCCCACCCGTTCCGGCCATGAATCCCCGCATCCTCGCCTTCGGCGGCAGCCTCCGCCGCGACTCATTCAACCACAAGCTGGCCGCCTTAGCCGCTGCCGGTGCCCGCGAAAGCGGCGCCGAAGTGACGTTGATTTCGCTGCGGGACTTTCCGTTGCCGGTTTTCGACGAAGACTTGGAGTCCCGGGACGGCTTGCCGGAAAACGCCCGCAGGCTGAAGTCGCTCTTCCGCGGCCACCACGGCCTGCTCATCGCCTCGCCGGAATACAACAGCAGCGTGACCGCCGCGCTGAAGAACGCTATCGACTGGGTCTCCCGCGCCGAAACGGACGACGAACCCGCCCTGTCGGCCCTTTCCGGCAAGACAGCGGTGATCTGCGCCGCGTCGCCAGGCGGGCTGGGCGGCCTGCGCGGGTTGGTCCATTTGCGGGCCATCCTCGGCAACTTAGGCATCACGGTTCTGCCCGACCAACTGGCGGTGCCCAGCGCGTATTCGGCCTTCGCCGAGGACGGCACATTGGCTGATCCCAAACAGGCGGCCCGGGTTCGGTCATTGGGCACCACTTTGGCCCAACACCTCGCAAAATTGCTCCGGTAGCGCAGTTAGGGAGGGGCAATTCGCTCGCCGCCATTGCGGAATGGTCGGCATCGCCCACACTCCACGCACGTGTGCTGAAGCCATTCCTCGCGCGCAACTGGTTCGTCCTCTCCCTGCCCACGGTCGTCCTGCTCGCCTGGGCCATTCCCAACGTCGGCGCCAATGGCGGTCCCCTCCACCCCGAGATTTCCACCCGGTGGGGCGTGGCGGCGATCTTCCTCGCGCAAGGGCTCACGCTGCCGGTCGCCGCGCTGCGGAAGGGCGCCGGCAAATGGAAACTCCACGTGCTCGTCCAGACGTTCACCTTCCTGATTTTTCCGCTCCTTGGCATCGCACTCGATTGGTCGGTCGGTCGCCACTTGCCGGCGGATTTGCGGCTGGGGGTTTTGTTCCTTTGCGTGCTGCCCTCCACGGTTTCGACCTCCGTCGTGCTGACCGGGCTGGCGGGCGGCAACACGGTCGGCGCCATCTTCAATGCTGCCATGTCGAATGTCCTCGGCGTGTTTGCAACGCCGATTTGGGTGGCTTGGCTGATGGAAAAGGGCGGCCAGTCCCAACCCATGGGGCAAGTCCTCCGCGATATCGTGCTGCTGCTGTTGCTCCCGCTCGGCGTCGGCCAACTGCTGCGGCTCGGCGTGGCGGCGTGGGCCGACCGGTGGAAGAAGGCCTTGGGCAACGCGTGTAGCGGCCTGATTCTGTTCCTCGTCTTTGCGGCCTTCTGCAACTCCGTCCAGCAGGGACTGTGGAAGGCGCATCCTCCCGGGCTCTTCGTCGGCACCGCGCTCGGTGTCGGCGCCCTCCTTTTGCTGGCCATTACGTTGGTAGGCGCGTTGGCCCGACTCGGAAAGCTGGATCGCGCGGACAGCATCGCTGCGACCTTTTGCGCGCCGCAGAAGACCATCGCTTCGGGGATCCCGCTCGCGAAAGCCATCTTCGGCGCGCACCCCGGGCTTGGGCTCATCCTGCTGCCAATCCTGCTCTACCATCCGCTGCAACTCCTGGTCTGTGGCGTGATGGCCGACCGTTTCGCCCGGTCAAAGCCGGTCGCCTGAACGCCTGCCGGGAAACGAAAAACCGCAGCTTCCCGAGGGAAACTGCGGTTTACAAATTGGAGCGAGCGAAGGGATTCGAACCCTCGACATTCACCTTGGCAAGGTGACGCTCTACCAGGCTGAGCTACGCTCGCGCTCCGAAAGACGGGCGAATAAATGGAGATTTGTCGGACCCTTTGCAAGCGAAGTTTTATCCGACGGGCAAAGAATCCGCTTCGCCGGTTCCCGGCATGGGTAGCAGGGCCGGAAGTTGCCCCGGAGTCGGCACCCAAAGTTTGAAGACCGTGCCCTGCCCCACCCGGCTCTCCAATTCGATCCGGCCGCCGTGGTCGCGCATGATACGCTGCACGATCATCAGGCCGAGCCCGGTGCCCTTCTGCTTGGTCGTATAGTAGGGCTCGAAGATATGCTTGAGCTGCTCCGGCGGAATGCCGACGCCGGTGTCGGCCACGCTGACCCAGACGGCCTTGGAGTTGGAGCCGGATTCCAGGGTCAGGGTGCCGCCCTTCACCATCGCCTGCATGGCGTTCTTGATGAGGTTGACCAGCACCTGCTTGAACTGGCCGGCATCAAGCAACGGCACGGGGAGGCTTCGCCCGAGCTTTTCCGCGACCCGCAGCTTCCGGTTCTCCAATTCCGGCCGCAGCACCTCCAGGGTTTCCCGGATGACCGTGTTCAGCGCGGTGGGTTGCAGGCGGGGCGGGGTCGGCCGCATCGCCTGGAGGAATTCGGTGACGATGTAGTCGAGCCGGCTGATCTCGCCCTTGGCGACGTTCAGGAAACCTTCCAGTTTGTCCGCATGGGTCGCGGCAGCGGTCGAATCGTCGTTCCGGGCCGCCCGTTGCAGCTTGCGAACCTCGCGCTCCATCAGTTGCAGGTGGATGTGCAGGGCGTTGAGCGGATTGCCGATTTCGTGGGCGACACTGGCCGCCAACAGGGTTAGCGCGTGCAACCGTTCGCTCTCGATCGTTTCGGCGGTCTTGTTCCGCGCCTCGGTCGCGTCATGCAGGATTAGCGCCACCCCGGAACTACCCGCCGCCTCGCCGTCGAGCGGGGCGGCGTAGAGGCGCAGGAACCGCGGCGTGGGATAGGTGACCTCAAATTCCTGCCGCACCACCCCGGTGCCGCC
>JBEISV010000372.1:0-4891 GCA_040375265.1 Verrucomicrobiales bacterium
CCGGGTCGAGCAGGTTGGCGGCGAAGGCGATCTGGTTCGTGCCGAGCGTGACGCGATAGACGCCCTGTTTGCCGGTGTCGCCGAAGACGAGTTCGCGCGCGGTGGCGTCGAGCGGGATGGTCCGTTCGGGTCCGCCGGGCGGCGTGATCTTGGCGGTGAGCGCGCCGGCACCGGGAGAGAGATAGTCGCCGAGCGGCATCCGGAAGGCGTCGCCGGCGCGGATGGAGAACTGCGCGGCTGCGGCGCTGGCGGGATTGAGCCAGTCCACCACGTTGGCGAGGAAGATCGGGTAGCTGATGCGCAGCGGCCAGGTGCTTTGGAGCGTGTCGAAGCCGATCCACACGATGCGCTGGCGCCCGAGTTCGCCCGCGAGCACGAGCGGCGCTTGCGGCGAATCCACGAGCGCCACGGCCCAGGTCGGCGTCTTCACGGCGAGGCTCTGGGCGATCTGCACGTTGTCGAAGCTGACGAAGCGCAGCAGCGGATGCGTGTTGCGCCAGTCCACGATGGCCGGGCCGTCCAACTCGCCGATGCCGCCGTCGAACCAATTGGTGTGGGCGACGTGGATGGCGAGCACGTTGCCGCCGGGCCAGACGGTGGGTGTGATGTCGTCGAGCGCGACGAGGTCGAACTTCGCATCGGCGTCGGTGAAGTCGGTGGCGGTGGCCAGTTCGACGTTCGGACCGGCGGCGGCGAGCGCCTTTTCGAGGAAGCGGTTGCCCTTGGTCACGAGCAGCACCTTCACCGGCAGCGGCAGGCGGCTGACCACGCGGGCCTCGTTGTCCGCGGCCAGGTCGTCGGCGTGGTTGAGCTTCACCGTGAAGACGCCGTCCTGCGGCTGGCCCGCGACGAAGACGACGGGCGTGGTGTTGGTCGGGCCGACGGTGATGGCCTTGGTCTCAACCACCTGATCGTCGAAGCGGAGTTCCAGCGTGGCGTCCACGGGGGTGAGGCCGTAGTTGGCGACGCTGGTGAAGATAGCCCGGCGGGTCGGGTCCTCAGGATTCGGCTTCACGTCGAGCGTGGTGACGGCGGCGTTGTTGCCGCGCGAACCGACGCGGTGAAACGACAGCTTCAGGTCCTTGCTTTCGAACTCGCTCAGGTCCACCCCGGCTCCATCGCTGAAGAGGTGAATTTCCGCGCCGGCCCGGTCACGCGTCAGCGTTTCGGCGACGCGCAGCGCCTCGGCGAGGCGGGTGGGCGAATCGGTGACCTTGGCTGACTCGAACGCGCGGCGCAGGGCGGCCTTTTCGGACGTGGCGGACTGCTTCACCTCGGCGTTGGCGCCGGCGACCATTACGAGCATTTGCTGGCTCTCCTTGCCGAATCCGGTCTTCAGACCGTCCACGAGCTTGAGGGCTTCGGCGCGGGCCTTCTCAAAACGGCTGGGTGTCTCGTCGGTCGCCTGCATGGAGGCGCTGGCGTCGAGGATGATGACCTGGAGCGAACCTTCACCAGCCTTGCCCGCGAAGTAGGGCCGGGCGAGCGCGAGGACGAGCAGGAGCAGCAAGAGCAGCTGGAGCAGGAGCAGCCAGTTATGGCGGAGCTTCTGGAACGGCGCGCTGGCCTGGGTCTCGGCGAGGAACTTCTGCCACAGCAGCGTCGAGGGCACGAGCTTCACCACGCGCTTCCGTTTGAGCAGGTAAAACACCACCACCGCCGGGAGCGACAGCGCGAACAGGAAGGCGAGTGGGGTGAGGAAACTCATTCGAATGCGGAATGCGGAGTTCGGAATGCGGAATTATTTCCGGCGGCGCGTGGGAACTGGCTTCGACGATGCGTTGGTCCGGGTGGTTTTGATTGAGGCAACGGTGATCGCCAGAAGTTCGTTGGCTTCCTGCCAGAGCGGGCGGGCGGTTTCGGGTTTAGCGACTTCTGCCTCCACGAGCACTTCGAGCCAGAACATCGTTTCGTCGGCTTCCTCTTCGACGATACCTAGCTTGGCGGTGAATTCTGAAGCCGAGCGAGCCCGACACGCTGCGCGATAGTTGGCGCCAACCGAGGTGCCTGAACGCAAGAGTTGCTTGCCCAAGGTTGTCGAAACCCAGTCGCGAGGCAGCGCCTTGGCAAACTTCACGGCTGCCACTGCGAATGCCTTCGTCCGCTTCTTCAGGTCAGAGGAGTCTTTCATGGCGTTGCTTCTTCAATTCCGCATTCCGAACTCCGCGTTCCGCATTCGTCACTTGCCGTAGTTCTTCGTCAGATACTCCACGAGGGCGGGCACGTCGTTGGTCTTGATCGGGGCGCCGAATTTGCCGCGCATCTTCTCCACGCCGGCCTGCCATTGGGCGCGGGTCAGCGGCGGCTGGGTGGCGACGTAGTCCGCAGAATGACAGAGCAGGCAGTTGTTCGTCACGAGGTCGGCGTTGGGGCCGGCGCGGAAGGCGGGCTGGCCCTCGGGCAGCTTCCAGGCGTCGGCGGCAAAGGGATTCTTCGCGGGCTCGACCGGGATCTCGGCGAGCGGCGCGGTGAGCACGCAGAAGGCCGCGACGAGGCGGCGCACGGCGAAGCGGGTGAGCTTGAGTCGGAGCTTAGGCGACATGGACGGAAATGGGTTCGACGCAGTTGCGCATGTAGCCGGACGGATTCCAGAGCGGCTCGAATGGCTGGGACTGGCCGAGGCGGTTCGTGGCCTTGGCCATCAGGGTGAGCGGACCGGCACGTTCCGGCGTGAAGGCGAAGGTCCACTCGCGGAAGGCGTATTTGTCCAGCGGCTTGCCGAGTTCCGCCGCGCGCCACGAACGGCCGCCGTCCGCCGAGAACACGACTTCGCGGATGCCGTGGCCGCCGTCGAAGGCGATGCCGCGGACCAGCGTCTGGGCGCCGGCCTTGAGTGTTGCGCCGGCTTCCACGCTGGTGATGAACGAACGCACGTTGAAGCGCGAGATCGGCACGGTGCGCTTGGGCGTGGTGCCCGGCTCGATGGCGGCGCACGGATCGTCGGGAATGCGGTAGCCGGGGTTCATGAAGAAGCCCTTGAACTCGGCATCGGTGACCGTGATCTCGTGCAGGTGCTTGATCCAGTAGGTGCCGTAGTGGCCGGGCACGACGAGGCGGAGCGGGAAGCCGTTGAGCCAGGGCAGTGGTTCGCCGTTCTGCTCAAACGCCAGCAGGATCTCCGGGTCCAGCGCCCGATCGGTGTCGATGGCCTTGAGGAAGTCCGGCGTCGCGGGCAGGAACGGTGTGTCGAGGCCGTTGAAGACGACCTGCTTCGCCGCGGCGTCGAGGCCGGCGGCCTTGAGCACGTCCGCGAGTCGCACGCCGCGCCAACGGGCACACCCCATCGCGCCATGGCCGAGCTGGCCGCCCTGCACGCGCGGTGTGAAGAAGCCGCGGCTGTTGCCGGAGCACTGGTTCACCGCGACGACCTCGGCGTTATCGAAACGCGTCGTCAGTTCCTCGACCGACAGCGTCAGCGGCGTCGCGACTTTGCCCTTCACGGTCAGGCGGAACTGGTCCGGCTGGAGCGCCTCGGGCTTCGGTGGCGAATTGGTGAGGTGATAGCGGACGTAGAAGGCGTCATTCGGCGTGAGCAGGCTTTCGTTGAAGACGCTGAACGGCGTCTCCAGCTGCGGCGGCCGCGTGGTCAGCCGAATGAGCGGACGCTTCTGCGGATACTTCACCAGCGGGCGCTCGCCGTTGGCGAAGGGGAAG
The DNA here is from genome assembly GCA_040375265.1 of Verrucomicrobiales bacterium. GTDB lineage: Bacteria > Verrucomicrobiota > Verrucomicrobiia > Limisphaerales > UBA9464 > CAIWAH01. Next base: position 3,655 of record JBEISV010000372.1, read on the forward strand.
GTGACTGAGTCCGCGGCAAGCCCGCGCGACAACGCCGCCGCACCTAGCGCTGCGGTCATGCCTTGGACCACGAACGATCGCCGGCTCCATGCCGGATTTGGGTCGCTTCGATTCATGAAAGGGAGGTTGCGCCGAGGCCTTGGAGAGACGGAGAGGTTCGAGCAGCGAAGGCGCGAAGACACGAAGGAGGGCAAGTTGTTTCGCGCTTTCGCGTCTTCGCTGTTCGTTTCCGCCTCACGCCCACACCTCCGAGGCCCGGAGCTGTTTCAACAGCAGGTCGCCTAGGTCCGTCGCGCTGCTAACGCTGAAGAAGCGGATGCCGCGGCCGGCGCAGTATTCGCGGAGGCGCTGGACGTAGTTGGCCACGGTCTGCTGGTAGGCCTTGAGCCGGTATTTGCCGAAGGTGACCTCCTGCTCGAAGCCGGATTCGGCATCCACCAGGCGCAGGTCGCCGAAAGTGGTCGGGTCGAGTTCCTCCGGCGCGAGGATCTGCACGCAGTTGATCTGGAAGCCGCGTCCGACGAGGGAGGTCAGGCCGGCCTCGTAGCCGGCGGGATCGAGAAAGTCGCTGAGGACCACCGCGACGCCGGCTTGGCGGGCCTCCATCGCGCCGCGCTTGAGCGCGCCGTTGAAGTCGGCCGTGCCGCCGGCAGTCAGGCCGGTAAGGTTCTGGAAGAACTGCATCGCGGACTTCTTGCCCCGGACCGAGCGTAGGGCGCCCTCGAAGGCGGATTGCGGAATGCGGATTGCGGAATTGTCCGTGGTCGAAGCGGGCCGGGAATCAGCCCGGGGAAAGACGTCCACGGTCACCCGGTCAAAGCCGCACAGGGCGACGTAGCCGACGGCCGCGGCCATCTGGCGGGCGAAGTCAAACTTCGAGAGTTCACCGAAATTCATGCTCTCGCTGGCATCGAGGAAGATCCGGACGGGCAGTTCGCGTTCCTCCTCGTAGAGCTTGAGAAACAGGCGGTCGAGGCGGCCGAAGAGGTTCCAGTCGAGGTAACGGAGGTCGTCGCCGAGCACGTAGTTCCGGTGGTCGGCGAACTCCACGCTCAGGCCGCGGGCCTTGCTGCGGCGTTCGCCCTTGAGGGAACTCTTGGCACGCCGCGCCGCGAGCATCTGGACCTGCTCAAGGCGGCGGAGAAGTTCTGGTGTCAGCAAGGCGCTCAAGGCTGGTGGATGATTCTGGTGGCCGGAGGTTCGCCGAGACAGACCGGCAAACAAGGTCGGAGTTCGA
>JBEISV010000218.1:0-7489 GCA_040375265.1 Verrucomicrobiales bacterium
CCGGTTGGACGAGGTCAAGGGGCAGCACCACCGCCTCTTTGTGGAACCCGCCTTAGCCAGTTCGCCGGCCTACGCTCAATTCTGGAACGACATCAACAGCGGCCAGAGCAAGAGCGACACCTACAAGCGGATCACCAAGGATGGTCGCGATGTCTGGATGCAGGCTGCCTACACGCCGGTCAAGGATGAGATGGGCCGGGTCGTGAAGGCGGTGATGATCGCCACCGACGTCAGCGCCGCCAAGGTCGAGGCGGTCAACAACGAGCGTCAGCTCAGCGAGGCGAATCGCAACCAGGCAGTGATCGAGTTCGATGCGAACGGCACCATCCTGAACGCCAATGACAACTTCCTCGCCTGCCTCGGTTACCGGTTGGATGAGATCAAGGGACAGCATCACCGCATGTTCGTCGAACCCGCCGTATCAGGATCCGCTGCGTATGGCCAGCTCTGGGCCGACCTGCGGGACGGCAAGTTCCAGACCTCCGAATACAAACGCCTTGGAAAAGGCGGCAAGGAGGTCTGGATTCAGGCGACCTACAACCCGCGGTTCGACGCCTCCGGCCGCGTGCACCGGGTGATCAAGTTCGCGACCGACATCACGGCACGGAAGGCCGCCGAGGCCAGCCTTGCCCATACGATCAAGCAGGTTGCCCACAACGCGCAGTCTGTGGCTTCGGCGGCCGAGGAGCTGTCTGCGACCGCCCAGCAACTTTCCTCGAACTCCGAGGAGACGACCGCGCAGTCCGGAGTTGCCGCCGCCGCGTCCGAGCAGATCAGCAAGAACGTCGGCACCGTGGCGACGAGCGCCGAGGAGATGAACGCCAGCGTCCGCGAAATCGCCAAGAATGCGTCCCAGGCGGCCCGGGTCGCTAGTGAGGCTGTGCACGTCGCCCAGGCGACCAACCAGACCGTTTCCAAGCTTGGCGAAAGCAGCCTGGAGATCGGCAAGGTCATAAAGGTCATCACCTCCATCGCCCAGCAGACCAACCTGCTCGCGCTCAACGCGACGATCGAGGCGGCCCGCGCCGGCGAGGCGGGCAAGGGCTTCGCGGTGGTGGCCAACGAGGTGAAGGAACTGGCCAAGCAGACCGCCACGGCCACCGAGGACATCAGCCGGAAGATCGAGGCGATCCAGACCGACACCAAGAGTGCCGTGGGCGCGATCGACCAGATCGGCCAGATCATCAGCCAGATCAACGACCTCCAGAACACCATTGCCAGCGCGGTGGAGGAACAGACGGCGACCACCAACGAGATCGCGCGCAACGCCTCGGAGGCGGCCCGCGGAACCGACGAGATCGCCCGCAACGTCACCAGCGTGTCGCAGGCGGCCCGCAGCACTTCCGAAGGCGCCGCGAACACCCTCAACGCCGCCGCTGAACTGGCGAAACTCGCCGCCGAACTGCAGCAGGTCGTCGAGGCGGCCAAGGGCCAATAGCTTCGCTCGTCTCCACCCGATGCCTTGCCCACCCCCAAGCGTTCCCGACCGGCCGGCCGTCTCCCTCACGGAGTCGGCAGCCCGCGACGGGGTTGCGCCCGGGGAAGGGAGGGCCCGGGAACCGGCCGTGGCCGGACCAGGCGGTTGCCAGCAAGCTCCGCTATGCCCACCGAACGATTGTTTCCCGTCCGTCAAAACCTCTAAGCCATGAAAGTGCTCATAGTAGACGACTCCCGCACGATGCGGCGCCTGTTGTCCTCGTTCATCTCCCCGGTCACCGAGGACATCGCCGAGGCCGGTGACGGCCGCGACGCCCTGGGCGTCCTGGAGCGGGAGGCGCCCTTCGATCTCGCCCTGGTGGACTGGGACATGCCGGTGATGAACGGGCTGGATCTCGTGAAGGCGGTCCGGGCTAACCCGGCCTACGACGGCATGAAAATCATGATGGTCACCGCCCAGAACAGCTACGAGACGGTCCTCCAGGCCATCGAGGCCGGGGCTGCCGACTACCTGATGAAGCCGCTCACCGAGGACATGCTCATCGACAAGCTGCGCGTCCTTGGCCTGGTAGAATAACCCGGGACCATCCATGTCCTCCAAAATCAGGGTTCTGGTCGTGGACGACGCCGTCGTGATGCGCCGCATCATTTCGGACGTCATCGCCTCCGACGCCAGCCTCGAGCTGGCCGGGGTGGCCGCCAATGGGAGGATCGCCCTCCAGAAGATTAGCCAGAGCCTGCCGGATATCGTCACGATGGACGTGGAGATGCCTGAGATGGATGGGGTGGTGACCGTGCGGGAAATCCGCAAGCTTCACCCCAAGCTCCCCGTGATCATGTTCTCGACGCTGACCCAGCGGGGCGCGGAGACGACGATCGACGCGCTGAGCGCCGGGGCCACCGACTACGTGACCAAGCCGGCCAACGTCGGCAGCGTCGGGGAAAGCATCAACCGCCTGCAGGCCGACTTAATCCCGCGGATCAAGCTGCATTGCCGTCGCGGGGTGCCGCCCGTGGTGCTGCCGGTGAAGGCGCCGACCGCCGCCGCCCCGGCGGCGACGGTCCGGCTGGCCAAACCGGTGGGCGTGCAGTCCGTGGAGGTTCTGTGCATTGGTTCATCCACGGGCGGTCCGAACGCCCTCGCGGATGTCGTGACTTCGATGGCCAAGCCCCTCGCGGTCCCGGTGTTGGTGGTCCAGCACATGCCGCCGGTGTTCACGCGCATCCTCGCGGAGCGGTTGGAAAAGACTTCCGGCTTTCCCTGCCATGAGGCGACGGAAGGGCAGGAAATCCAGCCCGGCCACCTGTATCTCGCGCCCGGCGGCTTTCACCTCGAGGTGGCGCGGGACGGCGCGAAGCTCCGGGCCCGCCTCCATGAGGGCGCCCCAGAGAACTCCTGCCGGCCGGCAGTGGACGTGCTCTTTCGCAGCGTGGCGCAGCATTACGGGGCCGGTGCGCTCGCGGTTGTGCTCACCGGCATGGGCCAGGACGGGCTCCGCGGCAGCGAAGCCATCCGTGAACGCGGCGGGCGGGTGATTGCCCAGGACGAAGCCAGTTCGGTCGTCTGGGGCATGCCCGGACACGTGGTGGCGGCCGGCTTGGCCGACGCCGTTCTCCCGTTGTCCAACATCGGGCCGGAACTCTCCCGGCGCCTTATGCTCCGAGGGGGTCGCAACGGTTCGCAAGGAAGCCCATGTCACTGAAACCCGACGAGTTTGACTACGTGGCCGATCTGGCCCGCTCCAACGCCGCCATCGTGCTCGAACGCGGGAAGGAGTATCTCGTCGAAACCCGGCTGGCGCCCTTGGCCCGCCAGGAAGGCCTCGCGAACCTGGGCGAGCTGATCTCCCGCCTGCGGTCCCAGCGCAACTACGGCGACCTCCACGCCCGGGTGGTGGACGCGCTCACCACGAATGAGACGTTTTTCTTCCGTGATTTCCATCCCTTCGAGGCGCTGAAAAAGCATGTTATCCCGCAGCTGATCAAGGACCGCGCCTCGGTGAAGCGGCTGACCATCTGGTCGGGCGCGTGCTCCACGGGCCAGGAGCCCTACAGCATGGCAATGCTGCTGCGCGACAACTTCCCGGTGCTGCGCGACTGGAACATCAAGATTCTCGCAACCGACCTCTCACCTACCGTCCTCAAACAGGCCCAGGAAGGTAGATACTCCCAATTGGAGGTGAACCGCGGGCTCCCGGCGCCGCTGCTGATCAAATACTTCGAAAAGCGCGAAGGACACTGGTTCATCAAGCCGGACCTGAAGCCCCTGATCGACTTCAAGCCCATGAACCTGATCCAGCCCTGGCCGCTGATGCCGGGCTTCGACATCATCTTCCTCCGGAACGTGATGATCTACTTCGACGTCGAGACGAAGAAGGCGATCCTGCGCCGGATGCGGGCTTGCCTGCTTTCCCACGGTTACCTGTTCCTGGGCACCGCGGAGACGACGCTGAATTTGGACAACGAGTGGAAGCCGACCCCGCTCGGGACCACCGTGGCCTTCCAGATGGCCAAGCCCTGAGCCGCCCCGGCTGGTCGGGCACTTGCGGACGCGACTTCAGGCCTTCGCGGCGAAATTCACGAAGTTCCGGAGCAGCTTCAGGCCGACTTGCTGGCTCTTTTCCGGGTGGAACTGGGTTCCCCACACGTTGTCCCGGCACACCGCGGCCGCAAAGCGTTGGCCGTAATCGCTCCAACCCGCGACCACCGACGAATCCGCCGGTTCGGGGTAGAAGCTGTGCACGAAGTAGAAGTGGCTCCGGTCCGGGATGCCGGCGAAAAGCGGGCACGGATTTTGGGTCACCTCAACCTCGTTCCAGCCGATCTGGGGAATCTTGAGGTGAGGTTCGGCGTCGGTCGGCCGGAAGCGCACCACGGGGCCTTTGAAGATGCCGAGCCCGAGGGCGCACGAGTTGAACTCCGCGCTCTTTTCGAAGAGCGCCTGATAGCCGACGCAGATGCCGAGGAACGGTTTCCCGGCGGCGATCCATTCCTTTACGGCCCCGCCGAGGTCCTGCCGGTGGATGGCGTTGAGGCAGTCGTCAAACGCGCCGACACCGGGCAACACGACCCCGTGGGCGTGTCGCATGCCCTCGGGACGGTCGACCCGTTCCACTTCGGCGCCGGCGGCGCGCAGGGCTTTTTCGACGCTCCGGATGTTTCCAGCTCCGTAATCAAGCAGGGCAAGCATGGTCAGAAGGATCCGCCGGCCTTGTTGGTGACGGCGATGAATTCGTCCGCGGCCTTGGCGAGGTAATCCTCGATCTTGGCCACGATGTCCGGATTGGCGGCCGCGACGTTGTTGGTTTCGCCGGGATCCGTGGCGAGGTGGTAGAGCTCCAGCGGCTTGTCCGGTCCGAGCTTGAGCCCCTTCCAGTCGCCGGTGCGGGCGGCCTTTTGGTAACCCCGTTCGTGGAACTCCCAGTAGAAGAACTCGTGCTGGTTGGTCTGCTTGCGGCCGAACAGCGTGGGCGCGAACGAGATGCCGTCGAGCTTGCGCGGTTTGGCGGCGCGGCCGATCTCGGCCAGCGTGGGCAGCACATCCCAGAAGGCGATCGGCTGGCTGTTGGTCACGCCGGCCCGGATCTGGCCCGGCCAGCGGGCGATGAACGGCACCCGGATGCCGCCTTCGGTGAGGTCTCGCTTGATGCCCCGGAGCGGTCCCGAGCTCTGGAAGAACGCCGGCTTCACGCCGCCTTCCTGGTGAGGACCGTTGTCACTCGTGAAGATGACCAAGGTGTCCTCGTCAATCCTCCGGCGCTTCAGGTCGGCGAGCAGGGAGCCCACCATGGAATCGAGGTAGGTGATCATCGCCGCCTTGCCCTTTTCCGGGCCGGGCCACAATTCCTTCGCGTAGTCGCCGAGGGATGGAACTTCCATGCCGTTGGTGCCGCGCTCGTTGTTCGCGTGGGGGATCGTCGGCGTGAAGTAGAGGAAGAAGGGCTGGTCCTCGTAGATGCGGACGAAGTTGGTGGCGAACTTGGTCAGCCACTCGTGGGAATACTCGGCCCGCTTGCCGCCCACGTTGCCGGGCAGCTCGAACCGCTCGTTATTCCGCCACAGGAAGGACGGGTAGTAGTCGTGCGCGTGCGACTGGTCGAGCCAGCCCAGATACTGCTCGAAGCCCTGCTGGTTCGGATGGCCGGTCGTGCCTTCCCAGCCCAAGGCCCATTTGCCGACCGCGCCGGTGCGGTAACCGGCGGTGCGGAGGACCTCGGCGATGGTCACGTCATCGGGTTCCAGCGGCACCTGGGCGTTGGAGCGGGTGCGCGAGTGCCCGGTGTGTTTGCCGGTCATCAGCGAGCAGCGGCTGGGCGCGCAAACCGTGTTGCCGGCGTAGGCCTGGGTGAACTTCATTCCCTCGGCCGCCAGCCGGTCGAGGTTCGGGGTCTTGATCTTCGACTGGCCGTAGCAGCCCAGGTCACCGTAGCCGAGGTCGTCCGCCACGATGAGGATGACGCTGGGCAGGGTGGTGCGCCGGGAAGGTTTGGCCGGGCTGGCCCAGAGCGGGCCGGCCCAAGCCAGCAGCAACGCGGCGAACAGCGGTCGCGAAATCAGCATGGCGGCAGCGTAACGGATCGGCCGGGAAGCTCCAATCCGCTCAGTGGTTCGGCGTGGCGGCGGGTTTGGCGGCTTCCGGACGGACAATCGCCCCAAGGATGGCGCCGACCAGGAGCATCGCGACCGAGTTGTAGGCCGCGTTCAGCAGGAGCCACGGCCAGGGCTGGAACCAGTAAATGCCGTCGCCCAAGGTGTTGTAGTTCACCACCGCAAGTCCGGCGAGCGTGACGACCAGCAGGCGTTGGCCGAAGCGGGGCAGGGCGCAGAGGCGCAGCGTGATGGCGAGCAGCAGGGTCGTGACCCAACCATGGAGGAATCCGGTGGTCAGCAACTGCGGGGACATCGGTTCCACGCCGTCCTTGTGATAATGAATCGTGGCCACCGGCCCTTGCCGGTAGAGCGCCAGCGTCTCCGCCGGGGTCGCGGCTTTGCCGGGCACGAGGTAGACTCCCTCGTTGGGCAGGTGCTCGCGCAGGGCCTTGCCCAAGTTTTCTGAGCCTTGGCTGGGCTTTTCCACGTAGGCGTAAGGCGTGGGGCAGTTCCAGAAGGCGGCTCCAAAGGCGAACAGGACGATGGCGGCGACCAAGCTTCCGATCAGGGTGCGGATCATTTTTCAGACGCCGAATCCGGCGTGCCCCCACTCAACGCGTTGCCCGGGCGACTTTCAATCCACGATTCAGGGGGCGGGAGAGCCATAAGCACCGTTGAACGGGGACCTCGGGAGTCTGCCGGCAATACCGCGTTTCCCGTTTGGCCCTGGCCGACCCGATTCGTCAGGAAGCGTCAGTCTCTACGGTTTGGTGCGGAACAATCTCTACTTTGGGATAAACGAGAGAACTCCGGCAACAAAGCAGTAGGTAGATCGCCAACGATTCTGACAAGACGTCCAACGGAAACCATTCCGCGACGCTGCGGATCAGCGCTGAAATCTCAACTCCGGCACCTGCGAGCAGAATCACGGTCCAGACTGACGACCGAAGCGGCCGCTTCCGGTCGAATGCAAACAGCGAAACCCGTCCCGGATAATGTCGAAGGCAGAACCAGAAGAAGGCCAGGAAAACCGGGAGCGTGATGCCCCATCCGATCACCGCTTGCATTTGCCCGATGATGATACTGTCAGCCTCCGGTGGATATGCTCCACGCCGCAAGTTGGTTTCATAGTAAACCCACGAAGCCACTGGCTGAAGCGACAGCCAACCCAGTGCCAGCACCCACGGCACGAACCTCTTTCCCGCAGTGTAGAAGATGATCATCAATCAAAAAACGCCGGCCCCGCTTGGGGACCGGCGTCGGAAAGTGATCAGCGGACGGTTCAGGCCCGCGGGGCGAGCACCTTGTCCACCTTGCTCTTCTCGAGCACCACGTATTGGGGCAACCCGTTGACGTAGGGGACCTTCACTTCGCCGACGATCAACGGGGCCGCATACTCGACAAACTTCTCGTTCGGCAGGAAGCCATCCTCGCTGATCCAGTCGCGCGGGATGAAATGCTC
>JBEISV010000571.1:0-2843 GCA_040375265.1 Verrucomicrobiales bacterium
GCGTTACCAGGGCAACTACACTGACTACCTCGCCGGCCGGGCCGAAAAGCTGGCCACCGAGGAGTTGCAAGAGCACAAACGCCAGATGTTCCTGCGCAAGGAACTCGAATGGGTTCGGCGCCGCCCGAAGGCGCAGACCAGTAAGTCCAAGGCCCGGCTGGACCAGTTCTTCGCGGTCGATGAGGAGGCGCCGAACGCGGTGGAATCCGACATGGAACTCGTCGTCCCGCCGCCGCCGCAGTTGGGCAACCGCGTGGTGGACCTCAGCGAAGTCGGCATGACCTTCGGCGGCCGCCGGCTTTTCTCCGGCATCAGCCTCTCGTTCGCCGGCGGCTCGCGGATCGGCATCACCGGCCGCAACGGCCTGGGCAAGACGACGCTGCTGAAGCTGATCCTCGGCCAGTTGGCCCCGACCGAGGGTGAGGTGCGGGTGGGCCAGCTCACGCAGTTCAACTACGTGGACCAGGGACGCCTGCGGCTGGCCGAGGAACGCACGGTCATCGACGAGATGAGCGAGGGTTCCGACTGGGTCAATTGGGGCGAAACCCGTTTGTCCGTCCGCGCCTACCTGAAGCGGTTCCTGTTCACCGACGACCGCCTCGTCACCCAGATCCGGCACCTCAGCGGTGGCGAACGGAGCCGGCTGCTGCTGGCCAAGGTGCTGCGCCGCGGCGGCAATTTCCTCATCCTCGACGAGCCGACCAACGACCTGGACCTCCAGACGATGCGGGTGCTGGAAGAGGCCTTGGTGGAATTCCCCGGCTGCGTGCTGGTGGTGAGCCACGACCGTTATTTCCTCAACCGTGTCTGCACCGGCATCCTCGCCTTCGAGGGCGAAGGCCGGGTGGCCTTCAGCGAGGGGAACTTTGACTATTACCTCGAAAAGAAACGCCGGCTCGCCGCCCGTCAGGATGAGCTGTCCAAGGTCCGGCCCGCGCCCGCCAAGGCCCCGGCTGCCGTCACGCCGCCGGCTCCGAAGGCCCGCAAGCTGAGCTTCAAGGAACAGCAGGAACTGGCCGGCATGGAAGCGGCCATCCATGTCGCCGAAGCCGACGTGGCCCGGCTGGAGGCGATGTTTGCCGCGCCGGACTTCCATCGGGTGCATGCCGCCCGGACGCCGGCATTGCTGGCGGAAATGGAGGCGGCCAAGGCGAAGGTGACCCGCATGTTTGCCCGCTGGGAAGAGCTGGAAGCCCTCCGCGCCGCGGGCGCCTAGCGGCAACGGACACGGCAAAGCCGCGACAGAAAATGGCAATCGGGCGCTAGCGAGCGAGGCGGAATGGCCATAAGGTCGCGTCCGTCATGAATGCAATGAAACCTACACTCCTTATTGCCGTGGCGCTCTCCTGTTCGAGCGCAGCATCTCTCCTCGCCAACAGTTCGTTCTTCGTCGCGCCCAGTTTCCGGGGCCAGGCCAACACGGACTTCGCCGGCTGGGAACTGTTCACCTCAGCGACCGGACCGAACAATCCCGACGTTGCCGGCAGCGACGCCATCGCCACGTTTACCCAGACTTCTGGCAGCGGATTTGTGACCGGTGGTGGCGTTGGGAACATCTATGTAGGGCCACCGCCCGCAGTCGGTTCCTACAGAGTTAGCTACGATGGCGCGTCGGCGATCGATTCGGTTGTCTTCCAGGTCCGCACCCTTGGGCTCGAACTTGATTACAGCAGCATCAGCCTGAACTACGGCTCCGGCTCGCTGGGAGCCCCGACCCGGACCGAGTTGGAACGGGCGGCCTCTCAAGGTGGACCGGGCGCCGTTTCCGTGTCCTCCAGTTGGACTTGGAACCTGACGGGCCTCAACGCCTCCGACGTTACCATCACCTTCAATGCGGCTAACTCCGATGTCAGCCTCGACGCCGCGCAACTCGACGTCGCAGCCGTGCCCGAGCCCGAAACTTGGGCCATGATCTCCGGGGCCGGCCTGCTCGCATTCGCCGTCTGGCGCCGGCGCTGAAGTGCTGCCATGCTGGGCGCCGTGAAAATCGCCTTCCCTGCCACCGGCCGGCGTTCGCGCCTGCCGGTGTTTCTTTTTCTGCTCCTGGCGGCCGGTTCCCTGTTTGCCGGCGAATTCGGCCTGCGCCTCAGCCAGCCGACGCTGGACCGGTGGATGTATCCCTTCGACTTCGAGCCCGGCACCCGGACTTCGGCGTCCACATTCGCGTCGTTCGATTCCCGCTTCGACACCCGCGACGCCCAGTTCCTGTTGGGCTGGAACACCGAGTCGCTGGTGCCCACCAACCAGCCGGCGCGCCAATACCTCCTGCGCCGTGCCCGGGTCTCCGTGACGATCAGCCGGGACAAGACGTTCTTCTACGATCCGACCTACGACAGCTATGTCACCTACATGACCAACCAGCCCGGCTACGTGCCGGACAGTGACTTGGGACGCCCGATCGAGCTGCACGGCGCGGGCTTCCGCGGCGGATTCACCGCGGACTCGTTCAAGGAGTCCTCGCGCTATGGTCCGATCAACGCATTTACCTCGGCCAACATCACCATCGGCACCCGCAATGCCTACGCCGCGGACTTTGACGCCACCGGCGCCCTGATCGACATCGCGAACCATGTCGGGCAGCGGAACACGGACTGGACCAACGCGCCGTTCGAGGCGCATCCGTGGGCCATCGGCATCACGACCAACGCCGCGCCGGGCGAACTGGTCCCGGAAGACAGCGTGCTCACCTTCGAGGTCGATCTCGCGGATCCGCTGATCCACTCGTATTTCCAGAACGCCCTGAGCACCGGCCGCCTGCGCCTGTTCATCAGCTCGCTGTCGCCCGCTCAGCAGGCGACCGTCGGCGGCACGGGCAATGGCGGCTTCGGGTCGTATCCGCTCTA
>JBEISV010000375.1:0-4853 GCA_040375265.1 Verrucomicrobiales bacterium
CCAGCACGAACCGCATCGCGAGGTTCACGGCGAGCGTGTCTTCGGGAAGCCATTGCTCCGGTTGGGCTCGGAGCAGCAGATATTCCGGCGGCCGCACGGCCAGCGCCGCTAGGCCGGCATTCACGCCGAAGGCATAGGCGGTCAAAGTCGCGCGCTGGTCTGCCGGCAGCACTTCCCACGTCGCCCGGAAACTTGCCCGGGGCCGATGCAGGCGGACGCGTTGGTCCAACTCGACCGCCGCGGGTCCGAACAACGCCGCCAGTTCGCCGGCGCCCGAACGGCGCAGCAGGTCCATCTGGAAGAAGCGTTCCTGCGCGTGAACGAACCCGAGCGCACGGGTGACATCGAGGCGGTTTGACGCGGTGATCGTCACGACGCCGAGGGAATCGCGCTCCAGCGTGACGGCGGCGGAAAGTCCCGGAAGCGGCCGCTCCCCATCCAGCTGGGCGAGGCTGCCCCGTAGCACTGCGATCAAACCCAGCACGGCCGCGCCCACCAGCAAGGCACCGGAAACCAAGCCAAGAAACCACCGCCGACGGAGTGTCGCCCGAAGAAGGAAGCTGCTTTGACTCATTGCCAAAGGTGGGAGCGTCTCGGCCGCGCGCCAAAGCGCCGCCGGCCGGCAGGAATTACTGCGGTCGGATTCGCCCAGCTTCGAACCGCCCACACAAGTGGGGCGACATGCGAAGAGAGTTTCGTGACTGCCTCAGAGTTCGGGGTTGCGCCACGGGATCTCCTGAATCAACCCGCATAGGCATGGTTCAATTGTCGGGCACCAGCTTCGGCTCCCTGACGGCCGACGTTTTGTCGTCCGGCTGTGGGACCGGCAGGGGCACGCTGAAATCGAACACCGAGTTGGTGATCGCCGAGGTGGGGTCACTGCCATTGGACCGGTCGCCGGCTTGGGCGAGCCGGTAATACTGGAGCAGTTCGTTGATCACCGGTCGAATGGCCGGCAGCGATCGGGGGCCGTTGTAGCGTCGCCCATTCAGATAAAACATGGGAGTCCCCTCGATTCCGACGGCATCGCCCACGGCAAGATGCCTTTCGACCTGGGCCTTGAAACGCCGTTCGTCGAGGGCCCGGGTGAACGCCGCGGTGTCCAACCCAATCTGCCCCGCCCGCCGGATCAGTGATGCCCGATCGAGCTCCGCGCTGTTGGCGAACAACGCGTCGTGAATTTCCCAAAACTTTCCCTGTTCATGGGCAGCGAGCGTGGCCTCGGCGGCGAGAAAGGCATGTTCATGGAACGGCAGTGGAGCCTGCTTGAACACCAAGCGGACGTCCTCGGGAAATTCGGCGAGCACGGAATGGACCCAGCGGGACGCATCCACGCAGTAGGAGCATTGGAAGTCGGAAAACTCCACAATGGTTATCTTCGCGGTGGCCGGCCCCCGGACCGGGTCACCGTCGATCGGAATGGGGACCACTAAGTTCGCCAGCAGGGGGCGCTCGGAATTATCGGTTGGCGCCGAACGCGGCTGCGGGGGAGGCACGACCGCCAGCATCGCCTGCCTCGCGGGTTCACGTTTGTCCCCGGCCCGGAGTCGCTCCACGAGCGCCTTGCCGCGATGCGAACATTGGACGCAAGGCATGACTGCCAGACAGCGGGCCATCACCATCTGGCAGCCGCAACCGCACCCTTCCTGGGCGAGGATTCCGACCAGCGTATCCTGCCGCTCGGGCGACAAGCCGGTGAGGTCAAAGTCCGGCGGAAGCAGCCCGATTGGCTTGGGCACCGGTTCGTCGGCCCAAAGGCAGGAAGCGGCGCAAAATGCCACGACCCACCGGGGAAACTGTAGGGAAAGTCTCCACCACCCGGCCAGCACCCGCGCACGAAGGCTAACACTGAGCATTTGGGCTCCCCTCAATTGTAATTCCGACGCAGGGCAGGAAACGGATTGGGATCTTCGCAGAGCGGCTTGACGAACGATCCGACCATCCCGGTGACCCCGGAGATATCCACCAGGGACACGATCGCCATTACATCCTGCGCCACCACGAAGCCGTTGGCCTGGGCCATTTCGTCGAGTTGGATCAATCCCCATTGCTCCTTGAGATAACGGGCCACCTCGGGGCGGAAACGCCGGTTGATCTCACGGTCGATCTCGGCACTGGTCTGCTTGGCGAAGTCGTCGGCAAACAGGCTCGCGAAATTGCTGCCGGCCTCATAGAGGGTGGAAGCCACCTCGATGGTGTCCTTCACCTGGCCGGCGCGATGGGCGATCTTGCGGACGAGGGTCGCGTCCTTGGCAAGTTTCCCGGGCTTGATCGTCTGCATCACGCCAACCGCCTTCACGAAGGCGTTCCCCAGCCGGGAGCCGCCCGTCATCGCCTTGCCGGCGATCTTGACCGACTGTTGGCCCACGGCGGCGCCTCCGGTCGCCGGAGTTGCCAATCCCAAGGTCGCGATGTTGGCGGCGACGGTGACGGTGGATAGCACCTGGTCGGAAACAGTCATGGCGCACTCGGCCTCGGACTTGGCACAGGCGGCTCCGCAATTGATCCAGCCCGGCGGGATGTCCTGCCAACATACCGGACCCACTCCGTGAAACCCGGGCTTGCAGGGCGGATAGCAGAGCGCCGCGTCCTTTTCCAATCCCGCCCGGCAAACCATGGGCTCGCCCGCTCCGCGGCCATAACTCGGCTTGGTGCAGCCCGTGCCGGTGTCGGTCCAACCGGGCGGGCAATCGGGACTGCAAACGCAGCAGCCGACAGCGTGATATCCCGGCTTGCACTTGGGGTAGATGATTTCCCCGTATTTCTCGCAGCCTTGGGGATTGTCGCGGCGGCAACGCTCCCACGCCCCATCGAGGTTGAAGCCATCGCCAAATTTCCACGGATAGCCCGCCCCACGCCCGTAGGGGCCTGGCTTCTGGCAAAATGCCCCGATGTCAGTGAAGCCGGGCGGGCATTTCGCCCAGCAGACGGGACCCGCGGCACCATAACCCTCGTTGCATCGGGGGTAACAGAGCAGCCCGTCCTTTTCCATGCCATTGGCACACGTGCTCAGGGGTTCGCCAACCCCGCGGCCATAGCTTTGCCGCCAGCAGAAAGGCAGCTTGTCCCCGGTCGCCTCCACCTTGATCCACTTCATGACTGCCAGCTTGTCGGCCTCGTCCATGTCCGGAACCTCGATGGTGATGATCTTTTTTGCCTCCGCCGGCTGTGCGGCAGCCTTTGCCGACTCCGATTTGTTCGGTCCATCGCCCTTCTCTGGTCGGCGACCGGTCGATTTCCGGACCGGAGCCGCGATTGCCTTCGTCACCTGGGCGAGCACGCCGCTTGATGTGCCCTGTGTGAACTTCACTTCCTTGGTGTAAAGATCCAGTTGGACCTTCATGTCGCGGGAAGCGTCAGTCAGGTAAACGGACCACTCGTCCCGGCCGGTCTCCTCAAACTCGAATCGCTTCGTGTTGTCAGCCCCCAGCTCAAACCACCTCTTCTCATCTTTCTGGGCGAACATTCCGGCCTCCTTCCCGTCGCTGCCGAATCGCACTAGCGACACATTCTGGCCATTGACCTGCGACCTTGCCTCAGGCGCCGCAAAGAAGAGAAAGGCCATCGCCAAAGTCAGCCAACAAAGGCTGCCCAATCTGGCGGCGACGCGAGATAACCATGGAATATGTCCACGGAGACTTAGGTGGTTCATAGGTGGGGGGGTGGACAGACCAAGGGAGCGTGGATGGCCGTTCGAAAGAATTGTCAATGCGCGGCTGGCGATGCGCAGCGGGCGGCTGCCGTCAGCCGGATGACGCCACCGGGCGATGGCGTCATCCGGTGACTGGCGGCAATCCTGCCTGACGCCCCGCCTGCTCATGCTTCCGACAGAGGCTCACTTCGCCGCCGCCGGTTCCACGACTTTTCCCTGCGCGTCCACGGTCGTCGGTTGCACGAACACGTAGAGTCGCGTGCGCCGAGTCTGGCTGCTTTCCCGGCGGAACAGGCGGCCCAGCAGCGGCACATCGCCGAGCACAGGCACCTTGTCCTTGGTCTGCTCCACGTTCTCCGCCAACGGCCCGCGCAACGCGATGATGTCGCCCGGTTGGGCCAACGCTTCGGCCTGGGTCTCCCGCTTCCGGAGCCGCGGTAGCGGCACCTCCCGTTTCAGCGGCCGCTTGCCCGGCGTCCGCGCCTCAACGTGGTCGGCCTTTCCCGGGACGTCGTAGCCGAGAAATTCGTTGAGCGACGCCACCACTCGGACCCGCCAAGCGTCGCCTTCCGCCCGCGGAAACAGGTCCACTACCGGCCCAACGGACACCTGATCCGTCACGTAGCGGATGTCGGCGTCATTGGTGGCGGAACCGTCCGTCGCCACCACCCCGGTGACCAAGGTGCGCACGTCGCCGACCGAGACCTGCGCCTGGCGGTCGGACAGCGAGATGACCTGCGGGGCGGACAGGAAATCCACGCCCGACCGGCCTTCGAGCCGCTGCCGCAAGGCGCCGAACTGTTCGCCGCTGAGCACCGCCCACTGGCCCGCCACCTCCAGCCGCTCCACCCGCAGGCGGTCGCCCTGAAGCGCCGTGGCCGAGCCCGGCGCGTTGGTCAGGAATTGCGTGACCGGCACCGGATTATTCGTGCGCGGCTGCCCGAAGAGCCAGTCCAAGCCCAGATCGTCCGCCCCCCGCTCCTCGATCTCGACGAAGAAGACGGCGAGCTGGACTTGGGGACCGGGCATCGAAGTCGACGCCACGGGCGGTTCCAGCCCGACCAACGCTTGCTCCACTTTCGCCAGATCATCCAGCGAGGCGCGGACGAAGAGGATTCCCGTATGCGGCTTGTAGAAGAACGCGCGGCTTTCCGACGGCGGAGTGGCCGGAGCGTCCGGGTTCGCAACCAAGGGCGCGAAC
>JBEISV010000540.1:0-3109 GCA_040375265.1 Verrucomicrobiales bacterium
ACGACCGTCGCGGGTCTTGATCTCGCCGATCCGCGCCAGCCGGGCGTCCGGGCGGCGGTTGAGCTTGCGGCATCGCCCAACGCGATATCGGCGACCGACCGCTGGCTGCTCGTCGCCACCACCGGCACTCGCACGCCGGCGCCTAACGAACGGCTGGCCCCCTGGGCGGTCGCTGGCAACCAGGCGGTCATACTCTTCGACATTAGCGATCCCCGCGGGGAAGTTCGCCAGGCGGGCGCGCTGCTGACCGCGGGCCGGGTGGACAGCAAGTTCAAGTTGGGCCTTAACGGCGACGTGCTGACGGTCGTCTCCGAAGCGGGCAACACGAGCACCCTCCAACCGGTCGTCGATCCCGCCACCGGCCAGGTCACCGAACAGTGGGTCTGGCAGCCGCCGCGGGCCGTGCTGGAAACCTTCTCCCTCGCGGAACCGAACCAACCGGCCCGGCTCGCCGAACTCACGCTCATCCAAAACCAGCAGGTCTACGGCACCCGCTTCGAGGGTAACCGGGTTTACGTCGTCACCTTCCTGCGGGTGGATCCACTTTGGATCGTGGACCTGAGCGATCCGGCCAAACCCGTCGTGCAGGGCAAGCTCGAGGTGCCCGGCTGGTCGAATTACCTGCACCCGCTCGGGGACCAACTGCTGGCGGTCGGCGTCGAGGGCGGCCGGGCCGCCTTGTCGCTCTTCGACGTGAAGGACGCCACCAAGCCGGGATTGCTCAGCAAGGTGCTGCTCGGCGAAGGCTGGTCGTGGACCGAGGCAAACAACGACGAGAAGGCGCTGGCGGTCTTGCCGGAGGCCGGCCTGCTGCTCGTGCCGTGGTCCGGCCAGAAACCGGCGCAGGTCAATGGCTGGTTCAGCGGCATGCAGTTGGTGGATTACGACCGGGCCGCCGGTTCGTTGCGCGCCCGCGGCGTGATTGATCACAGCTTCCCTGCCCGCCGCGCGACGGTGCTGGGCGATCGGGTCGTGTCGCTCGCGGGCGACGCCGTGCTGACGGCCGACATTGCCGACCGCGACCACCCGCAGGTGCGCGGTGAATTGGCGCTGACGCATCAGGTGGACCGGGTGTTTGTCGCCGGTGACCGCCTGGTCCAGCTTGCTTATTGGCCCTCGAATCGGGTCGTGTTGACCCATTCCTCGGCCCCCGAGACGGCCGTGGCCACGCTTCCGTTGCTGAGCCTGCCGGTCGTCGGCGCGGAGGTGCGCGACGGACGCCTTTACCTGCTCCAGCACCAGCCGGAGAACTTCCGCTACGAGGAAGTCCGGGTGACCAACGAAACCGTCATCACCCGGGAACAGCCGCCGAAGTGGGTTTGGTTCACGAATTTCACCGTCACCCTCCAGCCGCAGCCGCCGCTCACGAACCTGACGCAAGTCTGGCGCGAAATTGAGATGCCGCCCACGCCGGATTCGCCGGGTTACGTGACCAACCGGCTCGTCTGGCGCCTGGAAATCACGCCCCAGCCCGACGCGCTCGTGACCAACGCGGTCGTGCTCATGACCAGCGAGCCGCAGCCGCCCCTGGTGCAGACCAACGTGGTTGTGAACACCGAGTGGCGATCCATCCCGATTCCTGCTGAAAGTGCCTTCAGCGTGATTGCCTGGAGTGGCGACCGGCTGGAATTGGCCGGCCAGGATCGGCAGCCCCTGCCGGCCAGCCTGGGCGGTTTCAACCTGGAGGCGCTCTGGACGGATGCCCGAACAGTGGTGTGGACCGAAAAGGCGAACTCCTGGAGAGGCTGGTTTGGCGGCGGCTTGGTGCCCCAGGTATCGTCGGGCCTCGTGGTGATGGATATTGCCAATCCGTTGGGAATCTTCCCGGGCAGCGGTTGGTGGTGGCCCGGTTGGGGCACCGGCACGCGGAACCTCCTCGCCTTCGACGTCGGCTCCCCGGAGCCCAAGCGCGTCGCTGCCGAACGGTTCACCTCGGCCGGCGGCTGGTCCGAGTTCTCGGCCGCGTTTGTCGCCGACGGCAAGGTGTTCCTCAGCGAGCAACTGACCGAGTCGGTGCCCAATCCCAATCCGCCGGCGGATCCCGCCATTCCAGTTCCGAACCTCTGGCAGAACACCTACCGCCTGCACGTGGTGGACTTCGCGGATCCGGCGGCGCCGGTCGTCCGTCCAGCGGCGCCGCTGCCGGCCGAACTCGTCGGCGTGTCGCATGCCGGCCAGATGCTCTATGCGCGGCGCAACGGCCAGCCGGCTTGGGGTGGCCAGGTCGCGAAGCCAACCGAGCTGCTGGCGTTGGCCTACGACGGCCTGAGCGCCAGCCTGGTCGGGCAAATGCCCCTGGCTCCGGACGGAGGCCGCCCGGCGGTTCTGGTGCGGGCGAACGGGCAGGTGCTGGCAGGGTTCCCTCCGGCCACGGCCGACGGCCCGGCCAGCCTGGAGGCTTGGACGGTGGACGCCGTGGGCCAGTTCGTCCGCCAAGGTTCCCTCCGGACCGGCTCACCGGTGACCGCCTTCGTCGAGTTTGCCAACGTGATCGTGGCAACCACTACCGGCGACTTCCTGTTCCTGTCGCCGGCCGCACCGGAAGCGCTCACTCTGACCGGCGTCGGCGTGCGTCCTTGCACGCTGTGGACCGGTCCTGAATCGGGCGACGCCACCGCGGCCGGCGGCCTATGGTTGCCGCGCGGTGCCTTCGGGCTCTGGCATGTGCCGGTCCAACCATGACGCCCGGACCCGACTCATTTACCCGCCCGGGCGGCTGCCGGGGCGCGTTCACCCTGGTGGAACTGCTGACCGTGCTCGCGCTGATCGCGGTGCTCGCGACGTTGGTCGCCTCCTCGATTGCCGGTGCCAAGCTGCGGGCGCAGCAGACGGTCTGTTCCGGCAATCTCCGGCAACTGATCACGGCCATTGAAATCTACACGCGGGAAACCGGCAAACGGCCGCGCTCCGTCACGCGGCTCAGCCAACGTTCCAACTGGGTGGCGGAACCTAGAATCCTGCTCTGCCCGAGCGATCCGGCGACCCGGGTGGTCGCGAGCACCAATACGGCCTGGGGCAATGTGGCCAACGCCTCGCAGGAACCCTGGAACCTGGACCGGACCCTGTTCGGCAATCCGGAGACCGGCTCGTGGCAGGCGGAACTGTCCGA
>JBEISV010000117.1:0-11137 GCA_040375265.1 Verrucomicrobiales bacterium
ACCGGATGCAGTGGCAGGCGACTTACAAGCCTGCGAAGGTGGACTTGGCGGCGAAGTCGGACGACGAACTCGCCGACCTGCTCACCCATCGGAACGCGTGGCACGCCCGCACTGCCAAGCGGCTGCTCGGTGAACGCGGCCAGGGGAAACGCCCCGTCACCGCCACGGCCAAGACGAAGGTCGTTTCCTTGGCCAGGAATTCGCCGGATTCACCCACCCGCTTGCTCGGGCTCTGGACCGCCCACGAAATGGGCATGGGCAGTTCCCTGCTTGCCGGCGCGCTGAGGGATTCCGACGAATTTGTCCGCGGCTGGGCCGTGCAGCTTGCGACTGAGGACGGGAATCGCGCCTCAACGTTTTCCGAGGAACTCGTTCGTCTGGCCGGCAAGGATCCGTCGCCAGTGGTCCGTCGCTTCCTGGCCTCGGCAATCCAACGCGTGCCCGCCGAGACGGGCTGGAAACTGGCAACCGCCCTCGCTCAGCACGCCGAGGACAAGGACGATCGCAATCTGCCCCAGCTCCTCTGGCACGGCCTCGCGCCCCTGATGGCCAAGTCGCCGGACAAGGCCTTCTACCTCGCCACGCGCACCGCCATCCCGGCGCTGAAGGATTGGATCTATTGGTATGGCGCCACGCTCGAAGGCGAACCGCTGAACCACGTTATTCGCAGCCTCGGCCGGCTGGATGGCGACGACCTCCGGGGTCGGCTCGCCGGCGTTTGGCTGGCAATGGAGCCACGCGCCAATGTGCCGCAACCCGAGGCGTGGAAAGAAACCGCCGCCGCGCTCTACGCGAATCCCGACCGCCGAATCCAGCGCGACGCGGAACGCCTTGCCGCCGTGTTTGGCGACGCGTCCATGTTTCCCCGCCTTCGCACCACGCTCGCCGACCGCCAGGCCGGAGCCGACGACCGCAAACACGCCTTCGCCGTGCTGAACCGCGCGCAGGACGGCGCCGCGTTGCCCGTCTTCCTCGCGTTGCTGGATGACGACGCCTTCCGCACCCCGGTGATCAGTTTGCTAGGCCGCTTCAACACCCCAGAAATCGCCCCGGCCCTGATTGCCCGCGTAGCCCAGTTCAACGCCAACGACCGGAGCGCCGCGCTCGCCACGCTGACCAGCCGGCCGACGTTCGCGCTCGCACTGCTGGACGCTGTGGCGTCCGGTTCGCTCAAGCGCGACCTGCTCACCGCCTTCCACGTCCGCCAGCTCGCCGGATTGAAGGACGCCGAGGTCACCCGCCGCGTCACCGCCACCTGGGGCCGCATCGGCAACAGCCCGGCCGAGAAGGAAGCGGCGATGGCGAAGCTCCAGAAGACCTTCGACGAGGCGCCGCTCTGGGCCTACTCGGCGAACGAGGGACGGAAGCATTTCCAGAAGCTCTGCATGTCCTGCCACGTCCTCGGCCAGGACGGCCAGCGCCTCGGGCCCGAACTCACCGGCGCCGGCAAGAACGGCATCCGCTACTTCCTGGAAAACGTGATGGATCCAAATGCGGTCATCGGCACCGACTTCCAGATGACTACCGTCGAGACCAAGGCCGGCGACACGATCTCCGGCCTGATCCTCAGCGAGACCGGCAGCGCCCTCACCCTCCGCACGACCACCGAACAGGTCGTCATCGCCAAGTCCGACCTTGCGAAACGTGAAACCAGCGACCGCTCGCTCATGCCCGAAGGCCTGCTCGAATCCCTGCCCGAGCGCGAGCAGATCGAACTGCTGAAGTATCTGACGGGGAACTGAGGCGGGGAAGTCCGGCAACCTACCCTACAAAAAAGACTACGCTGCCGAAGCGTATCTGGGCCGTTAGTCCGCCGGAACAACCGCGGCAGCGTGGACCCGGCTTCGCGGGAAAAGGCGGGGCTCTTCCACCCGCGCGAACACCACTGGGAAGAGCGTTTCGAATGTCATTGCCCCCGAAGTGTGGGCCGAACGCCGACTGGTCGCACCACGGCCTGCCTGCGCAGTGACCGATCGGCAGTTCTAGCTCACATTCTTGGCTGAATCAGCCGCTGGGCCCTTCAGTTTCCAGCCACCCCGTCCCGTCGCCCCGCTCGCCGGGACGGGGTTTTTCCTGCCGCGACCCGGTCATTTTTCCGCCCGGCAAATCATGCGCTAACGAGGTTTCAGGCCGGGCAGCTTTTGCCGCCCGGGCGGGGCGGCGGGCGGAAAATCGCGAAAACGGGCCCGTTTGGCCGCATGGCACATCCGCTGCTGAGAGGCGTTCACGATGAATGTCAGTCTCGTCAATGCCGCCGCCGCCATGAACGCCAATGCGCGTTGGCAGGAGGTCATTTCCGAGAACCTGTCCGCCAGCTCGGTGCCCGGTTTCCGGCGCCAGCAGGTGTCCTTCTCCGCCGTCGCCGCCGGCGTCATGCGGAACGAGCCTTCGCAGCAGCATTGGTCCCTGCCGAAGGCGACCAATTCGACCAGCTTCGAGCGGGGCCAATTGAACCGCTCCGCTGGGCCCTACGACGTGGCGATTGAAGGCCCCGGATTTTTCGAGGTGCAAATGGCCGACGGTTCCAAGGGCTACACCCGGGACGGCTCGTTCCAGATGAACGCCCAGGGGCAGTTGGTCACCAAGCAGGGCTACCTCGTCATGGGCAGTTCCGGCCCGATCCAATTCGACCGGAATTCGTCCGCGCCGGTATCCATCTCCCTGGAAGGCGAAGTCTCACAGGGAGCCGACAACAAGGGGCAGCTCAAGGTCGTGGATTTCAACCAACCGCAGCAGCTCACGCCCGTCACCGGCGGGTATTTTGTCGCCAATAGCCCGGGCCTGATGCCCGAGGAACTTCGGACGCCTGCGGTCCGCCATGGATTTTTGGAAGGAGCCAACACGTCATCCGTCGCCGAAATGGCCAACTTGATCACGGCCATGCGCGGCTTCGAGACCAACCAGCGGATCGTCCAGCTCAATGACGAGCGGATGGGCCGTGCGATCAGCGAACTCGGTAACCCGAACTGACCATGCTCCGGGCACTCTATTCCTCCGCTGCCGGCATGCAGAGCCAGCAGACCAATCTCGACGTCATCGCCAACAACCTGGCGAACGTCAGCACCACCGGCTACAAGAAGAACAAGGTCGAGTTCCAGGACCTGCTCTACCAGAATGCCCGCAGCGCGGGCGCGGATCAGGGCGCGGGCAACCGGCTGCCCACCGGCCTCCAGGTCGGCCACGGTTCCCGGCTGGCGGCGACGTCAAAGATCTTCACCACGGGCGAACTCACGCAGACGGGCGAGCGGCTCGACGTCGCGATTCAGGGCGACGGCTTCTTCGAGGTCCAGATGGCGGACGGTTCCCGCGCCTTCACCCGCGACGGAGCCTGGAAGACGAACGACGTGGGCCAGCTCACGACCAACGACGGCCTGCCTCTCCAGGGCTTCCAGCCAATTCCACCGGGCACGACCGACATCTCCATCGCATTGGACGGCACCGTGACGACCAAGGGCGCAGGTGGCCAGCAGACGTTCCGGGTGCAGGTCGCCCGCTTCGTGAATCCTTCCGGCCTCGAAAGCCTGGGCGGGAACCTTTACCGCGAGTCCGAATCCTCGGGCGCCGCTGAACTCGGCAACCCAGGCGAGAATGGCTTCGGCAGCCTACGTCAGGGTTTCCTCGAAATGTCGAACGTCAAGGTGGTCGAGGAAATGGTAAACCTCATCGTGGCCCAGCGCGCCTACGAGGTGAATTCCAAGGCCGTGCAGGCCTCGGACGAAATGATGCAGATCAGCAACAACCTACGCCGCTGAACATGCGCCCCTCCCTGCCCACAATCTCCCGCTCGCTTCTCCTCGGCGTATTGGTCGCGCTGCTCCTGGTGCTCCAAGCCGTGGCGGTGCCGTTCGCATTGCCGGCCGAACTCAAGGTGGGCCGCGAGGGCGTGTTGCTGAACGAGCTCTTCCCGGGCGATTCCAGCCTGCCCGCCGTCCGCGTGGCCGAGGCGCCGGAACCCGGCAAGGCGCTGGTGCTCAGCCGGGCCCAGATCGCCGATGCACTCAAGGGCAGCGCCGCGGAACTGGCCGTCACGAATTTCACCGGCAGCGCGCAGGTGCGCGTATCGCGCCGCGTCCGCCGGCTCGAAGAGGCGGAACTGCTGGCGACCCTCACGGAGACGCTGCAAACCGAACAGGTGCGGGACGCCGGTCAGCTTGAGTTGAAGCTGAGCCGCCCCTGGCCCGGCGCCAGCATTCCGGACGAGCCCTTCACGGTGAAGTTCACCGACCTGCCGCCCGCCGGACTCCAATCGCGCAACCTGCTGCGCTTCGAACTCCGGGGCGAAGGCGAGTCCCTCGGCACCTTCACGGTCACCACGGAGGCCAAAGTCTGGCAGGAGGTCTGGGTTGCCCGGACCACCCTGCCCCGCAGCCTGCCCATCCGCGACGCGGACCTCGTCCGGGAACGGCGCGATACGCTCGCCTTGCGGGCACCCATTGCGCAATTCGCCGCGGATGAGGAGCGCTTCGAACTGAGCGAGAATGTCTCAGCCGGTTCCCCCATCTACACCCGCATGGTGCGCCTGCGTCCGGTCATCCGCCGCGGCAAGCTGGTGGATGCCATCGTCGCCGACGGGGTGCTCAACATTACCCTGAGGGTCGAGGCCCTCGACGACGGCGCCCCCGGACAGATCGTCCGCGCCCGTAACCTGAAGTCCAAACGCGAAATCCGTGGAAAGGTCAAAGATGAACAAACCATCATCATCTCGATGTGATACCCTGAGGGTCCTCGTGCTCGCCGGCGTGCTCGCCGCCGCGCCCGGTCGGGCCGATTCCCTGTGGAAGGACGACACGGCCAAGCCCCTGACGGCCGACCGCCGGGCCCGCGCGGTGGGCGACATCCTCACCATCCTGGTCGAGGAGAACAGTTCCTCCACCAAGGACAACACAACTTCGACCGCCAAGAAGTCGGGTCTCGATGCCAGCATCGCCAGCTTCCTCTACGCCCCCGCCGCTAGCGGCCTGCTCACCAAGGGGGGGAAAATGCCCGCCCTCAAGATGGATTCGTCCACCAGCTTTGACGGGGGCGGCAAGGTGGCCAACTCCGAGAAGATCACCGGCCGCATCGCCGTGACGGTGGTGGACGTGCTGCCCAACGGGAACCTGATCGTCGAAGGCACCCGGCGGACCAAGTTTGCCAACGAGTCGCTCGACGCAGTCCTGCGCGGCACCGTGCGCGGCGAGGACGTGACGGCCGCCAACACGGTGTTCAGCTACAACATCGCGGACGCCAATATCCGCTACATTTCCAAGGGCACCGTTTCCGATTCGCAGAAGAAGGGCTGGTTCAACCGTGCCTGGGACAAAGTCACCCCCTTCTGAAGGCCCGCCATGCGTTCTCATTTCCAACGACTGGCCCGCTGGTTCCCGTGGCTGCTCACGCTTGCCGTGCTCCTAGCGACTTCGCTGGAAGCCCGCGCCGGCGCCCGGCTCAAGGATGTGGCGCTGATCGCCGGCGCCCGCGACAACCAGCTGGTCGGCTACGGCCTCGTGACCGGCCTCGCCGGCGACGGTGACAAGGATCCCGTCTACAGCGTGCAAAGCATCGCGAACATGCTCCAGCGCTTCGGCGTCACGGTGCCGCCTGCGACGGTCTCCACCAAGAACCTCGCGGTCGTCATGATCACCGCCGAGATCCCACCGTTCCTCAAGAACGGCGCCCGACTGGATGTGATGGTGTCCTCCTTTGGCGACGCGAAGAGCCTTCAGGGCGGCGTGCTGCTGCAAACCCCGCTCTACGGCGCGGACGGCAAGATTTACGCGGTGGCCCAAGGCGCACTCGCGGTCGGCGGCTTCGTCGGTGGTGCGGGCGGCGGTGGCGGCGCGACGGTCCAAAAGAACCATCCCACGGTCGCGAAGATTGCCGGCGGCGCGTTGGTGGAGCGGGAAATTCCGTCCACGATCGTCCGCAACTCCAGCATCGAGCTGCTCCTGCGGGAACCCGACTTCACCTCAGCCGCGCGCCTCGCGATGGCGATCAACGAAGTCTTCACCAATTCGGCGACCGCCCTCGACCCTACTTCCGTGCGGGTCAAGATGCCCGAGGGGCCGCCGAAGGAGGCCGCGGTGGATTTCATCGCCCGACTGGAGTCCATCGAGTTCATCCCCGACATCCCGGCCCGCGTCATCATCAACGAGCGCACCGGCACCATCGTCGCCACCTCCCGCATCCGGATCGCCGCCTGCGCCGTTTCCCACGGTGAGCTGACGATCAGCGTCGCCAATTCCCAGGACGTCTCCCAGCCCAACGCAATGAGCAAGGGCGGCACCACGGCGGTGACGTCACGCACCGACACCCAGATCAACGAGGCCAAGGCCCGGCTCATCACGCTCAACGAGATGCCGACGATCGAGCAGGTTGCGGCCGGGCTCAATTCCATCGGCGTCACCCCGCGCGACATGATGTCCATCTTCCAGTCGCTCAAGGAAGCCGGGGCGCTCCAGGCCGAACTCATCATGCGCTGACCATGATCGCTCCCCTTTCATCCGCCGGCATCAACGCCGCCAACCTCACCCCCGAGCAGATGGCCGGCAATTCGTCCCTGACCGAATCGCAGAAGGTCGCGGAGATGAGCCGGCAGTTCGAGGCCGTGCTGCTCCGTCAGATCCTCACCGAGGCCCACAAGCCCGTGTTCAAGTCCTCGATGGCCCTCGGCTCCTCGACCGCTGCCGTGCATCAGGACCTGGTCATCAACGAGATGGCCAACCAGATGACCCGCGGCGGCGGCGCCGGCCTGGCCACCCAATTGACGAAGGACCTCGGCCGACAGTTCAAGGCCGAGAACGACGAGGCCGCCTGCGAGGCGGCTGCCGACCGCCAAGCCCGTCCCCTGCTTCCAACCGAGCCCACCGGCTCCACCTCATCCGCGCGATGGATACGCTGAAACGCCTCATCAACCTGCTCCGCGAGGAGCTGAAACATTACGGGGAGATGCTTGCCCGCCTTGACCACCAGCAGGAACTGGTCATCCACCGGCTCTCCGATGCCCTGCCCGCGAGCGTAAGCTCCGTGCAGTCCCAGGCCGCCGCGATCCAGCAGGCCCGTTCCCTGCGCGAGCAGGCCCAACTGGAACTTGCCCGCGAATTGGTCAGCGAGGAAGCCACCTTCGCTCGCCTCATTCCCCGGTTGCCCGCCGATTACCAGCCACTGGTCTCTGCGCTGGTCGACGAGAACAATGAACTCCTGATTCGCGTCCAGCAGCGCGCTCGGCAAAACCACCTGCTGCTCATGCGGTCGGTCGAGTCCATGCAGCGCCTGATCAATTCGCTGATCCCGGCGCCCGAAACCTTGGTTTACAACGGCGGCGGCCTGCGGGCGGCGCCGGCCATGCCCACGCGCGCCACCCTGTTGGAAGTCGTCGGCTGAACCCCGAACCCCGCTTCCCATGCCAGGCCTACTCGACTCGCTCAGTCTCGGTTCCCGGGCGATGCAGACGCACCAAAAGGGCGTCGCCGTCGCCGGCCACAACCTGGCGAACGTCAACAACACCGCTTACGCGCGCCAGCGCCTCACGATCTCGACCTCTACCCCGGTGGATTCGGCGTTCGGCCCGTTGGGGAACGGCGTCGCCGGCACGGCCGTCACCCAAATCCGGAACACGATCCTCGACTCCCGGATTCAGGTTGAGACGAGCGCCCGAGGTTCGCTGGAGGCGCAGCAGGAAGCCCTGGAACTGACAGAATCCAGCCTCGGTGAACCCGTCGCCGGCGCCACCGGCGGGGCCAGCGGGCTGACCAAACAGTTGGCGGGGCTCTTCAACGCCTTCCAGAGCGCCGCGAATACCCCGACATCTTCCGCCGAACGCAGTTCGCTCCTCGCCAAGGCCTCCGAACTCGCGTCCCAGTTCCAGCAGGTGGACCGCCGGCTCACCAGCCTTTCCACCTCCCTGGACCAAAGTCTCCAGGACGACACTGCCAGCGCCAACCAGCTGGTCGCGGAAATCGCCCAGCTCAACCAGGAGATTGATCGGACGGAAATCTCGGGCGGCAACGGCGCCAACGATCTCCGTGATCTCCGCCAGGAGAAGCTCGAATCGTTGTCGCGCCTTGTGAAGGTCGAGACGGCGACCAACGAGAACGGCGGCCTCGAAATCTCCGTCGCCGGCACCACGCTCGTGAGCGGCGGCGAAGTCACTGACCAGCTTGAGACGTTCACGGCGGACGACGGCACGCTGCACATTCGCGCCCAGGCCGACGGCTCCGAATTGAGCCTCACCGGCGGCCGACTGCAGGGCACGATGGAAGCCCGGGACGGTGCGTTGAAGCAGGTCCGCACCGACCTGAACGCCACCGCCTCCGCGCTCATCACGGAGGTCAACGCCCTCCACCGCAACGGCTTCGACCTCAACGGCGGGACCGGCGCGGACTTCTTTACCGGCACCAATGCGGCCGATATCGCGGTCAATCCCGACCTCCGGGCCAACGTCAATCGGCTCCAGCTCGCCGGCAGCCCGGATGCCAAGGGCGACGGCGCCGTCGCGTTGCAGCTCGCCCAGCTGGCCGGGCGATCGCAGGCCGAACTCGGTGACCGCACGCTGGGCGCCCACTACGGGCAGGCAGTGGCCAATGTCGGCGAGGCGCGGGCCAACGTGGAGAGCGGCCTGGCAGACCAGAAACTCGTCGATGAAATGCTGCTCGGGCAGCGCCAGTCCATCAGCGGGGTGTCGCTCGACGAGGAAATGGCGGACCTGATGAAGTATCAGAAAGCCTACGCCGCCTCGGCCAAGCTGATCGCGACCATCGATGAGATGCTAAACGACGTGATCAACCTGAAACGCTGACCTAACCCAGGAACGTCGCCGCCGGCGAGGTTCCGCCCCGGACCACTTCCATGCGCGTATCGAACAACCAGTTCTCGAACTCGCTCGTCAACCAGCTCGGTCAGCTGGCCACCCGGCAGGATCGCCTCCAGACCGAGGCCGCCACCGGTCGCCGGCTCCAGAAGGTTTCCGACGATCCGGTCTCCGCCCGACGCCTGATGGATCTCCAGTCCCAGGCCGGCACGGTGGCCCAGTATCAGAAGAACATCGGCCGCCTTCAGGACGCGAGCACCGCGGGTTTCACCTCCCTTCGCGCCGTGCAAAAGGTCTCCAACCGAGCCGGCGAGATCGCAACCCTCGCCGGGGGCCTGAAGACGCCCGAGTCGCTCAAAGCCTACGCGGCCGAGATCAACAAACTCATCCACCAGGCCGCGGGCGAGCTCAATCGCAAGCAGGGCGACGGTTACCTTTTCGGCGGCACCAAGACGGACCAGCCGCCATTCGTCGTGGAAACCGACGCCAATGGGGACATCACGGCGGTCACTTACCAGGGAAACACCGCGGCCAACGCCTCCGAGATCGCCGAGGGCGTTACCCTGGCGGCCACCGTTCCCGGGGCGAACACCACGGGTGACGGCCCCAAGGGGTTGGTCAGTGACTCGCGTTCCGGCGCGGACCTCTTCAACCACCTCATCGCACTGCGCAACAACCTCCGCGCTGGCGACACCGCCGCCATCGCCGACACGAACCGGGCCGAACTCCAAAACGACGAAGCCCACTTCCTTGACCACATCGGCGAGTTCGGCGCGACCCAGGCTCGCCTGGAATCCGCGACCAGTTCCGCCAGCGAACGCAGCACTGCCATCACCGCCGAGTCCTCCCGCGAGGGCGACGCCGACCTGGCCGAAACCCTGGTCCGCATCACCGAGACGCAGACCGCCTACCAAGCCACCCTCCAAAGCGCGGCCAAGCTCATGAACCTGTCGCTGATGGACTACCTACGCTGAGGGCCCCCTCGGCGAGTTTCCGACCCCCGACCGGTCCGGCCGGGCAACGGCGTGACAGCGCGGCGCCCATCTGCCACAACCGCGCCCGATGAAATCCCCTGCCCCCGTTCCTGGGCGCTTCTTGCTAGGCCTGCTCACCGCGCTATGGCTAGTCGCGGGTTGCGCCACCGGTCCCGCCCAGCCGATCCGCGTGCTGGTCTGGGACGAACGCCAGCCGCAGCAGAAGCAGGCGTATCCCAACTGGCTGGGCAACCAGATCGCGGCGCACCTCCGCACGATTCCCGGCCTCGAAGTGAAATCGGTGGCGCTCGACGACCCGCAGCAAGGCTTGGGCGACCTCGACCACACCGACGTGCTCGTCTGGTGGGGGCACGTCCGCCAGATGGAAATCGAAGCGCCGGTCGCCCAGGGCATCGTCCGGCGCATCCAGGCTGGCCGGCTCCAATTGATCGCGCTGCACTCCGCGCACTGGTCCCGGCCGTTCGTCGAGGCAATGAATGAACGGGCCCGCCACGACGCGCTCGCCGCGTTGCCGGCCGCCGAACGCGCTTCGGCCCGGCTCGTCGAATCCAACCTGTTTCCCCGCCCGCTGATCGCCCCGAAATACACTGACCGCCTGTCGCCCGCCGTCCTATTCCGCAAGCCGACGAACGGCCCGGTCGAAGGTCAGCTCACGTTGCCCAACTGTTGTTTTCCCGCCTATCGCGGCGACGGCAAGCCCAGCCAGATGACCGTCTTGTTGCCACAACATCCCATTGCCCACGGCCTGCCGGGGACTTTCACGATCCCGCAGACCGAGATGTATGACGAACCGTTCCACGTCCCACCGCCCGACGAGGTCGTCCTGGAGGAACGCTGGGCCACCGGCGAGTGGTTCCGCAGCGGCAGCGTGTGGCAGGTCGGCGCGGGCCGGGTCTTCTACTTCCGGCCAGGTCACGAGACCTTTCCGGTCTATTTCGATCCGAATGCGCTCAAGGTCGTCGCCAACGCGGTCCAATGGCTGGGACAAAAGCCCTGACGCCGGCGCTCACGGCTTGGCGGCCGCGCCGAAGACTTTCTGCAACAGGTCGGTGGTGCGGGCGACCGGATTCTGCCGGATGCGCTGTTCCTCCTCTCCGATCTTCACGAACAGGCCGTCCAGCGCCTTCTGGGTGACGTAGGCGTCAAGGTCGAGATCCAGTCCCGCGCCGAGAAACGAACGGAAGCCGGAGACCTTTTCGGTGAGCTGCTTGTAGGCCGCCGTGGCGCCGGTCGCGAGCGTCGCCTGCTGGACAATCGGCTGGAAGCGCGCCCGCAGGTTCGTCTCGCACGTCCGGCGGAAATACGCGGTCGCCGCGTTGGTGGTGCCCCGCAGGATGGCCTCGGCATCGGCCAG
>JBEISV010000126.1:0-10709 GCA_040375265.1 Verrucomicrobiales bacterium
ACGAAGCTGACCGCCACCGGGAAGTCCTCGCCCTTCACCGCAGTGATGGCGGCCTGGAGGTCGTCGCGGTTCTTCCCGCTCACGCGCAGTTCGTCGCCCTGGATCGCCGCGGTCACCTTGAGGCCGGTGCCGCGGATGAACTGGCTGATCTGCTTGGCCACGGAGCCTTCGATGCCCTGCTTGATCTTGATGATCTGGCGGGCGTGGCCGAGCGGCGAGAGTTCGGCCTCGCCTTGGTCCACGTTCTTCAGGCTGATGCCACGCTTGGTCAGCTTGCCGATCACGATCTCGACGAGCGCCCGCATCTTGAAGGCGTCGTTGGCGCGCAGCTTGATCTCGTTCTTTTCGAGCACGATCTCGGCGTTGGCGCCCTTGAAGTCGAACCGGGTGACCAGTTCCTTCTGGGCTTGGCTGATGGCGTTTTCCAACTCCATGGAGTTGACCTTGGAGACGATGTCGAAGCTTGGCATGGCGGCAGGATAGGAAATCGGGGCGCTTTGGGAAGCCGGCGTCATGGGCCGCCCCTCGGCTCGCTTTCCCGGGCTTCCGGTCCATAGTGTGGCCATGCGTTTGCTTGTCGCCATCACGGGCGCCAGCGGCTCGCTGTATGCGCAGCGGCTGCTTGACCATTTGGACCCCTCCGAACACGAGGTTCACGTCATCCTGAGCCAATATGCACCGCAGGTGCTCGCGACCGAATTGCCGGCCGGACTGCGCCTGCGCGAGGGCGTGCAGCAGCACGGGCATCGCTCGATGAACCTGCCGTTCGCCAGCGGCTCCAACCCGCCCGACGCGATGGTCGTGATCCCGTGCAGCATGGGCTCACTCGGCCGGATTGCGCACGGCCTGTCGTCGGACGCCATGCTGCGTTGCGCGGACGTGATGCTGAAGGAACGCCGGAAGCTGATCTTGGTCCCACGCGAGACCCCGCTGTCCCTGGTGCACGTGAGGAACTTCGAACTGCTCCTTCAGGCCGGCGCCCAAATCCTGCCGGCGAACCCCAGTTATTACACGCTGCCGCAGACGGTTGAGGCGGTGGTGGACACCGTGGTGGCCCGGGTGCTGGACCACTTGGGCGCGAAGCACAGCCTTGTTGTCCGGTGGCAGGAGGAACCAGAATAGGGCAGATGTTCACCACGCTCATCAAGTGGGGCAGCTTCGTGAAGCTGAGCCACACCGTGTTCGCCCTGCCCTTCGCCCTCGCGGCGATGGTGGTGGCCGCCCGGGAGACCAAGGGCTGGCCCGGTGCCCGGGTGTTCCTGCTGGTCCTGGTCGCCATGGTCTGCGCTCGGACCTGCGCGATGGCCTTCAACCGAATCGTGGACCGCAAGTTCGACGCGCTGAATCCGCGCACGGCCAAACGCCACCTCGCCACCGGCGAAATCAGCCTCGCGAGCGCCGTCACGCTCTGCGGCCTGACCGCCGCAGGTTTTCTCGCCGCCGCGTGGGGCTTGAATCCGCTGTGCTTCAAGCTCTCCCCAGTAGCGTTGTTCTTCGTGTGCTTCTATTCGCTGACCAAACGCTTTACCGACTTCACCCATGTCTGGCTCGGGATCGCCCTCGCGCTGGCGCCCATCGGAGCTTGGCTCGCGGTGGAAGGCGAGTTCCGCTTCCTGCCCGGCGTCGACGCCAAGGGGCCTTGGCTGCCGTTCAGTGCGTTCGTGCCGCTGACCCTGGCGCTGGCCGTCGTGCTCTGGCTGATCGGTTTCGACATCATCTACGCGACGCAGGACTACGAATTCGACCGCAAGAACGGATTGCGGTCGCTGGTCGTGCGCTGGGGTCCGGCCAATGCCCTCGGCGTGGCCTTTCTCACCCACCTGTTCATGTGGGCGTTGCTGGCCCTTTTCGGAATCCTATGCGGCTTCCGGCTCGCCTACTGGATCGGACTCACGCTCATCCTCGGGCTGCTCCTGCTCGAACACGTCATCGCCCGCCGCCGGCGCGATCCGGTCGCCATCAACGTCGCCTTCTTCAAGCTGAACGGCGTCGTGAGCTGCATCTTTCTCGCCGTGACGCTGAGCGAGGTGCTGTTCCCCTGGTTCCGCCTCCGCTGGTATTGAGGGAGCCACCGGCCTTTGACCGGGCGCCGCCGGCCGGGCATGGTAACGCATCCTCATGCATGCCCCCGCGTCGCTGATTCGCCTCGTCCTGCTGGCCGTCCTGCTGCTGCCGGTCGGATCGGGGCAGGCCGCCACCCTGATCAGCACCAACAGCGCCTGGCGTTATTTCCGCGGCACCGCCCACCCATCGCCCACTGCGCCCGAAGCGTGGCGGCAACCGGCCTTCGGCGACGCCGCCTGGAGCGTGGGCAACGGCGCGTTTTCCTACGGCGAACCCGGTTTCACCGGCACCGAACTGGCCGGGATGCAGAATGTCCACTCCACGCTGTTCCTGCGGCGCAAATTCACCGTGGTCAATCCCGCCAACGTCTCCGCCCTCGACCTGACGACCGTGTGCGACGACGGCTTCGTCGCCTACCTGAACGGCCAGCGCGTCGCCGCCTTCCGGGCCCCGGAAACGGACCCCGACCAAACCTCCCTTGCCACGGCTGCCGAGGAATACGTCTGGAACACCCAGTCCATCACCAACCCTGCCGCGGTCCTCGTTCCCGGCGAAAACGTGCTCGCGGTGGTCGTGCTCAACGGTTCCCTCGGCAGCAGCGACCTGGTCTTCGACGCCGAACTGGTCAGCACCGAGAAGACACCCGAGCCGCCCCGGATCGCAGCCGTCCTGCCAGCGCCCGGATTGCTCACCAACCTGACCGCGGTCACGGTGATCTTTTCCGAGCCCGTCACTGGGGTTTCGGCCCCGCACTTCCTGGTGAACGGCCTGCCCGCCACCGGGGTTTCAGGAAGCGGTTCGACCTTCACGTTCACCTTCGCGCGGCCGGCGTTCGGCGGCGTGCAGGTCAGCTGGGGCAGCCTGCACCAGATCACCGACCTCGACGGGCAACGCTTCGACGGCGGCGCGCCCGGATCCGTCTGGAACTACGAACTGCTCGACGCCGCCGGCCCGGCCCTGCTCCAACGGCTGCCGCCCCCCGGCCTGACCGTCCGGCAACTC
This sequence comes from Verrucomicrobiales bacterium, assembly GCA_040375265.1. Classification (GTDB taxonomy): domain Bacteria; phylum Verrucomicrobiota; class Verrucomicrobiia; order Limisphaerales; family UBA9464; genus CAIWAH01. The sequence goes on from JBEISV010000126.1 coordinate 3,067, forward strand.
GGGGCGGTCGAACTGACCTTCAATCGTTCCGTCACGGGCGTGGACGCCGCCGACCTGCGGTTGAACGGCGTGGCGGCGACCGCGGTGAACGGCGCGGGGTCAGGGCCGTATCGGTTCTTGTTCCCGCCCGCGGCCATCGGCACGGCCGCCTTCACGTGGGCGCCGGACCACGGAATCGCCTCCGACGAACCGGAGCCGCATCCCTTCGTGGCGACCGGCTGGAGTTGCACGGTGGATTCCGGTCTGCCGGTGCCACCGGTGGTCATCAACGAGCTGCTCGCCGAGAACGGCAACGGGGCCGTGGACGAAGACGGCGACACCGAGGACTGGATCGAGCTGCAAAACCGCGGATCGGTGCCGGTGAACTTGGAAGGCTGGTCCCTCAGCAACGATCGCGACGAGGAAGGCCAGTGGATCTTCCCGTCGGTGACGTTGCCGGCCAACGGCTTCCTGATCGTCTGGGCTTCCGGCAAGGATCGCCGCCCCACGACCGCAGGCGCCCGGCTGCACACCAACTTCAAGCTCAACGGCACCGGCGACAGCCTGCGCCTGCTCGGGCCCGAACTTCCGCGGCAGACCGTCAGCGAGGTGCGATATCCGGAACAGGGCACCGATCATTCCTACGGCCGGCAGGGCCCGGGTGCGACGGACGCCTGGCGCTACTTCAGTTCGCCCACGCCGGGCTTCGCCAACGGCACGAGCACGATCACCAACCGCGTAGCTGCGGTCCGGTTCAGCGTCGAACGCGGCTTCTTTGACCGGCCGTTCACGCTCTCCCTCGCCACGGAAACGCCCGGCGCCACCATCCGCTACACCACCAACGGCGCCGCCCCGACCCTGACCACGGGCAGCCTTTATTCGGGGCCGCTGACCATTCCCGCCAGCCGCGTGATTCGCGCCGCCGCGTTCACCGCCAACCACCTGCCGGCGGCGGTCGGCACCCATACCTATCTGTTCAACCTAACCGCCAGCCGCCGCCTGCTGCCGGCGCTATCCTTGGTTACGGCCACCAACAATCTCTACGGCCAGTTCGGCATCATGGAATACAACCCGCGCAACACGGACAAACACGGCCCGGCCTGGGAACGGCCCGTGTCCGTCGAACTGATCCGCCCGCAGGACAACGGCGGGTTCCAGATCGACGCCGGCATCCGCGTGGCCGGGGGCGACTACATCCGGAGCCTCTACAACTACCGGTCCGGCAACCTGCCCGAGAGCAAATACAGCTTCCGGCTCTACTTCCGCGGCGAATACGGCCCCGGCCAACTGGACTATCCGATGTTCCCGGACACCACCGTGTCGTCCTTCAACAGCCTGCACCTGCGCGCCGGCATGAACGACCATTCCAACCCGCTCATGAAGGACGAGTTCGTGCGTTCGCTGGTCGGCGACGTCGGCATCGTGGCCTGCCACGGCACCTTCGTGAACGTGTTCCTCAACGGAGTTTACCGGGGCATCTACAACCCCGCCGAACGCGTGGATGACGACTTCCTCCAGCGGTATCACGGCGGCGGCGACCAGTGGGACGTCATCGGCGCCATGAACCAGGTCGTGCGCGGCGACGGGATTGCTTGGGGCCAGTTGCGCTCCGCGGTCCGCCTCGACCTGACCGTGCGGGCCAACTACGAGAACGTCGCGGCCCGGATGGACCTGGAAAACTTCGTGGACTACCTGCTGCCGCACATCTGGGCGGATAACGACGACTGGCCGCACAACAACACCCGCGCCGCCCGCGAGAAGGTTCCCGGCGCCAAGTTCCGCTTCTACCCGTGGGACGCCGAGTTTGCCTTCACCGGCCACGCGGTCACCTACGATACCATCGCCACCACGCTCTCGACGCTGTCCCCGCCGTGGGGCACGACCGACTACCAGCAGATGTTCAACGCGCTGAAGCGGTCGCCGGAGTTCCGGCTGCTCTTCGCCGACCGCGTCCATCGCGCCTTTTTCAACGGCGGCGCGCTCACTGACGAGCGCATCCGGGCGCGCTACGAGGAGGTGAAGGCGCGGGTCGCCCCGTCGATCTCCGGGTTCAACAACACGATCAGCTCCTGGATCATCGGTCGCCGCCGGTGGGTGACGAACAGCTTCCAGCGCGCCGGCTTCCTGGCGTCGTCCAATGCGCCGGTGTTCAACCGGCATGGCGGGGCCGTGCCCGCCGGCTTCTCGCTGGCGATGACCAATCTCGACGGCCCCATCTACTTCACCCTCGACGGCACGGATCCGCGCGCGCCGTTCGCGAACACGCCCGCGCCGGGCGCGCAAACCTACTCAACCCCGCTCACGCTGGGCGAATCCACCCGCATCCTCGCCCGCTCGCTCGCCGGCACGAACTGGAGCGCCCTCAGCGACGCGCGCTTCACCGTTTCCGAGGCCGGCCCCACGGTCCGGATTTCGGAGCTGATGTATAACCCGCCCGGCGGCGATGCGTTTGAGTTCATCGAACTGCTCAACGCGGGCGGGCTTCCCGTGGACCTGTCGGATCACTCGTTCACGGGGGTGACCTTCCGTTTCCCGAAGCCCTTCCCGCCGCTGGCCCCCGGCTCCCGCCTGGTGCTCGCCAGCGATGCCAATCCGGCGGCCTTCGCGGCCCGCTATCCGGCCGTCAAGGTGGCTGGCTGGTATGGCGGCGGCCTCAACAACGGCGGCGAACGCATCGCGCTGCTCGACCGCGACGGCCGCACCGTCACGTCGGTCACCTTCGGCGACGACCTGCCCTGGCCCGCGCAACCGGATGGCCTAGGCGCTTCCCTCGAGCTCACCGATCCGCAGGGCGATCCCGATGATCCGGCCAATTGGCACGCCAGCCTGCCCGGCGACGGGACGCCCGGCGGCGCCAATTCCGTGGCCCCGACGCCCGCAATGCGGCTCAATGAAATCGCCTCGGCCATCCCGCCGGCAACCGACTGGATCGAGTTGCACAACGCCGGCGCCACCCCGGTGAACCTCGCCGGCTGGAGCCTGAGCGACAGCGGGGAGCCCCGACGATTCGTGTTCCCGGCCGGCACCACGTTGGCGGCGGGCGCCTATCTGCGCGTGTTCGGTGGCACGAATGGCGTCCCGGGATCGCTCACCATCGGATTTGGCCTAGATCGCGATGGCGGCACCCTGGCGCTGTTCGATGCGCGGACCAACCTCGTGGACGCCGTCACCTTCGGCCCGGCGCTCGCCGACTTCTCGCTCGGCCGCACCGCGGCTGGCTGGACGCTGTGTGAGCCGACGCCGGCCGGCATCAACGAACCCGCCCCGCTCGGCAACCCCGGCAGCCTCCGGCTCAACGAATACGTCGCCAATTCCGACCTCGGCGACGACTGGCTCGAACTGCACAACCTCGACACCCGGCCGGTCGCCGTGCGCGGCAGCCTGCTGGGCACCAGCAACGCCCTGTTCCGCGTCACCGCGCCCGTGTTCGTCGCGGGCGGCGGATTCGTGACGTTGAAGGCGGACGAGAATCCGGGCCCGGACCACGTGGATTTCAAGCTCACCGCGGCCGGCGACGAACTGGTCCTGCGCTCCGGCGACGGCGCCGACCTCGACCGGGTGACCTGGCGCAACGCCGGCCTCGGCCTGGCCACCGGCCGTCTGCCCGACGGCACCGGCGCGTGGACCGCCCTGCCCTTCAGCGCCAGCCCCGGTGCCAGCAACTACCTCGCGGCGCCCGGCGAAGGACTGCGCCTCAATGAAATCCTCGCGCGCTTCCAGCCCTCGGCCGAGCAGCCCACCCCGGTGCTGTCGGACTGGTTCGAGCTGCACAATCCCAAGGCCACCGCGGTGTCGCTGACCGGGCACAGCGTGAGCGTGGGCGAACCTCACCCGGGCGAATGGGTCTTCCCCGCGGGCACCTCCATCCCGGCCAACGGACATCTGGTGATCCTCGCGACCACCAACTCCCGGCCAGGCCAGGTGAATCTCGGCCGCGCCCTGCGCGACGGCGGCACGACGCTCAGCCTGTTTGACGCGCGCGGCCAACTGCTCGACACCGTCACATTTGGCCCGCAGTTGCCCAACCGACCCGTGGGTCGCACCGCCTTGGGCTGGGAGCTGCTGGCATCGCCTTCGCCCGGTTTCGCCAATGCCGCCGCCGCTTCTCTCGGGCAATCCGCCGGCGTCCGGCTCAACGAATGGCTGGCCGAAGGCGGCACCAATTCGGTGGACTGGCTGGAGCTCTACAATCCCGCCGACCTGCCCGTGAACCTCGCCGGTCACTTCCTCACCGACGATCCGTCGCTGGCCGGCATCACCCGGTTCCCGGTTCCGCCACTGACGTTCATCGCGGCCGGCGGCTACCTTCAGCTCCTCGCCGACGGCGACGTGCGGGAAGGACCGAACCACGTGGGCTTCCAGCTGAATGCGTGGGGCGAAACCGTGCGCCTCTACGACGGCAGCCGCACCCTGCTGGATTCCGTGGCGTTCCTGCCGCAGACGTTGGGGGTTTCCGAGGGCCGCTACCGGGATGGCGGCAGCCTGATCGTGGCGTTCCCCGACGTGGCTTCGCCCGGCGCACCGAATCGGCTGCCCGCGACCGACCGGGACGGCGACGGATTGGCCGATGCCTGGGAAAGCCTCAACGGGTTCGATCCCAGCAGCGGTTCGGATGCCGGCTCGGACCCCGACGGCGACGGCGTGAGCACGCTGGAGGAATTCCTCGCCGGCACCGATCCGCGCAACGCGACCAGCGCGCTCCGGCTGCGCCTCGAAGTCGCCGCGGACGGCACCGTGACCCTGCGTTTCCCCGCGGTCGCCGGCCGAACCTACCGCGTCGTCCATACCGCCGCCGCGAACGGCGCCGGCTGGCAAACGCTGAGCGAAGTTCCCGTCGCCACGGCCGATGGCGAAATCATCATCACCGACAGCACCCCGCCGGCCCAACGCCCGACCCGCCTCTATCGGGTCATCACACCAGCAGGACCGTAATCGCCTGAGGATTTTAGCCTTGGGGCGTCATCAGCAATTGCCAAGACGGGCACTTCCCCTCAGCCAAATGAACAGTCCAAGTTCGATCCGGCACTTAACCGCCGGGCATGTTCAGTCGTGTTCTGCCGTTTTGCCTTGGCTCTCAAGAGGCCGGTGGCAGGTGGCCGAAGCTGAACCAATCCTCATGGTGAAACGCGAGAAACCAACGAGGATCGTCAGCCACGACAAAAGCATCATCTGAGGCCGCGTAGCAGAAGTCGTCCCACCGCTGCGTGAAAATCCCCCACGTCGTTCGGATCGCGCAATCGCGGCTCCAACAGACTGTAATCCCAAGCTCAAGGTCCGGCTCCCGTTTGCGGAGCCAAACGGTTACCTGTTCGATCAATGAAGTGTCGCGGCCGCACACGTTACCACTCCAACTGCCTTCAGTAAGGCAAGTCTCAACCAAGCTAAACTGATCGGGAATTATTTCGCCGAATCGGTCAAAGCGATGCAACCACCGGTCATGGATCGCCGCTGCCGCAGCGGGGTCAAGAGGAGTGATCTGAGCGAGAACATTTGATGGAAACTCGACGTGTTTCGGATCAATCCAACGCCATGCTAACGGATGCTCGCGAATGTTCATGAAGCGTGATCGGTGGGATCTCCATGGGGCATGACAAAACCGCAGGGGTTGTAGGAACTGGACAATTTTTTAGGAAGCGGAGAGGCGAATGAGGTGGTGCTGTCCGCTGCGAAGAACAATGCGGACTTGCGGTGGTTCGTCCGATTTGAACTACCAATGGATCCGCAACCCCTCCCGTGACATTCGCAATCCCAATTCGGTCCAAGACCAAGCGAGTCTGCCGGGGGAACCACGACAAAACCCGCCAACAACGCAATGAGGCAGGCACCGTTAGTCTCAGTGGGAACCATCGGTTAACTCCAACGCCCTTTTCCTGTTCACCGCAGCATCCGCTTCAGCGCCGCGGCCGGGTCATCCACCAGCGCTGCGGTCACCTCGAAGCGCTTCACCTTGCTCGACGGCAGACGGAACTTGAGGTCGCGGAACACCCGCTCACACACGGTCATCAGCCCGCGCGCGCCAGTGTGCTCGCCGGTGGCGCGCTCGGCCAGCCGGCGCAGGCCGTCGTCGCGGAATTCGCAGGTGATCCCGTAGGCGGCGAAGGCCCGCTCATATTGGTGGATCAGGCTACTCTCGCTCTTCCGCAGGACATTGAAGAGGTCGTCCGTGTCGAGGCCGTGGCAGGCGACCCGCACGGGCAGCCGGCCGATAAACTCGGGTTCCAGCCCGTATTGGACGATGTCCGCCGTGGACACCCGCTGGAACAGTTCGTCGTCCGAATTCTTCTCGGGACGCGGATTCCGCGGGTCCAGCGGTGCGGCCACCAGCCGGCGCCGGATGAGTTCCGCCAGGCCCGAGAAGGCGCCGCTGACGATGAACAGGATGTGCCGCGTGTTGAGCGTCTCCGGCTGCGCCCCGCCGCCGCCGCGCATGGCGGTCATCGCGGCCTGGAGCTGTCCGGTCATGTCGTTGGGCGAGGTGAGCGGGACTTCGCCGTCTTCCATGAGCTTGAGCAGGTTCGTCTGCACGCCGCGCCCGGACACGTCACGGCCGCCGCTTTGGTCGCGGGTCGCCAGCTTGTCCACCTCGTCGAGGTAGATGATGCCATGCTCGGCCTTCTTGGCGTCGTTGCCGGCCCGCCGGTAGAGGTCGCGCACCAGGTCGTCCACGTCGCCGCCGACGTAGCCAGTCTCACTGAACTTCGTGGCGTCGGCCTTCACGAACGGCACCCCGATGAGTTCGGCCGCGGAGCGGATGAGGTGGGTCTTGCCGACGCCGGTCGGCCCGAGCAGGAGCACGTTCTGCTTCTGGTAAAACGGCGCGGCGAGCCCCTCGCGCGTCATCCGCACATGCTGGAAGTGGTCGCACAGCGCCACGCTCAGCACCTTCTTCGCCTCGGCCTGGCCGATGACAAACCGGTCGAGGTGCCGGGCGATCTCGCGCGGCCGGAGGCTGAAGCTGAATTCCGGCTTGGCGGGCGCCGCGGTGGCGACCACGCCGGGCTTGGCGATCGCGGTGAACTTCGCGGGCCGGAGCTTCTTCGGCACCCCGGCCGTGACGGGACCGAGCGCGGCAGGGTGACCACTGGTAGGACTAGGCATCGTCCGGCGAAGGTGGGGGACTTCCGGGACAATGCCAAATCCGGCGTGAACCGAAGCCCGCCGCGATGCTGGCATTCCCCCGAACCTCGCCTATGGTCCGCCGCGCCGATGCCTGCCGACCGGTTTCAACAAACGCTCTGGACCATTCTCGTCCTCGCCCTGCTGGGCGCGGGCAGCGCCTATTTTGTCCTGGAACCGCGGCGGGTGAACCTGCCGGTGATCGGCTCGGTGAAGCCCTTCGCCCTGACCAACCAGCTCGGCGCCGTCGTCACCGACGAGTCACTGCGCGGTCAAGTCGTGGTTGCCGACGTGATCTTCTCCCGCTGCCCGACGTTGTGCCACCGGCTCTCGCAGCAGCTCGCCCGGCTCCAGTCGCAACTGCCCATCGGCGTCCGGCTGCTGTCGCTGACCGCCGACCCGGCGTTCGACACGCCCGCAGTGCTGGCGAAGCACGGGCAACGCTACGGCACCGACCCGGCCAAGTGGTGGTTCCTCACCGGCACCAAGGCCGACGTCTACCGGTTGGCGACCAACAGCTTCCTGTTTTCCGTGATGGAAAATCCCGA
>JBEISV010000480.1:0-3715 GCA_040375265.1 Verrucomicrobiales bacterium
CCTTTCCATCGCGCGAGAAGTTCATTGGCTCGGACACCCCGGAACGCGAGCGCGAGGCCAAAAATGATACCGAAGATGACAAGGTTTTCAGCCGACATGGCAAGCAGGTCGGGCACGTTTTTCGGGAGAATGGATCCCTTGGGCGCGCTTTCTTGGCCGGTGAGACGGAGGAACCAAGCCTGCTGAAAGATCCAAGGAAGGACGATGCCGAGCAGAAACGGGTAAGGCGCCAAGATCAGGAGGGCTGCCCAGCTGCGCCAACGGGCATGTCGTGGCGGCTCGGGAAGGGAACCGGCGTCCAAGGGCGGCGGGACTTGGGCGGGAAGGACTGGCGGAACATCCACGCGGCGACTTTGCCGTGTGCGCGGGTTGGCGCCAAAAGAAAACCCCGCCCTGGCCGTGAAAGACAGGTCCCTTCTACCAGAAGGCACCAGGTGGGAGCAGCGGGCAACGCTCGCCTTCCTGTAAGGAGGCATGGCGTTGATTGCTTGAAGCCGCTTCAACGCTCCCTTTCGGATTACAAGGTCGAAGGACGTTGTCTTGATGCACGCACCGGGCAGGGAATTCAGAAAGAGCCGGCGAGCCGCACTCGCCTCAAGGGATTAGTCGGCGTGAACCCGTTGCGGCTCAAGCGGGAAATTGTTTCGCCGAAAGAAATGGTCAGCCCGCAGGCTTGACCTGCCCGCGGGGGCGCTGCATGGAGCAGCGCACTTCGCCGCCGATCCCGTCCTGATGAACTGCCTGCGCGCCATCCTGAGCGCCTTTCGCCCGGCCAACCGGGGGGAATGGTCGCTGCTGCTGACCGGCATCAACCTGATGCTGCTGAATTTCATCATGGTCCAGCACGCGTCGGTCGCGCTGCGCCGGGCGGAGATCGCCGTGATCGTGTTTTCGCTGGCCTACTTCTCCGGGGTTTCGGCCGGCTATTTCCTCTCGGACCGTCTTTCACACGCTGCCATCCGGCGCGCCTTGCCGGTGTTCCTGGTGATCCAGATGGTGCTGCTCGGCACGTTGCAGCCCCTCCATTACCTCGTCGGACATTGGGGGCGAAACCTGGGGATGTCCGGGCTGCTGGATGACTTTGCCGCCGGGTTCGTGCTTTTCGCCCTGCTCGCGGCGTTCGTGACGTCGATCTACGCGATTTTCCTGCCGCTGGTCGTCGGCGAATCCGGCGGTGACCTCCGCCGCGGCTATTCGGTGGAAGTCGCCGGTTCATTGCTGGGCCTGATGGCGGTGCCGTTCCTCGCCGGGATTGGGCACGAAGCGGTCCTCGGCGCCTATTTTGCGACGTTCGTGGCGTTGGCGGGCACGGTGGGGCTCAATCGCTGGGGCATCTCGGTAGTGACCGCGCTGGCCGGCGGATTCCTGCTGATCTACGGACGGATCGACCGCGCCGGGGCGGCCTGGACTTACGGTAACGTCTACGATTGGAAGGTGTCCGAGGTGCCGCTGACTAGATTCACGCCTTACCACAAGATCGAGGTGGTGAAGGCCGACGGGGAATATCGGTTGCTGTTGAACGGGCTCCGGCAATTCGGCGGCGACCCGAGGCGCACCTACTCGTATTTCGTCGCGGAATATCCGGCTCGCATGCAGGTGTCGCCGAAGGTCGCGCTGCTGGGCTGCGGTTCCATGGCCACCGTGGGGCGGATTGGCGACTTCGTCCCGTCGGTGAACATCGTGGACCTAGACGCCGAGGTGTTTCAGGCCGCCAAGACCTACTTCCAGCCGATCAACCGTCTCGACCAACTCCGGAACTGGACGTTCACGGCGGACGACGCCAAGCACTGGATCGCCAATTCGGAGGACCGCTTCGACCTGATCCTGCATGACATTCCGCCGGCCAAGGCGCGCCAGGTGGCGCTCACCTACACGGACGAGTTTTTCCGTCTGGTGAAGGCCCGGTTGACGCCGGGCGGTGTGTTTTCGATTTCGTCACTGACGCCGGTTTCCGGCGGTTCCCGCTACGGGAAACGGATGCTGGCCACGCTGAAATCGGTCTTCGACCACTACTACGCCCTTGAGCATCGCGGGAGCGTCTATTTCTACGGCGGGAACAAGGATCTCGCCGAACCAGACCGCGCAACGCTGCTGAACCTAGTGGATCCGGCATGGCGCCAAAACGTCAAGGTGCTGACCCGGGCGGATATCGACACGCTGGTCGCCGGCGAACCCGTCATCACCATCGCCAACGTCGGGGACCTGATCTATGAGTGAATCCCTTGCCTCTCATCCTCCGGTCAATCGGTCCGGTGACGCGTGGCTGGCCTTCCTGGTGGGCCTGTGGCTGGCGTTGCTGCAGTTCAGCTTCTTTTTCCTCCTCGAAGTCCGCCTGACCAGCCGGGCCACGACCTTCTTTGTGGCGCTCTTTTTCTGGCTCGTCGGCTTTCTGGTCGGCTTGAACCTCCGGTCTCCCCACGCGTTCGCCCGCCTGGTCGTGGCGGCGCCGCTGGCGTATTACGCCAGCTATCTGGCGCTCGGGGCGATGCCTTATCGGATCCAGGCCCTGCCGATCGTCGGCACCTGCATCGCGGTGTCCGGGGCGCTCGCGGGAACCTTCTTTCCGCACGCGGCCGGCCGGTTCGCCCGCCTGAAGCTGCTGCTGTTCCACGAAAACAACGGCTTCGTGCTGGGCATCCTGATCTCGCTGTTTGCCGCGGTGTTTGCGGGCCGGTTCATGCTCGATTGGGCACCGCTGTTGGCGGGCCTGCCGGTGGCCGGTTTGGTGTTCTTCCGCCCGGCGCCGCCGCGGCCCGGAAGCTGACCTTTACCCGGCCTTAACAATTCTCCCGGCTTCCCACATCCGGTCTTTACCGGGATTGCGGACCTTGGACGCGTTGGGGTGCGGCGGAAACGACGCCGGGCGCTTTTTCGGGCGGGATTCTTGGTAACCGGTTGGCCCCGCGGCACGTCAACAGCAGCGCAAGCACCGCAGATTTCAGGAATAACCATCGGTTCGGAGTGCACTCATGAAAAAACTGTCTCAACTCATGTTCGTCGCGGGTCTCGCCACGACGCTTTCCCTCGGCACCGCAAACTTGCTGGGCCAGGACGCCAACAACGCCGACCAGGGCGGACGTCGCAATCGCGACCGTCAGGGCGGCGGCGGCCCCGGCGGCCCCGGTGGCGGAAACTTTGATCCCGAACAGATGCGCGCCCGGATGATGGAGCGCGTCCGCGAGCAGTTCGGCGTGAAGGATGACGCCGAGTGGAAGATCATCTCGGAGGGCATCGAGTAGGTCATCACCGCCCGCCGTGTAATGGGCGGCGGCATGGGCATGTTAGGTGGCGGCCGCGGCGGTCCCGGTGGTGGCGGCGGCGGCGGGCGCGGCGGCTTTGGTGGCGAACCCAGCCCCGAGGCGACGGCGCTCAAGGCGGCCATCGACAACAACGCTTCGGCCGATGACGTCAAGGCCAAGCTCGCCGCCTACCGTGAGTCGCAAAAGGCCAAGGAAGCCAAGCTCACCAAGGCCCAGGAAGACCTGCGCCAGGTGCTCACCGCCAAGCAGGAAGCCGCCGCGGTGCTCGCCGGCTACCTCAAGTAGGACGTTCCGCCCCTTCGTTTCGACTTACCGCACCCCGCGCATGGCAGAAGCCGGCTCACTCGGACAACTGATCGAACGCATGGTGGCCGACAGGCAACTGTCGGCCGCCGACGCTCGTTCCCTGGCCACCGCGCTTCCGGGCGGCCCGGCCGGCGAGACCGAAGCGGACG
>JBEISV010000304.1:0-5834 GCA_040375265.1 Verrucomicrobiales bacterium
GCCGGCGTGCGCGAATACCTGCCCGCCCGCCATCGGCCCGGCCACCTGCGTCACCTGATGCTCGCGCTGGAGAAACCAGCCGGCGGCACCGTGACTGACCTGGTCACGCCGCTGAAACGCGTGGCGGAGATAGTCCGCAAACGTGGACTGATGGTCCTTGTCTCGGACTTCCTCGCGCCCTTGGACGACCTCGACCGCTGCCTCACGACCCTCGCGGCCGGCGGGCACGAACTCACGGTGTTCCAGGTGCTGGATCCCGCCGAGCTGAACTTCGGTTTCGACCAGCCGACGCTGTTCGAGGATCTCGAATCCGGCCGAACGCTGTTCGTGGACCCGCAGGCGGCGCGGGCCGGCTACACGCGGAAGCTGGAGGCGCATTGCCAGTCGGTGCGCGAACTCTGCCAGAAGCTGGGCGCGACTTTCCACCGGTTGGGCACCGACCAACCGCTCGAACTCGCCCTCTTCGACTTCTTGCAGGAACGCACCCAGCGCCGCCACGTCGCCCGGGCACGGAATGGAGGGAGCCGATGAAGACGGAGTTTAATTTGGAAGGCAGGAAAGCAGGAGGGGGCAACTCCGTTGGAGCCGGCGCGAGAAGGCCCAACCTGCACGCAGGAACTGGAGACTCGTCCCTTCGTCTCCGACGCCGCTTCCTTGACCCTCTTTCCTGTCTTCCTGCTTTCCAGATTCGCTCCCTCGCGTGCATTCCTGATCTAACGAGGAGGCGACGCGCATGAATTTCCTGACTCCGGCCTTCCTGTTCGGGGCATTGGCGCTGGCATTGCCGGTCGTCTTCCACCTGATCCGCCGCAACACGCGCGAACGGTTGCCGTTCAGTTCGCTCCTGTTCCTTCAACCCACCCCGCCGAGGCTGACCCAGCGGAGCCGGTTGGAAGACCTGCTCTTGCTGCTGCTGCGTTGTCTCGCCCTGGCATTGTTGGCGTTGGGATTTGCCCGCCCGTTCCTGAAGCAACCGCTCGCCGACGATCCGGCTGTCGGTCAGCCGAAACGGATCGTCCTGCTGCTCGATCGCAGCGCCTCGATGCAACGAACCGGGCTGTGGCCGGCCGCCATGGCTCGGGCCGGCGAGGTGCTCGCGCAGACGACCGCCAACGATCAGGTCACGGTCCTGGCCTTCGACCAGGAAATCAGCCGGGTGGTGTCGTTTGAGGATTGGCAGGCCGCGCCCGCGGGTGACCGGGCCGGTCTGGCCCGCAGCCGGATTGAGACGTTGAAGCCCGGCTGGGCCGCCACCCAACTGGGCACCGCGCTCATCGCCGCCGCCGAGACGCTGGCCGAGGCGGAGGTTCGCCAGGCCACGCCGCAGCGCGAGGTTGTCCTGATCAGCGACATCCAGGAAGGCGCCCGGCTGGAAAAACTCCAGGCCTTCGAATGGCCGAAGAACTTGCCGCTGCGCGTGATGCCGCTGAAGGCGAAGGCCGGCAGCAACGCGGGCGTCCAGGTCATCGCCGAGGCCGCCGACACGGGCCTGACCAACGCCGCGGTGCGAATCCGCGTCAGCAACGCGCCTGACGCGACCAAGGAACAGCTTCAGGTCGGTTGGGCGGCGGAGAACGGCGCGTTTCTCGGCGCGCCGCTGGAGGTGTATGTGCCGCCTGGCCAGAGCCGCGTGCTGGCCTTGCCCGTCCCGGTGGGCGCGACCAATGCCGCCAGTCTGCCGAGCCGCGTGATGCTGCGCGGGGACGACGAACCGTTCGACAACGTCGCGTTCGCCATTCCGCCGTCGCCGGTCACGTTGCGCGTGCTCTATCTCGGCGCGGACGTCGAAGGCGATTCCCGGCAGCCGCTGTTCTTCCTGCGCCGCGCGTTGCCAAACACGCCCCGCCAGCGCCTGGAAGTGGAAGCCCGACCCGCAACTGCCGCCGTCAGCCCGGCGGACTTGGCCGGTGCGGGGCTCGTGGTGATCACGGGGGACATTTCCCCGCCCGTTGCGGCGCTGCTGCGCGAACAGGCCCAGGCGGGGAAGACTGTGGTCTTTGCACCGGTGAACGCCGGTGCGGCCGCAACCTTGGCGGCGCTGCTCGGGGTTGGCGCCGTTCCGCTGAGCGAGGCCACCGTCCGGAATTACGCGATGCTCACGGACCTCGACCTGACGCATCCGCTCTTCGCGCCGTTCGCCGATCCGCGCTTCAGCGACTTCACCAAGATCCATGTCTGGAAACACCGCTTGGTGGACCTTTCCGGTGTTGCCGGCGCCCGGGTGCTCGCGAAGTTCGATTCCGGCAGCCCCGCCATTGCCGAGGTGCCGCTTGGTCGCGGCCGTGTGCTGGTGTTCGCCACGGGCTGGCATCCCGCAGACAGCCAGTTGGCGTTATCGAGCAAGTTCGTGCCGCTGATCGTCTCGCTGCTGGACTATGCCGGTGCGCTGGCCGGACTGGATGCCGCGGCCCACCTCGTGGGTGAGCCGGTGGCGCTGCGGGCCGGCCTGCGGCGCCTGCGGCTGCCCGATGGAAGCGTCACCGACCTGCTGGCAGGCACGACGAACTTCACCGCGACGCTTCAGCCCGGGCTCTACCGCGCGGACGGTGACGGCGCGCCGATGGCCTTCGCGGTGAATCTGGACCCGAACGAAAGCCGCACCGCCGCGCTGCCCGCCGATGTCTTCGAATCCTACGGCATCGCCTCGGCGGCACTGCCTGACTCGGGCGAGGTCCGCGCGGCGCGCCGGGCGCAGCTGCAGGCCGGCGAGTCCGAGGCCCGGCAAAAACTCTGGCGGTGGTTCCTGTTCGGCACGCTCTTGGTCCTGTTTGCGGAAATCGCGCTGGCCGGCTGGACCGCCCGCCGCGCCAGCCCCACGGAGGTCACGGCATGAAAACGATGATGCAATCGCTCCTGGCCGCCCGCCTGCAACGGGTGGCTCGCCGCCAACGCCGGCTGGGCCTGTGGCGCCGCCTGGCCGCGTATTGGGCCCTGGCCGCGGGAGCGGTCGGATTGGTGTTCGTCCTCACCCGCGGGCTTGGCCTGAGTTCACCTTGGCTGTTCCCGGTGCTGGGCTTCGGTGCGCTGCTGGGCGCCGTGGCGGTCGCGATCCGGCACGGGTGGCGACCTGCCGACCTGTCGTCCGCGGTGGCCGCGATTGAACGCCAGCATCCCGAACTCGCCGGCTTGCTGCTGACCGCCGCGCAGGTTCAGCCCGACGACGAAGGACGCCTGAACTTCCTCGCGGAACGTCTGCTTCAGGATGCCGCGGAACGCAGCTTGCAGGGAAACTGGTCACGGTCGGTGCCGGGCTCGAAGTTCGCCCTCGCGCATCTCGCCCAGGCGGCCGCACTGCTGGTTCTGGCTTTGGCGCTGTGGGCTGTCCGCCTGCCTTTCACGCCCGGCGCACCGACCGTCGTCGTGATCCCCACTTCGGGCATCGAGGTGACGCCGGGCGACAGTTCGTTGGAACTGGGCACCAGTTTCGTGGTGCTCGTCCGGTTTGGCTCGGAGGCACCGGAGGCCGCGGAACTTGTCCTGGGCACCAACGCCGCTTCGGCCCGTCGGATCCCGTTGGTCCGCAGTCTCGGTGATCCGGTGTTCGGCGCCACCGTGCCGGACCTTGCCGACAGTTTCGGCTATCACATCGCCTACGCCGGCAAGCGGACCCGCGACTACCGCGTCACCGTCTTCGAATACCCGCGCCTCGAACGCTCCGACGCTGATCTCACCTATCCGGCCTACACCGGGCTGCCGCCGAAGCACATCGACGACACGCGTCGCGTCTCCGCCGTCGAACGGTCGCAGCTCAGCCTGTCGCTGCGGCTTAACAAACCCGTCGTCGCGGCCACGTTGGTCGGGCGCAAGCCGGGCACGACCAATCTCCTCCTTCGGATCGAAACCAACCGCCCGACCGTCGCGTTGGCTCCGCTGACGCTTACGAACAGTGCCAGCTACGAGCTGCAACTCGTCGACGTCGAGGGCCGGACCAACAAGGTTCCCGCCCAGTTCGTGTTCGAGGTGCAGCCGAATCGGCCGCCGGAACTGAAGCTCAAGTCGCCACGCGGC
Source organism: Verrucomicrobiales bacterium (assembly GCA_040375265.1). Lineage (GTDB taxonomy): Bacteria > Verrucomicrobiota > Verrucomicrobiia > Limisphaerales > UBA9464 > CAIWAH01. The sequence goes on from JBEISV010000304.1 coordinate 4,009, forward strand.
GACGTGCGCCCCAGTCCGCTGGAGGAACTCACCTTCGACGGCACGGCCTGGGACGACTTCGGCGTGCTGGCTTACGGACTCTCGCTGGCGGTGGGCACCGGCGACCCTACCCAGGTGGAACTCGGCCGCGGTGTCCCGGCCAAGGAAACCCGTGGTTTCGCGCACCTGCTGCGCCTGGAAGATCTTGGCCTGAAACCGGATCAACTGGTCGCGTGGCACGTCTGGGCCGACGACTACGGTCCCGACGGTGAAGTCCGGCGCACGAACGGCGACCTGTTCTTTGGCGAAGTCCGGCCGTTCGAGGAAATCTTCCGCGAAGGCGAACAGATGGGCGGCGGGGGCGAAGGCGAACAGGGCGAACAAGGTGGCGGCAATCCCACGACCAAGCTTGCCGAGCTCCAGAAGCAGATCATCAACGCCACCTGGAAACTCCAACGCCAGCAGGGCGCCCGGCCCAAGGCCGAGGAAACCAAGCCCGCGCCGGACGCAAAGAAGCCCACCACCGGCGCGGAAAGCCGGAAGCCGGAAGCCGGAAGTTGGAAGACGGCGGAACCGGTGGTCGCGGGGCCGATGCATCCGGGGGGGGGCGTTGCCCACGACTTCGTCGCGCGTCAAACCTTCTTTGGCCAGCGCACCACAACGGATTCCGAACCGCGCGAGGAACGCGACCAGGGCGTCGCCCGCCGGCTGCAGTCCCTCGTGGATACCAAGCCCAAAACCACGCCCGCGGGTGGCTACGAGGCCGATGTCGAGGTGGTTTGCGACGCGATGAAGGAAGCCATCACGCAGGCCGAGTCCTCTCGGGACAAGCAGCAAGACCCCGCCATCGCGAGCCTTTGGACCGCCGCCCTGGAGCAGATGCAGGACGCGTTGACCAAGCTCGAAAAGGCCAAGTCGTCGCCGGCCCAGTTGGGCACCGCGCTCCGGGCCCAGCAGGGCGCCTATGAAGCGTTGCTCAAGGTGCGCGACCGCGAGTTCCAGGTGACCCGCGGCCAGAACCGCCAGCAGCAGGGCGGCGGCGGAGGCGAGGAAGCCCGCCAACGTCAGCTCGAACAGCTCGACCTCACCCAGGAGGAAAACCGCTACGAATCGCAGAAGCAGGCGCAGGCCCAACAGGATCCCCAGCGCCGCGAGGAACAGCAGGTGCTCAACCGGCTCCGTGAACTCGCCCGGCGCCAGGAAGACCTCAACGAACGTCTCAAGGAACTGCAAACCGCCCTCCAGGAAGCGAAGGAGGAAAAGGAGAAGGAGGAGCTGCGCCGGCAGTTGAAGCGCCTCCAGGAAGAGCAGCGCCAGATGCTCGCCGACACCGACGAACTCCAGCAACGCATGGAGCGGCCCGAGAACCAGCAGAAGATGGCCGAGCAGAAAAAGCAGCTGGAGCAGACCCGCGAGGACCTCCAGCGCGCCAGCGAGGCCGCCATTCAGGGCAATGTCCCGCAGGCCCTCGCCTCCGGCACGCGCGCCCAACGGCAGTTGCAGGAAATGCGCGACGAGTTGCGGAAGCAGAATTCCTCCGGTCTGTCCGAGGAGATGCGCCAGATGCGCGCCGAAGCCCGCGATCTCGCCCGGCGGGAGGACGAGATCGCCAAGCAGCTCGCCGACCTCGAACAGAACAAGCAGCGCAGCCTCTCGGACGATGGCCGGCGCCAGAAGCTCGCGGACCAGCTGGCGCAGCAGCGCCAACGGCTGACGAACTTGGTGAACCAAGCGGCGCAGATTTCCGAGCAGGCCGAGGCCACCGAACCGCTCGTCTCGCGGCAGCTTTATGACTCCGTCCGCAAGCTCACCATGGACGACGGCGCCGCCCTCAAGCAGACGCAGGA
>JBEISV010000021.1:0-24469 GCA_040375265.1 Verrucomicrobiales bacterium
AGGCGAGCGTCGGCGACCGCTCAGTGCGGGCGGCCGGACCCGTAAACCGCCGCCAAGTAATTCCCGATGTCCTCCGCCCCACTCACGAAACGGCGACCCGCGTGTTCGCGCACGGTCACGCCATCCGGCGCCTTGCCCGCCGCCTTGCCCAGCACCAACACCGGGCATGATTGGTTCGCCTCGCCGATCAACGCCACGACTTCAGGACGCGGTCGCGGAAAGTCCACGTAGCGGACGTCCAACACGTGCCGGAGCTGCGGATAGTAGTGCAGCACGCCGTTGATCTGGGCGCATTCCGGGCAGTAGAAGGGTTGGCCGGGACCATCGGGGAAATCGTGCTTCAGGAGGAAGAGGGTGTCGTTCATGGCGGCGCTGAACCTTGGCCGTAACGGTTCACGATGCCAGCCCAAGTCGCCTCCAGTTCGTCCATGAGCTTGCGGAAGGCCGCCTTCTCCGCCGCCTGCCGGGCCTCGTCAGCGGCCGAGGCGGAGCGCCAAACCGAACTCACGTCCCCCTGTGAGCTGCTCGCCTCCGCCGCGCCATAGACGAAGCCGGTCCGGACATCGACGAACAGCGCCGAGGCGGTGCAGTTGATCTGCACTTCACGGGTCGGCCCGAACCCGAGCGAAATCGTCGTCAGCAGCGCCGACGAATTGCGGTCGATGAACTGGGTATCGACCGTGTAGAGCAGCACGATGTCCGCCTGCAACTGGGCCGCCGCCCCGCGCAAATCGTCGACCGACTCGATCCGCTCCGGCAGGAGCATGCGATTGAGCGTCCCCAGCTGCGCGACGCCTTTCCAGCCGGTGATCCGCTGGTAGTCGGCCGCGGACTCGACGTCCCGCACGGTCACCACGCTGTATTTGCCGCTGCCGTAACCGTGCGAGCTGTAGGACCGGTAGCCGGCGGCCTGAACCCGCGTCGCGACCAAGTGGGCCGGAAAACGGGCCGCCGGTTTCCGCTCAAAACCGGCTTTCGCCTGGGAATCCGCCCCGGCGGCGCGGAACACGGCGTTCAAGGGCGCCGGTCCGCCCGGGGTGACGTAGGTGGAGCAACCGGTAAGCACCACGACCAGGAGGAGCGGCAGGGCAAGCCGGCACCGACCGGCATGGAGGAAACGGGTGAGCATAGGGATTCAGTTCAGCCGGTGTCGCAGCCATCTGGCAAGGACCGCCGGAATCAATCTGCGGTCGGTCCGACAAACCCGCTGGGGATTTGTTCAGTCCAGAGGAGGAAACCTGTTTCGTCCCAGCGCCCAGGCAAACCTCGCCCAAAAACCTTCGAACCGGGCGAGAACAAACTTCACCGGTCTTCGATCCACGGCCGCAGCCAACCCCAAGCGGGAGTTGAAAACACCGAGATCGCCAGGGTGAGAAGGAAGCCTCCCTCCAAAAACATCCGGTCAAATCGGCTCAGGTTGCGACTGCGCCGAAGCAGGATGATCGCGGCCACAATCCACAAACACAGCGACGCGAACGCCACGTAGCGCAGGGCGACTCCCCCGTCCAAAACCATCCCCGCCAGGATCACCAACAGGGATTGCACCACCAGATTGCGGCCAGCCAACTGCCACGCCTCGTTCATCGGCGGTCCGAACCGGATCGGTTTGTTCCACCAGGCGGCCATCGCCCTCAGCCCCACTTCTCCAGCTTCATCTGCTCCTTCGGCAGGCCGAGGTCGTGGAGCACGAGGTGCTCGACGGCGTTGACCATGTCGTTGGTGCCGCAGGCGTAGAAGACGGTGTTCGCCGGGTCGTCCACGAAGCTCTTCACCCACTCCGGGGTGATGCGACCACGGCGGCCGGTCCACGGATCTTCCGGCGTCAGGCGGGTGCAGGTGACGATGAACTTGATCCGCGGATTCTTCGCCTCCAGCTCGCGGAATTCCTCGGCGAAGATGATGTCGTTGGTCGTCCGGACCGTGTAGAGGATCGTGATCCGGGTATCGCGGTTCAGTGCGGTCGCCTCGCGGGCAAAGCCGCGGAACGGCGTCACGCCGGAACCGCCGGCCACGCAGATGAGGTGCTTGCCCGGCGGATCGAAGACGGGGAGGAACTTCCCGACCGGCGGGATGACGAACATCTTGTCACCGGCTTCCAGCCAATCCACGACGCTGGTGCCCATCTTGCCATCGCGCTTGATCGTCACCTCGTAGTGCCCGCGGTCCAGCGCGCAGGAGCTGAGCGAATAGGCCCGCTTGTATTTCTGCTTATGCGGCCAATAGACGGTGATGAACTGCCCGGTCTTGAACTCGCCCGGATCGTAGCCTTCGGGCCATTGGAAGCGGACGGTCTTCACGTCCGGAAGTTCCATCTTCACGGACTCGACGAGCATTTCAGCGATGACTTTGGCCATGACGGATCAGGGGGTGTTTTGCGTGGTGACGTTTCCGGGGAAAGATTTGGCGGAATCCCCCGCGAGGGCAAGACGCGGATTCAATTTCGGCCCGCGGCCAACTGCCGGCTTGCCCCCGGGTGGCGGGCCGAATCTCCTTCGCGCCGATGAACCTGCGTTTCCGCCCGCTCCTCGGTGCCGTCCTGCTGGCCACCTTCGCCTGCCACCTGCCCGCCCTCCGCGCCGCGGACACGGCGAAGCCGGCGGAAGCGGCCGCCCAGGAGACCCCCGAGGAGGTCCAGAAGGCCCTGGCCGAACTGAAGAAGAACAATCCCGTCGAGAAGCTCGGCTGGCAGAACGGCCCCGGCACGGGCGACCTGAAGGGCCGCGCCCAGGTGAAGTTCCCGGCGGAGTTCCGCTTCGTCGGCGCCAAGGATGCCCGCAAGCTCCTGGAATTGGCCGGCAACACGACCGACGGCAATGAAATCGGTGCCCTCGAACACAAGGCGGATGGCTGGTGGGTGATCTTCGAATTCGATGACATCGGCTACGTGAAGGACGACGAGAAGAACGCGCTGGACGCCGACAAGCTGCTCGAAACCTACCAGCGCGGCGCCAAGCACGACAACGAGCGCCGCAAGGAGGCCGGCCTGCCCGCCCTCAACATCGCCGGCTGGCACACCAAGCCCAACTACAATGAAGAGACCAAGAATTTGGAGTGGTCCATCATCCTCGAAAGCGAGGGCGAACAGTCCATCAACCACAACGTCCGCCTGCTCGGCCGCAAAGGCGTGACCAAGGTGACGCTGGTGCTCGACGACCTGAAGGCCGTCGAGGCGACCCTGCCCCGCTTCCGCGCCCTGCTGAAGGACTTCAGCTATTCCACCGGCGAAAGTTATGCGGAGTTCAAGGAGGGTGATTCCGTGGCCAAGTATGGCCTGAGCGCCCTGGTGCTCGGCGGCGCGGCGGCCGGCGCCTACAAGCTCGGCCTGCTCGGCGGCCTGCTGGCGTTCTTCAAGAAGGGCTGGAAGCTGCTGGTCTTCGCCGTCGTGGGCATGGCGGCCTGGGTGAAGAATCTGGTCACGGGCAAACGTCCCCCCGGCGCGGGCAACTCCTAGTAGTCGGCCGGCCGCAAACCCGGGCGCACCGCGCCCGGTCTGTTTCCCATGTCCGACCAGCAAACGTTCCTGCTCGTCCTGCTCGCGCTATATCTCTCGGAGTGCGTGAGCTGGGTCCGGCGTGGCGGCGCCGTGTTCCGGACCTGCCTCGGACGGCGGTGGAGCCTGGCGCTGCATTCCGGCGTGATCGCCAATGACCGCGGCGACCTGCATTGGCACTGGCCACTGCCGCCGCTGGGCACCGTGCATGTCCTCCGGGCCCCGCCGCTGGCGCTGACGCCCGAAGGAATCCTCAACGGCACCACCGAGGTGGTGCCGGAACAGGGGCGCCCGCGTTTCACCGGCCTGTGGATTCCCTGGGCGGAGCTGAAGTCCGCCCACGCGGAGAACAAACGGCTGTCCGTGAATGGGGATCGCTTCTGGGACCACGACTCGGCCTACGAACCGCTCCGTTGGGCCACGGAATTGCCGGCGCTGGCCGCCCTGTCCCCGACGGCCCGCGAAGCGCAGATTCGTCGCCGGCTCGCCGACGCCTTTGACCGCCAAGCCTTCGACGCCGCCCGCGCGCAGTTCAACGAAGTCATCCGCCCAGTGCGCCGTTGGTCACTGGGTTTGTTCACCCTGCTCTTCGTGGTCGCGCCGTTGGTCGTCTGGTATTTCGGACTGCTGCCCGCGCTCGTGTTCCTGCTGGTCGCTTTGGTTGCTCTGCTGGTCGGCACCGGCCGGAGCTTCCTGCGGGCGCACCGGACCCTTTACCCGGCCGCCGGCGACGAACGCTTCCGGCTCGGCATTCTGCTGGCGCTAGCTCCGTTCTCCGCGGTCCGGGCCCCGGATGCCCTCGCCCGCGCCGCGCTGGAACGCTTCCACCCGCTGGTCGGCGCCTTCGCCCTCTTGCCGGGCGAACACGCCGCCGCCCTCGCCCGCCGCGTGTGGCGCGACCTGAAATTCCCGCTCCTCCCGGAATTCCCCTCGGCCCACCCCGCCGCGGTGGCCGCGGCCCGGTGGTTCCGCGAACAGGAACTGGCGGCGGCGGAGCGCTACCTGATCCGGGAGGGAATCCAACTCGCTGACCTAGCGCGACCACTCGCGCCCTCGGAGCCTGAAAACACCCAGCATTGCGAGCGGTGCGAAGCCCAGTTCCTGCCCCAGGCCACCGGCTGCGCAGAATGCGGCGGCCGACGACTTGTCCCGCTGTGAGGCTTCGGTGTTTCTCCCGCGCTCCCGCTTCGAGGATTGGCGCAGCCGCGGCTGCCACCTAACCTGCGGCCATGCCGTTGCGGTCCAAGTCCGAAGCCCTGTTCGCCGCCGCCCTGGAGCATATCCCGGGCGGCGTCAATTCGCCGGTGCGCGCCTTCCGCGCGGTCGGCGGCAATCCGTTCTTCGTCGAGTCGGCCCGCGGTGCCCGGCTGCGCACGGTGGACGGCGACGAGTTGCTCGACTACGTCGGCACCTGGGGCCCGGCCATACTCGGGCACGCGCATCCCAAAATCATAACAGCCGTGAAGGCGGCGGCGGAACGGGGCACGAGCTTCGGGGTGCCGAATGCGTTGGAAGTCGCCCTGGCCTTCCGCGTGAAGGAATTCGTGCCCAGCGTGCAGAAGGTCCGGTTCTGCAACTCCGGCACCGAGGCCTGCATGTCGGCCATCCGCCTCGCGCGCGGTTTCACCCGGCGCGACAAGCTGGTGAAATTTGACGGCTGTTACCATGGCCACGCGGACTCGCTGCTGGTGAAGGCCGGTTCGGGCGCCCTGACGTTGGGGCATCCCGACAGCGCCGGTGTGCCTGCCGATTTCGCCAAGCACACCCTCGTGGCGCCGTTCAATGATCCCGAAGCGCTCACGGCGTTGTTCGCGACCCACGGGCCTGACATTGCGGCGGTGATCGTCGAAGGGGTGCCGGCCAATGCCGGGCTTTACCTGCCGCGACCGGGTTTCTACGAACTCATCGCGCGGCTCTGTCGCGAGCACGGCGCGCTGTTCATCCTCGACGAAGTGATGACCGGCTTCCGCCTCGCCAAGGGCGGCGCGCAGGAACTGTTCGGCCTCACGCCAGACCTCAGCACCTTCGGCAAGATCATCGGCGGGGGCCTGCCGGTCGGGGCGCTCGGTGGCCGGGGCGACGTGATGGACTGCCTCGCGCCGCTCGGCCCCGTCTATCAGGCCGGGACGCTGAGCGGCAATCCCCTCGCCATGGCGGCCGGCTTGGCGGCCCTCGACGAACTGGCCAATCGCGATGCCTACGCCCAGCTCAATACGTTGGGGCAGCAATTGGAGGCGGGCATGACCGCCGCGGCCCGTTCGGCCGGGGTCGCGATGCAGTGGAAACGAATCGGCTCGATGTTCTGCGGCTATTTCACTGACCGTCCGGTCTGGAACCTGGTCGACGCGATGCACAGCGACCGGACCCGGTTCGCGAAGTTCTTCCACGGCATGCTGGACGCGGGCATCTACCTCGCCCCATCCCAATTCGAGGCGGGATTCATCTCCACGGCCCACTCGGAAGCCGACATCGAATTCACGGTCGACACCGCCACCAAGGTGATGCGGACGCTTTGACGCGGCCCCAAGTCAGGCGGCCACCCAGATGTCGCCGACGCTCACAGTTTCCCCTGCCCCGCGCACGAGGATCACGTTCTGGCCGAAGACCGGAGCGCTGAAACGTGGGTCCCGTCGATAGGTCGCGAGCGTCCGCAGGGGCTCGTCGCCCCGCACGCCGGTCTGCTGGTCGGTGGTGGTCATCACGCATCGCGTGCATGGCTTCACGATGCGGAATTCCACGGTTTCGCGGCGCAATGTCCGCGCGACATCCTCGCCGCCCACCCCCAGTCCGCGAATGAGCAGGTTGGTGCGAAAGCGATTCACCGGCAGCGCCGGACCGGGCCGCAGGCGTTCGTTGAGATCGGCCAAGGTTTCTTCGCCGAGGACCAGGTAGGGAAACGCGTCGCCGAAATACGCCTCCGCCGGGGCGTCCCCCGTCCACTTCGGGTCCGTGGGACGACGTTGGGCCGGATCCCACCGCACAAGCCGGAAGTTCCCTTCCAGATATTCGCCCAGCCACGCGGCCGCACGGTCGCCTTGATCCCACGCTTCAGTGGTGTCGTTCCACACCGTCGCGGGGCGCGACCGACGTGCATCGGAAACGAAGGGAATCACCAAAGCCTCAAGGCCCGGAGCGCGAAGAATCAGGTGGTCGCGGATCAAGGTAGTCTTAATCAGGGCGAGCCTAGGGTCTTCCCGCTGGGTCACAAATTGGCCGTCGGGCCGGATGATCATCCATTCGCGGTCGTGCTCGAATCCATGCGCCGTGAGGCGTGCCGACGGCACGGCGAGGCCGCGGCAGGATTTGACCGGATAAATCCACAGGCCGGTGAGCGTGGCTTGGCACATGGGCTCAGCGGCTGAGGTCGGATTGGAACAGCACGCGGAACTGGTGGGCGCGCAGGGCGTCCCCGGCGACGTCCTGTTCCTCGATGCTGATGATCAGCGCCGACTTGCCGCCGGGACGATTCAGAAAGGGATAGACGTAGTGGATGTTCAGCTCGGCTTCGAGCAGGGCCGCGAGCACGTCCTTCAGGCGGCCTTCGCCCTCCACTTCCACCGCCACGACGACGGCTTCCGTGAACGGGAAGCCATGTTCCTGAAGCAGTTCCCGGGCGGCATCGGGGTCATCGGAGATGAAGCGCAGGATGGTGCTGTCGGTCGTGTCCAGCACGGTCAGGGCGAGGATGTGGACCTCGCGGTCGGCGAGCCGCCGGGTGAGCTCGTGCAACCGCCCGAGCCGATTGGGCATGAACACACTGAACTGGATCACCGGCTCGGGATCGCGGCCGCGCAACGTCGCCACTGGCATGCCCCGAGTATCGGCACCTGTTCCGGTCGGGCAAGCGCAAGGCTCGTCAGCGGCCGGGCCGGGCGGTTACGATTGCATGCATGTTCACCGTCGTCGGCAGCCTCAACATGGACCTGACCCTGGAAGTGAGCCGCTTCCCACAGCCGGGCGAAACGATCCGGGGCCACAATTTCCGCAGCGCGCACGGCGGCAAGGGCGCCAACCAGGCCTATGCCGTGGCCAAGATGGGGCTGCCGGTGGCCATGATCGGCGCCGTCGGGGCCGATTCGTTCGGGGCCGAAATGGTCGAGGGCCTGGCCGAGGTGGGCGTGGACGTCTCCAAGGTCCTGCGTCGCGAGGACACGGCGAGCGGCACCGCGCTGATCACCGTGGATGCCGCCGGCCAGAACCAGATCGTGGTGGCCAACGGTGCCAACGACACGTTGTCCGCTGCGGACATCGCCGCCGCCCTGGGCGATCTCGGCGAGTGCCGGGCGCTATTACTGCAACTTGAAGTGCCCTTGCCCGCCGTCGTAGCGGCGATCGAACTGGGGCATGGCGGCGGCATCCCGGTGTTCCTCAACACCGCCCCCTGCCTGGAATTGCCCGACGCAGTCCTGAACCAATGCGACTGGATCATCGCCAACGAGCAGGAGGCCACCCAACTCACGCGGCAGTCGGTGACCTCCCCGGCCGAGGCCGGTTTTGCGGCCACCGCCCTGCGGCAGCGAGCCCCGCGGGCGGGCATTGTCATTACCTTGGGCGCGGCCGGGGCGTGGATTGATTCTGCGACCTTCACCGGGCACGTCCCGGGCTTCGCGGTGGAAACCGTTGATTCCGTCGGGGCCGGCGACGCGTGGATCGGGGCGTTTGCGACGCAATTGCTGGAAGGACAACCGGTCAAACGGGCCGCCCGCTTTGCCCATTTGGCGGCGGCCATCGCCGTTACCCGGCGCGGGGCGCAAACCAGCATCCCCGGCCGCGCTGAGGTGGAGGCCGATCCGCGGGCCGCACTGCTCAACGGATGACCATCGTCTTCATGCAGGCATCGGCGACGAAGCCCATCCGCAGGGCGTCCGACTGGGCGGCGGAAACCGTGACGACGATCTTGGCGTCACCCGGACCTGGGAAGAGATAGTAGGCGTGCCAAATGCGTTCCTTGGATTGGAACGTATGGGTGATCCACCGGCGCCCAACGATCCCGCTGACGGTGACGAACCGGGTGTCTTCCTCGACCCCGGTGGTCAGGGTTTGTCGGCCCAGTTCTTGGCGCGCCTGATCGACGTAGTAAGGAAACTTGCTCGGCGCCACCTCTCGGCTGACCCGGATGTTGGAGACGTAACCATTGAGGCGGGGACCCACGGCCACGCGGAACGGGCTGTCGTCCATTTCCATGAATTCCCAGTCGCGGGGAATGCTGTAGGCAAAGCTGCCCTTGGTTTCCTCCAACGTGCGGCCCAGGCAGTCGCGTTCCTTGGGACTCAGCCGGGCGGTCTCCAATACGGGCGCCGGGGCGGGCCGGCAGCCGGCCCATAACCAGGGCACCAGCAGCACAAGCAAGAACACCCGCAGGCGTGGGCAGCGCCGTTCCATGTCCCCAAGATGCGCACCGACTGGCCAAAGTCACGGAGGTTTACCGGCTCCGCTCTCTGTCACGGCCCGGTCACGCGCCGTTTGCCTAGTGAACCACAGTAGCCGGGAAAGTTTTTCCCGTTGGCCCGCACCGGCTTGCGTCGCGCCCGCGGAAACCCCCGTGAATCGGCAACTTTCGCCCCGTGGCATACCGGGTGCTGACCGGTGTCCTCGAACAGGAAGTTCCTGCCATGATCAACGCCATTTTCGCCCAACCGACCTACGTGGCCACCAAGCAGATGCTGGATGCCACCGCGATGCGCCACCAGGCGATCGCCTCGAACTTGGCGAACTTGGAGACCCCGGGCTACCGGCGCGTTGACCTGGCCCCGAGCTTCCAAAGCCAGCTCCAAAACGCCATCGGCACCGGGGACATGAACCGGGCGGCCGCCCTGAAGCCGGCCGTTTCGGTGGACACCACCGCCGTCGTCTCCGCGGGGGACGGCAATACCGTGCAGCTCGAGAACGAACTGTTGCAGCTCAACCAGAACACGCTGGCCCACTCGCTCGAAACCCAGCTCATCACCGGGTCCCTCCTGCGCCTGCGGCTCGCGATCACCGGCCGGCCGGCCTGAACTGAACTCCCATGATCAACCTCATCCCCGGCATCACCAGTTCCGCGTCGGCGCTCAACGCCGAGCGCATCCGCATGGAGGTCGTCTCGCAGAACATCGCCAATGCGAACTCGAGCCGCGGCCCCGACGGTCAGCCTTACCAGCGGCAGATGGTCAACTTCGAGAGCGTGCTCGCCAGCCAGCCGGGCGATTTCTCCGGCACGGTGCCGACGATGGTGAAGGTCACCGGTATTACGTCCGACAAGCGTCCGCCCCGCCTCGTGTATGCGCCGGACCATCCGGACGCCGATCCGAGGACCAAGATGGTCTCGCTGCCCGACATCAACATCCACGCCGAGATGGCGGACCTGATCACCTCGTCCCGGGCCTTCGAGGCCAATCTCGCGGTCGTCAAGAACGCCCGCTCCATGGCCCTCCAGACGCTGTCGATTGGCCGCCGCTGAACCGTGAAGTTTCCCCGCCATGAACGCCCTCTCCGCCCTCGGTTCCATGCCGCTGACGCAGCTCCAGTCGCTGCCCCAGCAGTTGGGCAAGAATGGCGCGATTCCCCAGTCGGAACTCCAGAAGCTTACCTCGCTCGTCAGTCCGGGGGGCCAGGCCGGCGCCGCCGGGCTCGACCTCAACAAGCTGACCTCGCTGATGCCCGCCGGCGAAGCGAGCTTCGGCCCATCGGCGCTGGGCCGGCCGGGCAGTTCAACGCCCATCACGGGCACGGGCGGACCGGATGTATTCGGCAACATGCTGGGCCAGCTGGTCAACGAGACCAACGCCAAGGGCGCCACGGCGAGCGACGCGGTCAAGGGCCTGCTGGGCGGCAAGGATGTCTCGCTGCACCAGACGATGATCGCGATGGAGGAGGCGAGCGTCTCCTTCCAGCTCATGGTCGAGGTGCGCAACAAGCTGCTGGAATCCTACCAGGAGCTCATGCGCATGCAGGTCTGAACCCTGAATCCATTTCCCCGTGAACGCCTCTCCCGAAAAATTCGGCCAGCAGCTGCTCAACACCTGGAAGGAGCTGGGGCTCAACCAGCGCGTCTCGATCATCCTCGCGGGCCTGGTGTTGGTTTTCGGCCTCGTCGGCGTCGGCCTGTGGTCTTCCCGGCCCGATTTCTCGCTGCTTTACGGCAAGTTGGACGAAGCCGAAGCCGCGAAGGTCATCGCCGCGCTGAATGACGCCAAGGTGGACCACCAGATCCGTAACGGCAGCATTTACGTGCCGGCGGACAAGGTCCACGTCACCCGCTGGCAGCTCGCCGCGAAGGGCATCGGCAAGAGCAACGCCGGCGTCGGTTATGAGCTGTTCGACAAGCCCGCCTTCGGCATCTCGGACTTGGTCCAGCGCGCCAATCTCCTCCGCGCCGTGCAGGGCGAACTGGCCCGCACCATCATGCAGGTGGACGCCGTCGAAAGCGCCAGCGTCCTGATCGTGATGCCGGAAAACCGGCTCCTGGCCGACCGCCCGAAAAGGCCCACGGCGTCGGTGTTCGTCCGCACCCGCGGCACGCAGCTTCCGCCGCAGACGGTCAACGCCATCCGCTTCCTTGTGGCCAATGCGGTGGAAGGCTTGCAACCCAACTTCGTGGCCGTCGTGGACAACCTCGGCAACGTGCTCAGCGAAAGCAGCGAGGACAATTCCCTCGCCGGTCTGAGCACCAGCCAGCTCGGCGCCCGCAAGCAGCTGGAAGATCACTTCACCAAGAAGGCCGAAGGCATGCTCGAAAAAGTGCTTGGGCCTGGCCAGGCCGTCGTGCGCGTTTCGACCGAGATCAATTTCGACAGCGTTACCCGCACCGAGGAGAAGTATGACCCCGAGGGTCAGGTCCTCCGCACCTCGACGCTGAACGACGAGAACACCGACTCCCTGGTCACCACGCCCTCCGGTTCGGGCAGCGCCCCGGGCATCGCCACCAACGTCGGCGAGACGAACAGCCTGACGGCCCTGAACTCGACGAACCAGACGGTCACCAAGAAGAAGGTCACCACCACCAATTACGAGATCAACAAGACCACCAGCAGCCTCACGCAGGGCGCCGGCGGCCTCAAGCGGATCTCCGCGGCGGTCTTCATCGCGGCCCGCTTCACCGGCTCCGGCACCAACCGCGTCGCGACACCCCGGACGCCCGAGGAGCTCCAGAAACTCCGGAAGATCGTCCAGAGCGCGCTCGGCATCGTCGAGGGCGACACCACCCGCAACGACGAAATCACGCTGGAGGAAATCGCCTTCAACGACCAACAGGCCATCGAGCTCAACCAGCGGCTGGAAACCGACGGCCGGAAGCAGTTCTGGATCGAGCTCGCCACCAAGCTGACCTATCCCGCCCTCGGGCTCGCCGTGCTCGGCGTCTTCTGGCGCTCCGTCAAAAAGACGCCGCTCGACGCCATTCCCCTTGGCGTTCCCATCGGCCAGCTCGGCGCCAACGGCCACGGCAATGGCCACGCGAACGGCCACAACGGCGACCAGAACAATCCCGACGGCCTCACACCTGGTGTCGTGACCGTGGATGTCCTCAACCAATTGATCCGCGAGAATCCGAACAACATGGCCCAGGCTGTCCGAGCTTGGATGGACCGCGGCAACCCCAAGTAAGTCATGGAAGCCACCGCCAACAACGCCCCGGCCGCCGCTCCCGATCCCGCCGCGGAAGCCGCCGCCGCCGAGATCGCCAAGATGACCAAGGTGCAGAAGCTGGCCGCCCTGCTGGTCATCCTCGGGCCGGAATGCGCCTCCCTCCTCCTCAAGCAGCTTGACGAGCATGAGATCGAGGCCGTGTGCAGCGAGACGGCCAAGATGAGCATGCTCACCCAGGAACTCCAGGTGGCTATCCTCAAGGAGTTCAGCGAGATGGCCGTCCACGCCAGCACCTCCATCCGGGGCGGCGTGGACTTCACCCAGAACACGCTCGAACGCGCGGTGGGCCTGTTCAAGGCGTCCAATATCATCAGCCGCGTCGCCCCCCAGCGGGCGCCCGTCGCCGCCATCCAGCAGATCGTCGACCTGGAAGCCCGCCAGCTTTTCAACCTCATCAAGAACGAGCAGCCCCAGACCATCGCCCTTGTCTGCAGCTACCTCACACCGGACAAGGCGTCCGAACTCCTGATGATGCTGCGGCAGGACCTGCGCGAGGACGTCGTGGAACGGCTCGCCACGCTGGGACCGACGCCCATCGAGGTCGTCGAGAAGATCATCGACGTGATCATCCAGCGCATGGGCGGAAAACACACCCGCGCCCTCAACCAGACCGGCGGCGTGAAGTCCGCGGCAAGCCTGCTTAACGCCCTCGACAAGAACGTGAGCAAGTCCCTGCTCATGACCTTGGAGGAACGCAATCCCGAGCTGGGCCTGTCGATCCGCCAGAAGATGTTCACCTTCGAGGACCTCCGGAACCTCGATCCGTCCGCCCTCCAGCGCATCCTCCGCGAGGTCGACATGCGCGACCTTTCCGTGGCCCTCAAGACCTGCTCCGAGGAACTCAAGGGCAAGCTGCTGGGCTGCATCTCGAAGCGCGCGGCCGAAACCGTCGCCGAGGAAATCTCCCTCATGGGCCCGCTCAAGCTGCGCGACATCGAGGCCGCCCAGCTCCGGATCATCGAGGCTGTCCGCCGCCTGGAAAGCGAAGGCGAAATCGAACTGGGCGACGCCGGCAGCAAACAGGGATCCAAATGAACCCGTGGCGCGAATCCGTTCCGCTGACGGCCCCGCTCTACGACGCCCGGCTCGCCGGCTCGCCGCGCGCCGGCGCGTCGGTCCGGCGCAGCGAGGAGGTCGAACGGGTCGCCTTTGAACGGGGTCGCGCCGAGGGCATGGCCGCGGTCCAGGCCGACTTGGATCGCTTGCAGGCCGAGTTCGCGCTCCTCCAGAACGGAATCCTCCAGTCGCTCCGCAACTCGGTCGCCCAGGTTGCCCGCGAATGTGAGGGCACGCTGGTTTCCCTCGCGTTGGAAGTCGCCCGCAAGTTGGTTGCCGGCACCCCGGTCGCCGAAGGCCAGGTCGAGGCCTCCGTCCGTGAGGTGCTTCAGGAGATCGAGGACAAAACGGCCGTCCGCGTGCAACTCCACCCCGAGGACCTCGCCCTGCTCCAGCACGCCGATTCGCCGCTGCTGCGTCCCACCGCGGGGGCGGAGCAGATCACCTTCGAAACGTCGGACAGTGTCACCCGGGGCGGCTGCATGGTGCAGACGTCGTTCGGGATCATCGATGGCCGACGGGAAACCAAATTTGAGGTGTTGAAAGACGCCTTGCTCAGCTGATGCCAACGGTCCTGCCCACCAGCCATGCGCACATCCGCCTGCGGACGTTGCTGCACCGCGCCCGGCACACCCGCGCCCTGCAAAACCGCGGCCGGGTCGCGCAGTTGATCGGCCTGATCATCGAGGCCGAGGGGCCAATGGCGTCGGTCGGCGAGATCTGCCGCATCGAGTCGCCCCGGCACGATTCCTCGACGCTGGCCGAGATCGTCGGCTTCCGTGACCGCCACGTCCTGCTCATGCCGCTGGGCGAAATCCACGGCATCCATCCCGGTTGCGAGGTCGTCGCCCTCGGCCGCCCGTTGCAGGCGCCCGTCGGCGCGAAGCTACGCGGACGGGTCATCGACGGCCTGGGCAATCCGATCGACGGCTGCGGTCCGTTGCAGGCAGAGAATTTCGTGAACGTGAACGTGCAGCCGCCGCACCCATTGCGTCGCCAGCGCATCAAGCTGCCGTTCCAGACCGGCGTGAAGGCGATCGACACGTTTATTCCCTGCGGTCGCGGCCAGCGCCTTGGCATCTTTGCCGGCAGCGGCGTCGGCAAGTCCACGCTCCTGGGCATGATGGCCAGCCGCGCGGAGGCCGATGTCAACGTGATCGCGCTGATCGGCGAACGGGGCCGCGAAGTCCGCGAGTTCCTGGAGAAGGACCTCGACGAAGCCGGCCGCAAGAAGTCGGTAATCATCGTCGCCACCTCGAACGACCCCGCGCTCGCCCGGCTCAAGGGCGCTTTCGTGGCAATGACGATCGCCGAACATTTCCGCGACGCGGGACAGAACGTGTTGCTGATGATGGATTCCGTGACCCGCTTCGCGATGGCGCAGCGTGAGATCGGCCTCGCGGTCGGCGAACCACCTGCGACCCGCGGTTACACGCCGTCGGTTTTCAGTTACTTGCCGCAGTTGCTCGAACGCGCCGGCACCGGTGAACGCGGCTCGATCACCGGCCTCTTCACCACGCTGGTCGAGGGCGATGACATGAACGAACCCATCGCCGACGCCGTGCGTTCGATCCTGGACGGCCACATCGTGCTCACCCGTGAACTCGCCCAGGCAAACCACTATCCGGCCATCGATGTGCTCCAGAGCGTCAGCCGGCTTGTGCGGGATCTGACCACGGCCGACCAGATCGACCTTGCCGCCCGCGCCCGCGAGGCGATGGCCGTCTACAAGACCAACCAGGACCTCATTAACATCGGCGCCTATCCGCAGGGCACCAATCCGCTGGTGGACCGATCCATCCAGTTACACGCGCCGCTGAACACGTTCCTCCGTCAGGGCGTGCGTGACGGCTTCAAGTCCGCCGAGAGCTGGCAGCTGCTGGCCCAGAGCATGAACGTCGCCGAACCTACCCGCCCCCGCCCCGCGGCCACCCGCTGACTGAGCGCCGGCATCACCCCGCATGAAACCCTTCCGCTACAAACTCAACGCCGTCCAACGGGTCCGGGACCGCCGAGAACACGAGGCGACCGAACAATACGCGCATGCGTTGGCTCAGCGGGAGAACGCCTTCCGGAATCTGGACGTGGCGGAACGGGAACTCGCCGGCGGCCAGTTGGAATGCAGCCGCCTGCTGAGCGAGGGCGCCACTGCCGGCGATCTGCGGCGACAGCAGCTGGGGTGCGCCTGGTTGCAGGAACACCGCGACCAAGTCGCCGCCGTTCTCGAACAGGCCGAAGTCCGGCTGAACCAGGCCCTCGGCGTCATGATCACCGCCCGGCGCGAAAGCGAAGCGGTCAAGAAACACCACGACAAGGCCCGAGAGAGCCACCAACGCGACCAGCAGCGGGAGGAGCAGAAGGCCCTCGATGACCTGCCCCTGCGCACCCTGGCCGGCCTGATCGGATGACACCAAGCCCATTGCCCCGATGAAAGCGCTCGAATCCCCGATTGTATCCACCGCCGCCGGCGGGATCGCCTTCCTGCTGACGTGGATGCTGACGCTGCAATCCGCCGCCCCGAACATCCGGCCGGCCGCGATGCCCCACACGGCGGCGGCCGCCCCGGGAGTTCCCGCGGCCCCGACGTATCCCGTCGAGTCGTGGGTCTACTACAACCCGGAGGTCGACCAGCTCATCAAGGACCTCAAGGCCGAACGCGATGGGCTCACCGCCCGCGAGGAAGACCTGAAGCAGTTGGCCGCGCGCCTCACTACCGAACGTTCGGAATTGGATCAGGTCGCCGAGTCCGTGAAGAAGATGCAGGCCGAGATCGAGAAACGCCTGGTGGAGATCAAGGCCGACGAGATCCCCAACCTGAAACGGCTCGCCAAGAGTTACGCGACAATGACCCCAGCCGGGGCGGCCGCCATTCTCCGGGAGATGGAAGACAACGCGGTGGTGAAGATCCTTGTCGTGATGAAGGACACCGAGAATGGCCCCATCCTCGAAGCCATGGCCAAACTGAGCCCTGCCGAGGCCACCCGCGCCGCGGCTCTCACCGAGAAACTCCGTCTGGCCCGTGTGCCGGCCACCAAGGCAAAGCCATGAGCCCTTCGATTCGCGCCTTCTCCGCTCCCACTGCCTTAGACGCCGGCACGTCCACGTCGTCCCGACTGCCAAGCGCCGCCGATGGCTTGCGTCCGTTCGCGGAATTCAATCTGGGTGACGCCAGTTCCACCCCGCCGGGCCATGAGCAGCCCGGGCTCAAGCCCAACCGGGAGGAGAACCGCGAAACAAAGCCTGCGGCCGATGCGGACAACACCACGGTGGAAGACGCGGACGAACGCCGACCGGTTCGCCGTCCCAAGGCAGACGAAGAAACGGATGCGGCCGCAACCGATCTGCTCGCTTGGCCGTGCGCGGCCCCCGCGGTCTCCCTGCCGATCACCGACGAAAAATCGGCCCATGACGGAGACGCCTCGGACGAGCAAGCCGAGGCCGAAACCACGGCGGTCGCGGACCATGGCGCAAGCGACACCATCCTGGTTCCAGTCCCGAGCCCTGATGTTGCCGTCGCCGCCGAATCGGTTGCCAACACCCAGACCACACCCACCGAATCGACATCTGCCGACGCGGCACTTTTAGCCGGGCAGGATGCTCCCTTCGCGGATCCGAAACCCACCGTGACCACTGAGAGTAATCCGGCCGAAAATCCTTTTCTCACGACGGCGAGATTGACGTCAGAGGCTGATTCCACCGCTTTGACGGGCCGTTGGTCACCAATCTCCGAGCTGGAACCCGTCGGGCAAACTGAGTCGGAAAACGATTCCGTCACGCCCGCATCCGCCCATGGCACATCCGCTGCTGATGAGGTGGTCGAAGTGAAAAGCTGGTTCCAACAGGATGAATTTGCCGGGAGTCCGACCGACCGACCGGTGTCGGCCGTTGGCCTGTTGCGCGCCGGATCCCGAGACTTCAGCTCCGAGCGTGAAGCTCGCCGGTCCGATTCGTCCCAAATTGCCCCGCTGCTGGCCGATCCGTTTCGCACCGCGAGCGAGCCAGCCGCAGCGGAAGTCGAACTGCCGGCTCCGCTGGACGTCCCAGCCACATTGACACCGCTCATCCAGGAACAGGCAGTCCGGCTGCGTCATGCTTCCCTGCAATCACTGGAAGTGGTGCTTCGCCCCGACGGCCAGACCGAACTGCACCTGCAACTCACCCAGCACGCCGGCCAAATTGAAGCCACGGTGCGCTGCGACCGCGGTGACGCCGAGAAGTTTGGCGGCGGCTGGGCCAAACTGCAGGAGTCGCTCGCGTCCCAAGGCATCCGCCTCGCCCCGTTGGCCGAAAGCTCGATGAGTTCGGCCGGCGACCATTCGCACCGCCAACCGGCCATGCCTCAGCCGCCGTCGGAGACGCCGGCGCCGCGATGGCCAACGACCCCGGCCAAGTCCCACCTCGTTCCGTCTCGCGCCCAATCTACCACGACACCGGTCCTGCCGGCCTTGGCGGCCACTCGCCGGACCTTGGAGTCATGGGCCTAATCCACTCGCCATATGTCCAATGTTTCCGCCACCAACACCAACTTCAGCAACCAGACATTTCAGTCCGGCAAGCTGCCCCAGCGCGACTTGGTCCAGACGCTCGGCCAGCAGGATTTTCTCAAGCTGCTGGCAACCCAGATGAGCACGCAGGATCCGCTCAAGCCCATGGAGGACACGGCATTCATCGGGCAGATGGCGCAGTTCAGTGCGCTGGAACAGAGCAAATCCATGCAGCAGGACATCGAATCCCTGCAGGCCGGCACGTTGCTAGGCCAGCAGGTCATTTTGCAGAATGGTAAGGACAAGACGGCCCAAGGAGTCGTGGAAGCCGTCAAACTCGTTGCAGGGACGCCCAAACTCATTGTGGGCGGCACGGCCTACGGCATGGAGCAACTGCTCTCGGTCGCAAACCCGCTGCCCCAAACTTACGTTTCCGAAAGACCATGATCCGTTCCCTCAACGCCGGCGTCAGCGGCATCCACCAGTTCCAAAGCCGACTCGACGTGATCGGTAACAACATCGCCAACTCCAGCACGATCGGCTTCAAGGCCGGCCGGGCCGACTTCGGCGACGCCTTCAGCCAGACCCTGCAGGCTTCCAGCGGCGGTGCGGGCGGACTTGGCTCGCTGCCCGGGCAACAGGTCGGGTCCGGGGTGAGCACCACCGCCATCCGCAACATCTTCAACCAGGGGTCGGTGAACCAGACCTACGTGAACACCGACCTCGCCATCAACGGAGAGGGCTACTTCATGGTGAAGGACCCGGTTTCCGGAAACCAGTTCGCCACCCGGGCCGGCAATTTCCGGCTGGATGATGCGGGCTACATGGTCACCAGCGATGGTTTCCGTCTCCAAGGCTACACGGACGCCGCGCTCAGCACCGTGGGCGACATCAAGGTGGATACCGGAGACAAGCCTGACAAAGCGGCCGCGGACGCCAAGGTATCGGCTTTTAACATCACGGCTACCGGCGTCATCGAAGTCACCTTGTCGGACGCGACGAAATACAATCGCGGACAGGTGCTCCTGCAAAATTTCCGAGACCCGCAAGCCCTGCTCAAGGAAGGGAACAACCTGTATTCCGGCATATCGGCCGCCGGCCCTTTGGGAGGAGCCGAGTCGCCTACGATGGGCGCGCCGAAAACCAACGGTCTGGGCGAGATTCAATCCGGCGCGCTCGAATCCTCGAACGTGGACCTGACGAATGAGTTCGCGAACCTGATCACCACCCAGCGTGGGTTTCAGGCCAGTGCCCGAATCATCACCACCAGTGACGAGATCCTTCAGGAAGTCGTGAATCTCAAGCGCTAGGTCATTCAACCCGACTAACCGTTATGTCTGAGGCCAAAGAAGCTCCCGCGACACCCGCCGCCGCCCCCGGTGGCGGTGGGATCAAGGCGATGTTGCCCTTGATCCTGAACTTGGTGCTGATGCCCGCGATCGCCTTCGCGATGACCCAGTTTGTGCTGGTCCCGAAGCTGAGCGCACCCGCGGCTCCGGCCGCCGGGCACGTCGAGGCAGGCGAAGGCCATGAGGCGGCGGCGGACCCACACGCCGCCCCGGAAAAAAAGGACGGCGGGCACGGCGCTCCCAAGGAAGAAAGCGCTGCTCCGAAGGAAGGCGGCGGACACGGTAGCGGCGGCGGAAGTGGCGGCGGAAGTGGCGGCGCCAAAGCAGGGCCGGTTCCGTTGAGCGGTAAAATTTTGGTCAACGTCGCCGGCAGCGCGGGCACCCGGTTCCTCCAGGCCAACATCTCGCTGGTCAGTCCAAAATCGAACCTGAAGGACTTGGTGGAGAAATTCGATGCCCAGCTCCGTGACGCCGCCTCCAGCGCGTTATCTACCAAAACCATCTCCGACTTGGAGAAGACGGGAGCCCGTAATCTCATCAAGGCCGAGTTGCTCGGGCAGTTCAACATCATCCTCGGCAATGGGACGGTGACGGACGTTTACCTGACCGAATTCGCCATCCAGTAGCCCGCCTTGCCCATGGAATCCGTCGACAACATCGCAGCCGGCCAGGAAGTTCTCTCGCAGAGCGAGGTTGAAAACCTGCTGGCGCAGGTGGCCGAGCTTGAGTCGAAGACGGTCATCCACCAGCAGGACGGCTCGAAGTCGCACCAGCACAAGGAGGCGATCCAGCCGTATGACTTCCGGAATCCGGTCTTTCTGTCGGCCCCGGAACTGCGGAAACTGCGCCTCCACCACGAGGAGTTCATCCGCTCGCTCGCGGCCCGCTTGTCGATCCACCTCCGGGTCGAATTTGTGCTGCAGATGTCGCAACTGAGCACGATCACCTACGCAAAGTTCATCGAGAGCCTCCCGAATCCCGGGCACCTCGTCCTGTTCAAGGCGGAACCCCTCCGGGGCATTTGCCTGCTGGGCATCAAGCAACGCCTGGGCCTAACCGTGGTGGACCGCGTGATGGGTGGACCGGGACATTCGGTGCAGACCGACCGCGACCTCAGCGAGATCGAGATCGCGCTGCTCGACCAGATCATCCAGATCATCGTCGGCGAATGGTGCAGCCACTGGTCCGGCTTCGAGGAACTGCGCCCGTTGCTGCTCGGCCATGAAAGCAACGCCCGGTTCGTCAACACGGCGCCGTTCGACAGCGTGATGCTGGCCCTGACCCTGGAAGCTCAGATCGGCGACTGTTTTGAGCAGATCCACATCGGCTTCCCCTACCTGACGCTCGAACCGCTCATCAAGCGGCTGAGTCACAAGATCGATCCGCACATCCACGAAAGCGAACCGACCAGCCGGGGCAACGTCGCCTGGAACCAGGCTCTCGATGATGTTCAGGTGCCCGTCACCGCGGAATTCCCCGGCATGTCGATGTCGGCCAGGCGCCTCGCAGATCTTCGCGTGGGCGACCTGCTCGAACTGGAGGAAGACCTGCCGTCGCGCGTTCGCCTGCGCCTTGCCAGTTTGCCAAAATTCAACGGCCGGCTTGGAACCCGCAACGGCAAGTGGGCCGTCGAGATCAACAACGTCCTCAAACCCGTGGCCAAACTGACTTCATGAGCATGCACTCCGATTCCCCGAACTTGGAAATCCTGCTCGACGTGCCCGTCGAGGTCACCGTTGAGCTAGGTTCTTGCCACCTGCCGATGCGTGATGTCCTGCAACTGGGCAACGGTTCGGTCGTGCAGCTCGACAAGATCGCCGATGCGCCAGTGGAGCTGCTGGTAAATCGCAAACGCGTTGCCCGGGGCGAGGTCGTCGTCGTGGAAAACCGGTTTGGCATCAAGATCACGGAACTGCTCGGCCAGAACAAATGACCCATCACTGGCACTCGAAAGACCCAAGCTGCAATTGGGTCGACTTTGCGTAGAACGGCGGCTTTGGCTGCAATTTTCCAACGCTCAATGACAGGAAAAAAACTCCGACAGCAACCGATTTCCGTTAGGAATCAACGTCGGGCCAACCGCAAAGCGCGTAGGGCCAGCAAGGCGGCAAAAACGCCCGCCGACCAAGTGCCCGGCTCCGGAACCTCCGCGCTCTGGGACCCGCCGTTGGCAAACGAATGGGTGAATTCAAACGAATCGATTCCGATGTAGTCGGAGTTGGCCCCGTTCTGGCCGGCGTCCGGGACGAAATAGCGGAAAGCCAATCGGCCGCTGCGACCCAATGGGTTTTCCAGCAGACCACCGAACAGGGTCCAATCCGAAGGATACCCAGTCGTCGTCAGCCCCTCATTGACGATCAGCAACAGGGTGTCGAAGTCGCCAACCGCTTCGGAGCCGAGTCCGATGTTGGTGCTCGCACCGGAATAGCTGATGCGGACTTCCAACCGGTCGGGAAACTGCGGTTGGGAAACCGTGCGGGTAAAAAACGAAAACGCGTCGCCTTCCCCGAAGGTCAGCACCGGGCTGATCAGCCAAGTGCTGATAGTTCCGCCCGAACTCGTGCTGTTGTAGTTCATGGCGGCGTAGGAATTGACGTCGCCTTCAAACGCGGAAAAGACCGGCGGCGGATTGTCCATTCCGCCGTGATAATTCCCCTGAAAGACCGAGGTGCTTTTTTCCGGATTCGGGCTGCTATGGTTGAGAATCATCCAACCGGCATCCCCCAGCAGGGACACGTCGTCAAAGCCCTCGGACCACGTCTGGGCAAGCGAAACGGCCCCTGCGGCAGTTGCCAGCAAGGAAGCGCGTCCCAACAGTTGCCATCCGAGCCCCATGTCGGGTCTCGTGTAGCCCTATCGCGCCGGGCCGGCAAGCACTTGTTTACATTGGCGAAATAAGGCCCGTTAACCGCATCCCGGCGCCCGTCTTCCCACCCGTCCGTAGGTGCTGCGTCCGCGCCCAGCCGACCGTCCAGACGAAGGATGGTGCAAACCGACAAAACTGACTGCTGGCTGCCGTTTGACCGCGACGCCGCGGCGGGTCGAACGACGTTCGTGCTGACCCATTCGCCAATCCCCACATCCGCGCATGCCAGCACGACCGAATGCGCCCACGCCCTGATCACGGAGTTGGCGCTCGAAGCAAAGCCGGCGGCAACCGGATCATCCGCCAGCGGCGGGAACTGGCCCCTGCTTCAACGCTGCGACGCCGGCCGTTTCCACGTCGGGAGTTACCCCCGGACCAATGCGAACGCCCACCTCGCCCGTCCGCGCAATCTGGCGGAAGTTTGGCAGGTGCTCGACGCGGTCGAGCGATCGCCATAGATCAGCGGCGCCAATAGGATGAAACCCGATCAAGCAGGCTGGGCTTGGCATCGAGCAGTGCCTGGACTGTAGCGGCGTATTTCTCGGTCGTGACCAGTTTGTCCCGATGAACCCAGACGATGAAGTCACGGGTGCCTTCGGGTATCCGTTCCGCATCACGGCCTTCCTCAATCAACGATTGAAAGTAGAAGATCCAATTGCGCTTAGAGGAGGCGATTTGCTCCTGGAGGAGCGTAGCGAGCCGGCGGAATGATCGGTGGGCTTTCAGGGAATACGCCACGACGGTATGGGAACGCCCGCCGTAGTTCTTGCAAGGAACCAGCACATCCGGGTCCGCCCGTTCGTCGATTTTAAACCCGGCGCGAGCAATGGCCTTCTCGATGCGATCCAAAATCCAATTACGCTCGTGTGGAAGGAGCGCTTCAAATCCGTCGGGGGTCACCCCGAACGACTCTCTGTCCCGCCGATCAAATTCAGCCTGTGAAACCACCTCAACCTCTAGTTGGGGAACGAAAGCCTCGATCGGTTGGCCGAATTCGGCATCCCATGGAGGTAACTGCTCGCGGAGTCGCTTGGCGAAGGTCCGATCAAAGTGGGTCTCTGGGCCGAGATAAACCTCGTGGAGGTTCGGCAGCCCTTCCAAGGATTCCAATCCGGTCACTCGGGCCGAAATCAAGTTCAGGTAACGGAGTTCGGAGCATTGGCGAAGTGCCGCCACATCAAGCGACCCCTTGGACCAGAATGTGGCGGCGACGAGGAGCCGAAGTTTGGCTACCGGCGCCAAGTCATAGTCTTCGCCGTTGAAATCAAGGCTCTCGACCAGCGGGCAGCGCTCCAGTCCGGCGAGGGATGACATGCCATCCAATTCCAACAAACGCAGTTGCGGCATGGACGGAAAGTCGGCCAGCGGCGGCACTGATCCCTCTCCAGATATGACGAGTTCCATCAGTGCGGGCAGCGTCCTGCACCGAGCCAATCCCTCCGCCTGCGAGGTGCTGAGCGTGAGTTTCCGAAGCGCCGGCAGTCCTTCGAGCGGCGACAAGTCCCGGACTGGGTTTTCCGACAGATCCAAGTCAACCAACTGTCGGCAGGATGCGAGCCCCGAAACATCGCTCACCTCGTTTGCCTTGAGGCTAAGGCGTTGGAGCCGAGGGACACCCACCAGTGGTGAAACGTCCGTAATCGAGTTCCAAGCTAGGAATAGGCCTTCAAGCGACGGCAACCCTGCGAGCGGGACCAGACTGGTGATCTTCTTTCGTGGCCCGAATCTGTGGAGGTTGATCGTGCGTTTGCCTTCGAGGATCAACCACGCAGACTCCATCCGGGACGGATTTACCGTTGCCCGATAGCCCGGGGTGCTCTTTTCGTCGTCATCCGCCCAGTTGTGCTCCACGTGATCCATCAACTCCACGATGGTGTGGGCGATCTCCGGATCGCAGTTGGGGTCGCGACCGTGGCGGAAGAACGGTAGTTGCTCCAGATCGTCTGAGTTCACAGGGCTGGCAGGCTATTTCCTCACCACGCTCTTGGCGCCCTTCACCTTCAGCTTCGCGCCATAGACGGACTTGCTGGCGGTGATGAAGAGCAGGTCGTTGTCCGGTCCGCCGAACGTCAAGTTGGCCGTCCAGCCTTCCGGAATATCGAGGTGGTCAATCTTATTGCCGCTATTGTCGAAGACAGTGACGCCCTTGCCGGTGAGATAGACGTTGCCCTCGGCGTCGAGGGTCATGCCGTCCGAGCCGAGGCTGCAGAACAGGCGTTTGCCGGTGAGTTCGCCGCCGGGTTGCACGTCGTAGGCGTAGGTCTTGCCCGCGCCGATGTCGGCGACATAGAGCGTCTTGCCGTCGGGGGTGCCGATGAGCCCGTTGGGCTGCTTCAAATCGGTCGCGACCGGTTTCGGCGCGGCGGCGCGGTCGGCGCCGAGGAAATAGACGTGTTCGCCGGCCTGCTGGGACTTGGGATCGCGCTTCCAGTAGGGCCGCGGGTAACGCGGGTCGGTGAAGTAGAGCGCACCGTCGGGCCGAATCCACAGGTCGTTGGGGCCGTTGAGCAGCTTCCCACCGAAATCCTTCACGAGCACGGTCACCTGCTTGTCTGGCGAAATGGACCAGAGCTGGTTCAGTTCATCCGAGCAGGTCAGC
>JBEISV010000629.1:0-2394 GCA_040375265.1 Verrucomicrobiales bacterium
AACGGCGCTGGGCCTTCTTCGCGGAATTGTGGGCCTTGTCCGCAAGGATGCGGCGTTTGGCGGCCTTGCTCCGCCCCCGCTTCTGCCGGCGCAATTTTTCGCGCTGTGCCCTGGCGGCGTCCGCGGCGGCCTTTTTCCGGGCCTCTAGCTTCGCCACCAGTTGCTCCCGGGCGATTTCTCGGTTCTGCCCCTGGTGCCGGGTTTCCTGACACTTCACCGACAGCCCCGTCGGCTTGTGCACCAACATCACGCAGGTCGCGACCTTGTTGACGTTCTGGCCGCCGTGGCCGCCGGAACGCACAAACGTCTCTTCCAAATCCTCCTCCCGCACGCCCAGCGCGGCCAGGCGCGCGGCGAGCGGATCGGCGTCATCGGGAATGGGCGGTGATGTCGCCATGGAGAGAGCTTGCCAGAAACCGGACCGGGGAGCCACGCCGAAGCGGCGGGAGCGGCATTTCCGCGGAACACCGGGCGGCGGCCTGAAATCGCGCTTCGTTCCGCCGGCGGCCGGGCCTAGTTTTCCGGCCATGATTTCTCGCGCCCTGTTCTGCTTCGGCCTGCTGGCCTGGCTTTGCGCTGCCGTGGGCACCCGCGCCGCCGCGCCACGGCCGAACATTCTGTTCATCATGACGGACGATCACGCCGCCCACGCGATCGGCGCCTACGGCAGCAAGATCAACCAGACTCCCCACATGGATCGCCTGGGCGCGCAGGGCCTCCGGCTGAACCGCTGCTTCGCGGTGAACTCCATCTGCACGCCCAGCCGCGCGACGATTCTCACGGGCCAATACAGTCACCGGAACGGCGTGCCGGTGTTCAACAACCTCGATCCCGCCAAGGTCACCGTCGCCCATCGGCTGCGCGACGCCGGCTACTACACGGCGATGCTCGGCAAATGGCACCTCGGCTCCGACCCGCAGGGTTTCGACGACTGGAACATCCTCCCCGGCCAGGGTCGTTACAACGATCCGGTCCTCTACGACCGTGACGGTCACCGCATTTACAAGGGCTACGCCACCGAGGTTATCACCGATCTCGCGATCGACCTGCTGAAGAACCGGCCCAAGGAAAAACCGTTCTTCCTGATGTGCCACCACAAGGCGCCACACCGGGAATGGACCCCGAACGAACGCTACCGCCGCGAGTTTGCGACCAAGACCATTCCCGAACCCGCGACGCTGCGGGACAACTACGCCGGGCGCGCCGACGCCCTGCGCGAGCAGAAGCAGTCCGTCTTCCACGACCTGACCCGGAACGATCTCAAGCTCGTTCCGCCCGCGGACCTGAAGGGCGAGTCCCGCCAGCGTTGGCTGGGCGAAAAGCCGACCGAGGTGGAGATCGAAGTGGGCGGACGGAAACAGGTCCTCCGCGGCGACGAACTGAACGCCTGGAAGTATCAGCGTTACCTCCAGGACTACCTCGCTTGCGTCCAGAGCGTGGATGACAGCGTCGGCAAACTCATGGACTGGCTCGATGCCAACGGTCTCCGCGAGAACACTTTGGTCATCTACACCAGCGACCAGGGTTTCTTCCTCGGCGACCACGGGCTCTACGACAAACGCTTCATGTATGAGCCGTCGCTGAAGATGCCGTTCCTCGCGCGCTGGCCGGCGGGGATCAAGCCCGGCATGACCAGCGACGCGCTGGCCAACAACACCGATTTCGCCGCCACGTTCCTCGACCTCGCCGGCGTTCCGGTTCCGTCCGAGATGCAAGGGCGCAGCCTCGCGCCGCTGTTCACCGGTGGCTTCCCGGCCGATTGGCGCCGCGAAATCTACTACCGCTACTACCACGATCCCGGTCATCACAACACCCGGGCGCACTACGGCATCCGCACCGACACCCACAAGCTCATCCACTACTGGAAGGCCGACCAATGGGAACTCTTCGACCTCGTCAATGATCCCGACGAACTGAGGAATCTCTACGGCGCGGCGGCCGCCCAACCGCTCGTCGCCGAGCTGAAGGCCCGCCTCGCGAGGCTGAAGCGCGACCTCGGCGACACGGACCAGTTCGCCACCGAATTGCCGCGGGACACCGTGGATTTCCGCCCCAAACAGCTCGATCGGAAGCACGCCGACTCGCAGCTGTAGGCCGACCCAAGCCGTTCAGCGGGCCTGGCGGACGCGCACGGTGAACTTCGAGGCCTGGTTGTTCATCGAGGTGAACCGCACGGTTTCCTGTCCGTTCTCGGTCAGGATGACGTTTTCCCACGGCGTCTCGTCGCCGGTGCTGAAGCCGGCGGAGTCCTTGAAGACACATTGCACCTGAACCTGGATCCGGCGCTCCTCACGGTTGCGAAGGAGGGCGCCGACTTCCAGCCGGCCGTCGGGCAGCGTGCGCGTTTGCAGGCCGCTGCTGGTGACCGAACGCTGCGCGCCGGAGTCCATGAGC
>JBEISV010000358.1:0-5031 GCA_040375265.1 Verrucomicrobiales bacterium
CCTGAAGCAGCCGGCCTTCGCCCGCCGCGTCGGAGCGCAGCTTCGCCGGGCCTTCCCCAAGGCAACGTTCGGTCCGCTCGCCCGTGAATCCGTCTGGGGCGCCGTGGCCATGGCCCGGACCGCCCTCAAAACCTGTCGGAGCCGATGTGACGAGGCTCACTCTTCTTCCCCCGCAAGTGCCCCGGCAAAAACGGCTCCTACGTCGTCCGAAGCGGGCCGCGGCGTCATTCCCGCGTCCACCGGCTTGTCGCCCACGGAACAGCGCAATCCCCGTTCCGCGCAGCTCGACCGGCTGTCCGTCGCGGCGGCCATCGAACTGATGCTGTCCGAGGACGAGCGGATTCCCGGCGTTATCCGGTCCCACCGGGCGGCCCTCGAAAAGCTCATTGGCCTGACCACGCGGGCGCTGCGGGACGGCGGCCGGCTTTTCTACGTCGGCGCGGGCACGAGCGGTCGGTTGGGCGTGCTCGATGCCAGCGAATGCCCGCCCACGTTCCGCACCCCACCCGAGCTCGTGCAGGGCATCATGGCCGGCGGTGAGAAGGCGCTGCATTCCGCCGTCGAAGGCGCCGAGGATGACTTCGGGGCCGGGGCGCGCGCCTCAGAATTCCGCGGGATTGGGCCCAAGGATGTCCTCGTGGGCATCGCCGCCAGCGGCCGGACGCCGTTCGTGTGGGGTGCGCTGGCGACGGCGAAGCTGCGCGACGCCAAGACGGCCCTCCTGTGCTTCAATCCATTCCTGCAATTCGCCCGCGGCCAGCGGCCCGACGTGGTGCTCGCGCTGGACCTCGGACCGGAAGTCCTCACCGGTTCCACGCGCCTGAAATCCGGCACCGCGACCAAGCTGGTGCTGAACCTCCTGACGACGCTCACGATGGTCCGGCTCGGCAAGGTGGTAGGCAACCTGATGGTGGACCTCAACCCCTCCAACGTGAAGCTGCGCGACCGCGCCTGTCGCATCGTGGTGGAACTCACCGGTCGCGACTACGCCACCGCCCTGCGGGCGCTCGAACAGTCCGGCTGGGTGGTGAAGGCGGCGATCACGGCGCTGGGGCGGAAGAAATTGTCTTCACCGATACGCCAGTGACTCGCCACTGTTCCTTCCAGAAATGAAGACCGTGACCCTCGATAATTTCATCAGCCGTCGATTCGGGACAACCCGCAGTGAGCCTGGACCGGCACTGGAGCAGGTGAACCGCGTGAGAGGTCGGGAGCTCTGGTTAAATCGTTGGCTGGCCGGGCCGGTGTTGCGGCGACTCAGCAGCGCATTTGCAAGGTCCAACACAGTTCATCCGGCCACGGCAACCGCGCTGTATTCGCTGGTTCGCGCCCTCCAACCCAAAGTTGTCTTTGAGACCGGAACCTATTGGGGGTTTGCCACGACTTATCTGGCCGCCGCCGTTGCGGACTCCGGAAACGGTCACATCTGGACGTTTGACCTGTATCCGGAGGCGGGTAGACACATTCCCCAATCGCTTCGCCCTCATGTGGAGCTGGTAAGGGGAAAACCATCCGTGGAGCCCCTGCCATCGATCTTGGCCAAAGTTCAGCCGGAGCTGTTTTTTTCAGGACAGCCTGCACGATTACGAAGGCGTCCTCAGTGAGCTAAGGCTTGTGGCTCCGCGGATGCCCGCCGGCTCCGTGATTCTCTTCCACGACTTCGTCGCCGAGGGGGTCCGCCGAGCAGCCCAGGATGGCTTGCCGGGATGGCACGTATTCCAACTCGAAGTCGATGATCCCCAACAGCTGGGGTTGGCTATGCCGGAACCCCTTCCCGAATGAACAGGGGTGGGTGGTGAAGGCGGCGATCACGGCGCTGGGGCGGGGGAAGCAGGCGGGCTGACCCCGTCAATCCCAACGGCGCCCTGGACATGCCTTAGATTCTTCGTCGGTGGCCAACCGAACATCCGATTCATGACTGGGATGCCGTCGTCCTGTCCCTGATCGTAGCCCGCCGTTTCATCCTCCGGGGCAATGCAATAGGTCGAAATGATTCCGGTGACCGCCATCGAGTAGCCTTCGCCGTATCCCCTCGCAAAGGCGACCGCGTTCGTTGACCCAGGAGGATAGGGGTTTCGCTCGGGAATGAGGTAAGCCAGCCGGCGGGTGTTCCACGCGCCCACGCCGCACCAGAGTGAAGCCAGCAACGCCGCGGCCAACGCGACCACTCGGAAATGCCGTTTGCGTCCACTGACCACCGCGATCACCGGCAACAGCAAAGCCAGAAGCGGCAGGACCGGCCAAGTCGGATGCAGGCCCAGCCGGGCCAACTCAATAGCGGGCCAGAACAGCACCTGTCCAATTGCCCAGCCGGAATAAATCTCGTCTCGCCACCACACTGCGCCGGCAAACACGGCGGCCTCAATGGCCAGGGCCACACCAAACCGGATCATGGATTGTTTCATTCGCGTCCGAAGTTCTGACCGCGGCAACTCGGATTTGTCACGAGAGGTCAGCCGAGAAAGGTGGTTGTCGACGCCTCGTCGGCGCGACCAGCTAAGTCGCGCTCGACGGAGCGGCTAGCTCGGTCTCCCTCACCCGCTCCGCCGTCGTGTCGCCACCGGTCTCCACCTTCGCCACGGCTTCCGCCTGCGGTTCGTCCCACACGCGGATCGGTTCGTAGAACGTGTTCCGCTGGACCGGTTCGCGGCCGGCTTCGCGGATGGCCTTCACGAGGTCCTTCTCGGTCTGGAGCTGCGGGGACTTCGCGCCGGCCATGTGGAAGATGTGTTCCTCCACGATGGTGCCGTGCAGGTCGTCGGCGCCGTAGCTCAGGGCGATCTGCGCCAGCTTCACGCCCATGCCGACCCAGTAGGCGGTGAGGTGCGGGAAGTTGTCGAGGAACAGCCGGGCCACCGCGATGGTGCGGAGCTGGTCGAAGCCGCTCGGCGCGTGCGTCACGGGAATGCCGTTGTTGTCGGGCTGATACGGCAGGCCAATGAAGCCGGTGAAGCCCTTGGTCTCGTCCTGCAAACCGCGCAGGAGGCTGAGATGATGCACGCGGTCGGCGAGCGATTCGACGTGGCCGTAAAGCATCGTGCAGGTGCTCCGGCCGCCGAGCTGGTGCCAAGTGCGGTGGACGTCGAGGTATTCCTCGGCCGACTCCTTGCCGCGGGCGATCTGGGCGCGGACTTCCTTGCGGAAGATTTCCGCGCCGCCGCCGGTGAGCGATTCAAGGCCGGCGGCCTTCAGCTCGAGCAGCGTGTCGCGCACGGATTTCTTGGCGAGCCAGGCAAGGTGGAGGATTTCAATCGCGGTGAAGCACTTGAGCTGAAGCCGCGGGTCGAGCGCCTTCAGCTCGCCCAGGAAGCCGGTGTAATAGCTGAACGGAAGCGACGGATGCAGGCCGCCCACGATGTGCAGCTCGGTGATGCCGAGCGCGAGCGCCTCGCGGGCCTTCTGCACCATCTGCTCGGCGGTGAGCTGGAAGCCGTCGGCGTCGCGCTTCTTCTTGGAGAAGGCGCAGAACTGGCAGCTCAGGATGCAGTAGTTCGAGTAGTTGAGGTAGCGGTTGACGATGTAGGAGGCGCGGCGGCCGTTGCGGCGCTGGTTGGCGAAGTCCGCCAGGGCGCCCAGGGCGTTGAGGTCGCGCGTCTCGAACAGGCGCAGGCCGTCGGCTTCGGACAGGCGGTCGCCGGCCTCCACCTTGGCGGCGAGGTCGGCCAGTTCGCTGCGTTGCAGCACAAAGTTCACGGGCGAGAGGATGGACCGGCGTTTGCGACTGACAACCGGAACAAGTGGGTTGTCTCGGGAGCACTTATGCGGGGCAGCAAAGCTCCACGATTTGGGAAACGTCGCCCGGGATTCCGTTC
The DNA here is from genome assembly GCA_040375265.1 of Verrucomicrobiales bacterium. Classification (GTDB taxonomy): domain Bacteria; phylum Verrucomicrobiota; class Verrucomicrobiia; order Limisphaerales; family UBA9464; genus CAIWAH01. Next base: position 3,813 of record JBEISV010000358.1, read on the forward strand.
CCCGGCCGGGCTCCAAGCAAGCTTTCGGGAACGTTCAAGGCGGGGTTGTCGTGAAGGTAGAGCTTTTCGAGTGCTGGCAGTCTCCGCAATGAACGAGGGAGTGCGTTGAGGCGATTTTCTCCCAGAAAAAGCGAGCTGAGCGCTGTGAGATTGCCAATGGATTCCGGCAGTGCGGCCAGGTGGTTGCCGGACAACGACAGCTTGGTTAGGCGAGACAGCTTCCCAATGCTTTCTGGGATTTCGGCGAGCTGGTTGTATTGAAGCCAGAGTTCTGTGAGCCCAACCAAATCACCCAACGAATCAGGAAGCTCGGTCAACGCATTCTTGCCCAGGCTAAGTTCGGTCAGGCGCGCGAGCTGGGTGACGCTGAGCGGCAGTCGTTCGAGGCGGTTTCCCTGGAGGTCGAGCTTTTCGAGGGATGCAAGACCGCAAAGGTCATCCGGCAGTTCGCGCAGTTGGCAATAGATCGCCGAAATGCTGCGCAGGGTCTTCAACTGGGTGACTGACGAGGGAAGCGACCGCAATGGGTTGCTCGAAAGGTTCAACGATTCCAGACTGACAAGGGTCTCCAGTTCATCGGGAAGAACGGTGAGCCTGTTTGAACTGAGATGGAGCAGCTTCAGGCTCCTTAGCTCATTGATCGGCTGGGGCAGTTCAACCAGCCCGTTGCCGGAAACGTCCAGGATACGAACATTGCAAAGTTCACCCAGCCATTCGGGCAGACGAGAGATGGAATTGTCGGCCAAATAGAGCAATTCCAACTGCTTCAGCTGCCGGACCGATTCCGGAACTTCAACCAATCCCAGCCCATCCAGATAAAGTTCATTGGCCCCTTTCGAAGCCGCGGATTCGATGCGTTTCTCGGCCTTCTTGATCGCTGCCTTGGTCGGAGGTTTCGGTGCTGTCATGGAGGGTGGGCACGGAGCAATCGAAGTTGCTGAGCGTCATTCGCAGGGGATGAACCGCAAAGCGGAACCGTCGCCAGGGCGGATACGGAAGGGAGCCGGTCCCGGCGGTTGCCGTCAGCGATGCTGGTGGGAAGCGTAGTCGTCCTGCTGGCGGCGGGCTTCCTGCAGTTCGACCTCGTAATCCACGCGGTCAGATTGCAGCCGGGTTTCATGCCGGCGCATTCGCTTCACGTAATCGCTCTCGCGGGCGCATCCAGCAGTCCATGCGCAGGCGATGAGCAGGGCCAGCATCGCGAGGCGGCGACACGGCA
>JBEISV010000275.1:0-6322 GCA_040375265.1 Verrucomicrobiales bacterium
CAGGCTGGCGCCCACGGCAGCCGGGTTTCCCGGCGGCCCTTGGAGCCGCACCCGGAACCCGGGCTGGGCGCGGGTGTTGTGATATACCTTCGTGGCGCCGCCATTCTGCGCGACGGCCAAGTCCACCCGGCCGTCCTCGTCGAAGTCCGCCAGTGCAGCGCCGCGTTGTTCGCCGTAGATCAGGATTCCCGAGGTCTGGCCCGGCACCGCCGAGAAACCGCCGCGGCCATCGCCCCGCAGCCACAGGCCCCGGCCGGCATCCAACCGTGGTTCCTCCGGGCGGAGGGCGAAGCAGTTTTGACTGAGGAAGACGTCCTCGTGCCCGTCGCCGTCGAGGTCGGCCACGTTCACCGAGAACGCGGGCGCAAACTGCGCTTCCGCCGGCAACGGCACGGCCTCGAACCGGTTGCCGCGGCGCAGGAACAAGGTGGTCGCCAGCGTGGTGGCAGACACGGTGCGGGCGCGAGGGGCCGCGTCACCCAGGGTGGCGGACACGTCGGCCAACGACAGTTGCCGGTAAGTGGGGAACCGGCTGCGCAACGCGGGCAAACCACCGCTCAGCAGGCCGAGGTCACGCCGGGGCGCGTCCCGGCCGGTCACTTCGTCGCGCTCGGATTCGAGCAGATCCCAAGTGCCGTTGTCGTCGAAGTCCCCGTGGTAGAACCGAACCGGGCGTTCGGCGCTGGGCCGGTAATAGGTGCTGTTCAACCCCCAGTTGCCGGCGATCAGGTCGAGCCGCCCGTCGCCATCGAAGTCGCCGGTGGTCACGCCCTGCCACCAGCCGCTCAGCTCACTCAGGCCGAGTTCCGCGGTCGCGTCCTGCAGCCGGCCGCCCGTGTTGGCAAAGACCCGCACCGGGCCCCATTCGGTGGCGAGGATCAGGTCCGGGAAACCGTCGCCTGCCAGGTCGCTGAAGACGGCACCATTCACCAATCCGGCGGACTTCAGCACGGTGTCATTCGCGGTATCGGCGACGAGGCGACCACCTTCGTTGCGGAACAGCCGGGAAGCGGTCGCCCCCGGATAGCGCCCCGGCACCGCACGGCCGCCCGCGAACACATCCAAGTCACCGTCGCCATCCACGTCCGCGACGGCGAGCGGGCCGGCGGAGAGGTCGGTCCCGGGCGGCACCGCGGCGACCGGCACGGAGGCGGGATTCATCTGCCAGACGGCGGGCGTGTTGGTGGCCTCGGTTTCGTAGCGCGAAATCCCGGCGAGCAAAGCGCGCTGACCCGGCGCGGGAATCCAGCCGGCAAGGCCCGTCGCGTCGTCGGGCAACACGGCCGCGAAGGCCGGTGCGTTCCAGCGGGCGAGGCCACCCTTCCCGTCGGCCTTGAACACCGCCAAGGAACTACCCCGTCCGTCACCGATCACCAGTTCCTCCCGGCCGTCGCCATCCAGGTCGAACCAAGCCAGTCCGGGCCCGGTGCGGCTCAGGAAGCGGTGTAGCAGCGGCTGGCGTTCTAGATCGTCGAAAGGCGCCTCCTCATGCGTGTGCCCGAGCCGGGCGCTAACGTCGGCGAAGAACGGCGGGAGGTTGGCGGGCGACGCGCCGGGCGGAACGACTTCGCTGGCGGTCTCATCAATTTCGTAGAGCCGGTTAGGCTCTGCGTTGGCCACCACGCTGCGGCGGCCGCTGCGCCAGCGAACTTCGAGGTTCAGGCGATTGGTCAGCGAGCCGGCGGCAAAGGCGCGCTGCGGTTGGTCGGAGGAAAGATATCGCCCGCCGGACTGGATTTCCTGGCTCTGCACCGGCACGGCGCCGCCGCGCACCGTAATCCGGGCGCCGATGCCCGCGGTATTGGGCGGGAGTCCCTTGAGGCGCACGGCGACCCGGGGCGCGCCGGCGTCGTTGCGATACAGCAACGGCGGCGTGCCAAGGCAGCTCACGGTGACATCGAGGTCGCCGTCGTTGTCGAGGTCGGCCAGGGCGATGCCGTGGCTCACGTTGGTCGCGTGGAAGCCCCACGCGGCGCCGTGCTCCTTGAAAGTCAGGTCACCGCGGTTGCGGAAGAGAAAATTCGGCGTGGCGAGGGGCGGATACGCCTTGAACGACTTGCCGCTGGCCTGCCCGGGCAGCTGCCCCTTCAGGCCAAGCTCCTGCTTGATCACGTCGAGGTCCTGCATGTCGTAGGCGTGGCCGTTGACCGTGATCAGGTCCTCCTCGCCGTCGAGATCCACATCCAGGAAGGCCGCGCCCCAGGTCCAATCGCTGGCATCCACGCCGGCGAAGTTAGCGATCTCCGCGTAGGTCCCGTCGCCCCGGCTGAGCTGGAGCGTGTTCCGGCGCGCCTGCTGCCGGTCGCCGACGTAGCCGGAGTGGCTGACCGGCGGATTCGTCTGCCCTTCCTGCGTGAGCCGCAACCGGTGAAAGCGGCTGAGCATATCCACGACGAAGATCTCGTCCTGCCCGTCATGATTGAGGTCGGCGAAGTCCACCGCCATTGAGTCCAGGCTCGTGGTGCGGATCGCGAGGTCGGGCAGGGCACGGAATTTTCCCCGGCCGTCGCCGGTCCAGATCCGGTCGGGCGTATGCAGGTCGCTACAGACGTAAAGGTCCGGGAAACCGTCGCCGTTGAAGTCGCGGAAGGCGGCGGCCAGGCCGAGGCCGCGCGGCGCCTGCCGGTAGCTGCCGCCAGCTTCCGGGACAAACGTGCCGTCGAGCCAGGAGACCGCCCGGAACGATTGGCCACCTTCGTTCCAGTAGAAGGCGTCGGGTGCACCCACCTTGAGCAGGACGCCGTCCACCACCTGGTAAATCCGGCCCGCGGCGCCGGTGATGCGCGGCACGCCGTTGACCGTGCGGTAGCTCACGTTCATCGCGCCGTCGAGGCCCTCGGTCACCAGGGTGTTGACCACGTAGGGGTCGAGGGTGCCGTCGCCGTTGGCATCCGCGATCGCCAGGCTGGTGCAACCGAAGTTGGTCAGCGAGAGACCGGCCGGCTGCGTCACGTTGCGGAAGCGGCCCTCGCCCTCGTTCAGGAAATACGCGTTGGGCCCGCCCCGGAACGTGACCAGCAAGTCGGGCCGGCCGTCCCCGCTGAAGTCCGCGAACGCCGCCCCACGCGAGCCCTGCTGGAAACACGCGACTCCGGCGGTAGCCGTCACTTCCTGGAAACGGAAACCGCCGAGGTTGCGGAACAGGGCGTTCGCGCCGTCGCCGTGACAGAAATACAGGTCAGCGAGCCCGTCTCCGTCAAAGTCGCCCGCGGCCACCCCGGAACCTTCGACCAATACCCGGCGGACCAGTAGCCGGTCGTAGGCGATCTCGTTGGTGAACGTCAGGCCCGCCTCCGGCGCGGCGAGCCGGGTGAAGCCGGCCGGACCGGTGGGGACCACGTTCAGGCGCGCCGAGCGAAATCCCGGACCGTTTTCCCAGGCCAACTCCGTCGCCGCCCCGCGAGACACGGCGAGGCAACAACAGGTGGCGACGGCACATTCGAGAGCCCAACGAAGGTTCATGGAAACCCCGGCAGCGTTCGCAAGCCGGCAGCCGAAGACGAGCGATTTCGCGGCGCCGCGCCACCTCATCGCGGTCACGGCCGGCATCGACTCTCAAGTTCCCATCCGGCCAGCCGCTGCCGAGAGGTGCCAACCGAAAGCCGATTCCGTCCGCCCTCGTGAGGGCGGACGGAATTCATTAGCTGCCCGTTTGGGCCACGGAGTGTCGCTCGCCCTGGGAACATTCGGCGGCGGGTGCGTGCTCTACGTCCCTTCCGCCGGCCCAGTCCTCGGATACTACGGTGCCCCGTTCGCCTTCCCGCGCGCCGTGACCACATTCGGCCGCCCCTTTGGTCGGCTATCGAACCCTATCCAACGGCGGTCTACTGGTCCCAAACCTACGCCCATCTTTCCGGGGTCAAATGCGACAAACCAGCCCGACAACCGCGCCGCTGACCCGTCGGCCTTCCACGCCCGCCGTCGCCATCCTGCCGGCTGGAAACCCACACCGCGTTGGCGGCGCAGATTGCCGCTGGCCGCCATCCGGCGCGGCGGCATGCTTACGCCATGAACTGGCTGCGACGACTGCCCGCGATAATCGCGGGGCTGCTGACGGGACTTGGCGCGGAGACTTCGCCCCCGCTGGGGTCCGACACGCTGCGGGCGGCCGCCCAGACCGCCGGCCTGGAGTTTTCCGCGACGGAGCTGGAACAGGTTTCGGCCAACGTGAACGGCCGCCTGGAGCGTCTGGCCTCGCTGCACCGGCGAAGCTGGCCCAATTCCCTGCCGCCCGCATTGGTCTTTGATCCGCGGCCGCCCGGTTTTGTGTTCCCCGTCCAGCGCAGTGAATTCAAGTGGGCGCCGCCGGCGGGACTTCGGCGGCCGAAGGAGCGCGAGGCCTTGGCCTTCCTCAGCGTGGCCGAGTTGTCGGCCCTGCTGCGTTCACGCCAGCTCACTTCGGAGGAGCTGACACTGCGCTGCCTTGATCGCCTGCGACGCTTCGGGCCGCCGCTGCACTGCGTCGTCGAGCTGACCGAGGAGCGGGCCCTCGCCGCGGCCCGCGCGGCGGACCGCGAGCTGAAGGCGGGCAAGTGGCGCGGTCCTTTGCACGGAATTCCATACGGTGCCAAGGACCTGCTCGACGCCCGCGGGGCGCACTCAACGTGGGGCGCCGCGCCCTTCACGAACCAAGTCGCCGCGACGGATGCCACCGTCATCCGCAAGCTGGAGGACGCCGGCGCCGTGCTGGTGGCCAAGCTGAGCCTGGGCGAGCTGGCGATGGGCGACGTGTGGTTCGGCGGGCTGACCCGGAATCCGCGGCAGCCGGACAAGGGCTCCAGCGGTTCGTCCGCCGGGTCGGCGGCGGCGGTCGCGGCAGGCCTGGTGCCGTTCGCGCTGGGCTCGGAGACCCTCGGGTCCATCGTTTCTCCCGCCACGGTCTGCGGTGTCACCGGCCTGCGCCCGACGTTCGGCCGCGTGAGCCGCTCGGGCGCGATGACCCTGTGCTGGTCGCTCGACAAGCTTGGCCCGCTGGCCCGCTCCGCCGAGGATTGCGCGCTGGTATTGCAGGCGATCCTCGGTCCCGACGGGGTCGACCGCGCGGCGGTGGACGCCCCGTTCGCCTTCTCGGAAAAGCGCCCGGCGAAGGGTCTGCGAATTGGTTTCTTGGAACGCGACTTCACCAAGGCGAAGGGGAACCAGACGAACAACGCCGCCGCGTTGGCCGCGTTGCGGTCACTCGGAATGGACCTCAAGCCGGTGGCCCTGCCCGACCTGCAGGACGGGCCGTTATGGCTGATCCTCGAAGCCGAGGCCGCGGCCGCCTTTGACGACCTCACCCGCACCGGCCGGGACGACGAACTGGTCCAGCAAGGTCCCGGCAACTGGCCCAACCTCTTCCGCAGCGCTCGGTTCATCCCGGCCGTGGAATACCTTCAGGCCAACCGTCTGCGCACGGAACTGATGACGGCCATGGATGCGGTCTTCCGCGATTTCGACGTGATCGTGGCGCCGGTGTTTGCCGGCGATTCGCTTCTTTACGCAAACATGACTGGCCACCCCTGCGTCGTCGTGCCGAACGGCGACACGTCGGCCGGCGCCCCGGCCAGCTTCTGTTTCCTGGGCAAACTTTTTGGCGAAGGCGCGGCGCTGGAGGCCGCGGTCGCTTACCAACGCGTCACCCGCTGGCACCGGCAGCAGCCCGATCTGTCGCGCCTGAAGTGAGTCGGGGATTTGTAATTTGAACGGGTCGAGCAGGTTTCCGCCAGTGCCCCTCCACGATCCACCCCGGCGCGAATCACTCCAGCTTTCCGCCGGCCCACACCACGCCGCGGGCGAGCAGGTTGAGGAACACGGGATCGCGGAAGGTGTCGTCGGAGTGGCCGTAGGTCGTGCCGAACACCCGCACGCCGTGGTATTGGTTCACCCACACCACGGGCTGTTCCTGGCCGGTCTTTTCGCTGACCGACGTGGCGAGCGCCTTGGTGCCAGTCCAGACCTTTTCGAGGATGTAGAGCTCATCCATCGGCGTGACCCATTTGTCGGGAAAGCCGCGCATCACCGGATGATCCTTGGCCACGACCTTCACCGGATAACGGCTCTGGTGTTCGTGGTGCCGGCTGGTGACGCCGAGGAATTCGCGCCAGTCGTCGAATTGCGCCGCCCGGTAGGTGTGCATGGCGCAGTGGACAACCACGGCCGGGGTGCCGGCCTTGTGCGCGGCGGTGATCCGGCGGACGTAGGCCGCATCGTCCGTGTCGGCGAAGCACTCGTTATGCACCACCACGTCGAATGGTTTGGCCCAGTTCGGATCGTCATAAAGTTTGATCAGGCCGCGCGTGCCGGTGCCACCCTCGTTGACGACCGTCCAGGTAACGGCGGC
>JBEISV010000340.1:0-5265 GCA_040375265.1 Verrucomicrobiales bacterium
CGGCGAGCGGTAGGAGCCGGAGGGCGGGCGGGGAGAGGAATTTCATGGGTGAACGTGGATCAGTCGGCAGCGGGATCGTTCGGGGCGGCGACCGACTTCTCGGTCCGGCGTTCGACGAAAAAGGACTTCAGCATCCCCGCACATTCGTCCCGGCGGACGCCCGAGCTGATTTCGCAGCGATGGTTCAGCGTGGGGAATTGCAGCAGATTCAGCGCCCCGCCGGCGGCCCCGCCCTTGGCATCGGGTGCGCCGAACACGACGCGGTCCAGCCGACAGTGGACGATGGCGCCGGCGCACATGGGGCAGGGTTCCTTGGTCACGTAAAGGGTGCAGCCGGTCAGCCGCCAGTCACCGATTGCGCTTTCGGCGGCGGTCAGCGCCAGCATCTCCGCGTGGGCGGTGGCGTCCTTCAGCAGCTCCACTTGGTTCCAAGCCCGGGCAATGATCCGCCCCTCGAAGACCACGACAGCGCCCACGGGCACTTCGCCGGCGGCATACGCCTTCGACGCCTGCCGGAGGGCTTCGCCCATGAAGTGCGCGTCCAATTCGGCTAGCGCTTCCGGGTTCATCGGGCGGACAGCGGCGAGGATTGTTCCAACGTCCAGACGTTTTGTCCGCCGGCATGGCAATGGCAGTGGGCGGCGAAGAAGCCGCCCCGATGTTGCCAGAACAGCGGCCAGATCCGTTCGCGATCGGTCGCCGGAATCGCCAGCGCCTCGACTGCGGCCTGGTCGAAAAAAGCAAAGTCGCCTTCGGGATGCTCCGGCGGCACGACGGTGAGCTGGGGACGGATATCGAAGAGGAACATCAGCCAGTGCGCCTGACCTTCGTAGCCGTGCTCGCTGATGAGCCCGGTCAGGTGCAGGTCGTGCGGTTGCAGCCGCAGGCCCAGTTCCTCGTGGGCTTCGCGGCAGGCACAGGCGAACGGTGATTCACCAGTTTCCGACTTCAGCTTCCCCCCGGGCGGTGACCACAGGCCGGCGTTCGGCTCGCGCCGGCGCTGGAGCAGCAGCACTTCGTCCCGCGCGTTGAAGCCGTAGAGCAGGGTGGCGATGCGGTAGGGCAGGTTCACGGCGGAATCAGCCGAGGAACGAGCACACGTATTCGCAGATGCCGGCGGTGACCTCGATGTCGAAGCCGGATTTGGCCGGCACGTCGAAGTGCTGGCCGCCGGCGTAGCAGGCGACGTTGGCCTGGCCATCGAGCTTCACCACGCAGGCGCCGGCGACGATTTCCATGCGCTCCGCCTTGTCGGTGCCGAAGTGGAACTTTCCCGGATAAATCAGGCCGAGGGTCTTCTTGGATCCGTCGGCAAACAGGATGGAATGGCTGACCACCTTGCCGTCGAAATACACGTTGGCCTTGGCGACAGCGGTGACGTTTTTGAATTCAGTCGGTGCGGACATCGGCGGGAGGTTTCCGGAAGAAGCCGCCGGGATGCAAGTGCCGCCGTGACGCGGGAGCGCGCTCCCGCCTTGCGTGCGGGCCGGCCCCGTCCCTAGCGTCCGGGCACATGAGCACGCTGGTTTTGGCAGGTGGTCGGGTCATCGATCCGGCCTCGGGATTCGATGCTGTGGCGGATGTTGTCCTCCAGGACGGCAAGGTGGCGGCCGTGGGTGCTGGCGCCGGGGCGGCCTTTGCCGGGGCGGAACGCCTCGACGTCAGTGGCAAATTGGTTTGTCCCGGACTGATCGACCTGCACGTCCACCTGCGTGAACCCGGCCAGACCAAGAAGGAAGACATCGTCACCGGTGCGAACTGCGCCGCCCGCGGCGGGTTCACGACCGTCGTCTGCATGCCGAACACCTCTCCCGCCATCGACAACCCCGGCACCGTCGCGCTCATCCAGGATAAGGCCCAGCAGGCGTGCGTCCGCGTCGAAGTCACCGGTGCGCTGACCAAGGCCATTTCCGGCGAGGAACTGGCTCCCATTGGCTCCCTCGCCAAGGCTGGCATCGTCGCCCTGACCGATGACGGCAAGTGCATCCAGAATAACGAGCTCATGCGCCGCGCCTGCGAATACGCCCGGATGTTCGGCCTGCCGGTCATGGATCATTGCCAGGACTACGGCCTCGTGACCGACGGCGTGATGCACGAGGGCCATTACTCGATGCGGCTGGGCCTGCGCGGGTGGCCGGCGGCCGGCGAGGAGATGATCGTCGCGCGCAACATCCTGCTCGCGGAACAGACCGGCACCCACATCCACTGCCAGCATCTCAGCAGCGCCGGCAGTGTTCGCCTGCTGCGCGAGGCTAAGTCCCGCGGCGTGCCGGTATCCGGCGAAGGCTGCCCGCACCACTTCACCCTCACGGACGCCAGCATCGCCGGCAGCGAAGAATTCTGGAAAGCCGACGGCGCCGAACTGGCGAAGCGTTTCTTCGGCGCCCACGCGCTGCCTGCCTGGCCGAGCTACCATACCCACTTCAAGATGAACCCGCCGCTGCGCTCCGCCGCCGATCGGGCCGCGATCATCGAGGGCTTGGCCGACGGCACGTTGGAGATCATCTCCAGCGACCACGCGCCGCACACGGAATCGGAAAAGGAAGTCGAGTTCGACTACGCGCCGTTCGGAATCCTTGGGCTGGAGGTGGAATTGGCACTGTCGCTCATGGCGCTGCACCACACCGGCCGGCTGCCGTTGCCACAGTTGCTGGCAAAGCTCACCTGCAATCCGGCCAAGTTGCTCCGTTTCACCGACGGCCGTGGTGAGCTCAAGGTGGGCGGAGTGGGCGATGTCACCGTGATCGATCCGGACCGCGAATGGACCAGCGACCGGGAACAAACGGCGAGCAAGTCCCGGAACAACCCGTTCCACGGCTGGCGAATGAAGGGAAAAGCCGTCCTAACGGTGGTCGGTGGCAAGGTGGTTTACCGGGAAGACTGAGGGTTTTGCTGGGACGCCTAGACCTCAGCGCGAGCTGTTGGCCGAGTTGGGGCCCTGGATAAGCCTCGGAGGTAGGTCGCGGGACGCTAATCCTACTCCTGAAGCGGTAGGCTGATCTCTTTCGGTGCTCCGCACTAGATAACCGCCCTCCGCCTCGTCACCTCGGTGGCTACGGGAAATGGATTCGTGTGAATTCGTGTCCATTCGTGGTTCACGTCTTTGGCTTCGGCTTCTGCGCCTGGTCGAGCACCTGCTGGAACTTCTCCATGAAGGCGCGTTCGTTGCTGAGCATCTCCTGGGTCAGCTCCACTTCCACCGTTCCCTGCTTGGCGCGGGTGGCGAGGAGTTCTTCGGCGGTGCGGAGGTGGTCGCGCTGCTGGCTGGCAAGGTCCTTCAACGACGCCAGCGTGCTGTGGATCATCTCCATCTCGTGCGAGAGGCTGTCGATCTTGCCGGTGACAGCGGAACCCTGCGCGGCGCTGACGGTGCGGCTGAGATCTTCGCCGAGCGCCCTCAATCCTTCGCCCAGTTGTGCGCCGAACTTCTCGATGCCGGCGGAAGATTCGGGCACGACCACCTGAGCGGCGGCGGGCGTTGCGGCCGCGGCGATGAAGCGGCCCAAACGCTCTTCCAATGTCGTTCGCAGCGATTCGAGGCTCTGGCCGATGGCCCCGAGATCCACCGTGATTGGCGCCTGTGGCCGTGACGCGGCGGCGGCGACGGTGGTGCGAAGGGATTCCAAACTTTGCCCCAGCGAACTCACGTCGAGGACGACGGGTTCCTTCGGCTTGGCGGCGGCATTGGCCAGCGTGGTCTGGATGGATTCGAGGCCCGTTTGGAACAACGAGAGCTGCGCCACGACGCGGCTGACGGGGTCGTTCTGGTCGGTGCCGCGGGTGAACTGGTTTCGCTGGAAGGTCTTCTTGATGTCCGCCCAGCGCGCGGCCTCGTCGGGCTTGAGTTCGCCGATGAGTTCCTTGAAGCGGAGCAGGTTCGCCTCGGCGCCGGTGGTGAGCGTCTGGGATTCGCCGCGGTAGTGGCCGATGAGGAGCGCGCGGACCTCGTCGTCGTTCATGATGGCGGCGACCTTTTCCGCGAGGCGGTTCATGTTGCGGTAGGAACCCTGGAGCTTGAACGCGGGCTCGGTCCGGAACTCGTCGGCCTGGCCGGCGGAGGCGATGTATTCCTCGTTCACCCGCATGACGACGTCGCGGATGGCCACGAGCTTTTTCATGACGGAGAGCACTTCATCCAGTTCCTGCGCGGAATAGGTTCCTTCCAATCCTTCGGCCGTGCGCTGGCCGGTCTCGGCCATGCGGACGAACGCGCGGATGTCGGTCTGGCTGCGCACGGCGAGCGGCGCGAGCACGGCGTTCGACGTGACGGCGTTCTCCAGATAACTCGCCTTGAACCATTCGGCGTTGGCGCCGATGACGTCGCCCAAGTTGTAGGTGTCGGCGCGGTTCGCGAGCATGTCGGGGATTTTGAACTTCTGCCCACTCTCGGTGTAGGGATTGCCCGCCATGACCACGACGACCTTGCGACCGCGCAGGTCGTAGGTGCGGGGTTGCTTGCGCCAGACGCCCTCGATCTTCCGCTGGCCGTCGCACAGGGAGATGAACTTCTGCAGGAACTCCGGATTGCAGTGCTGGATGTCGTCGATGCAGATGAGCGCGTTGTCGCCCATCTCCAGCGCGAGGTTCAGCTTGGAGATCTCCTCGCGCGCGGCGGCGTTGGGCGCCTCCTCGGGATCGAGCGAGGTGACGGCGTGGCCGATGGCCGGGCCGTTGATCTTCACGAAGACGATGCCGAGCCGGCTGGCGACGTATTCCAGCAACGTGGTCTTGCCGTAACCAGGCGGCGAAATGAGGAGCAACAGTCCCATCAGGTCGGTGCGTTTGGCCGCGCCGGCGGCGCCGATCTGCTTGGCGAGGTTGTCGCCGACCATCGGGAGATAGACGCGGTCGGTGAGCTGGTTGCGGACGAAGGACGACAGGACGCGCGGCTTGAATTCGTCGAGCCGGAGCCGCTTCCGTTCGCGGTCGAGCAATTGGCCCTTGAGGCGATGGTAAGCCTCGAATCGCGGCACGGCCTCGCTCTCGAAGCGGCGCAGGCGTGCGGTGAAGTCGAGGTAGTCGAAGGTGTAGCGGTTGGCCTCGATGCGCGGATGTGCGCCGCGCAGGGCTTCGAGCACGCGGCGCGATTCGGCGTGGACCGGCGTGCGCGGCAGGGCGTCGCCGCAGAAGAGGATCGCGGTGGTTTCTTCGAGATGCGTGACCTGGTGGGCCGAGTCGCGCTGCGACTCGGCGTGGGGGGGGCGGCCGGCCGAACCCCCCCACCCCAACGATCGAGCAATAAAACACGCGCACCCCAGCGACACC
>JBEISV010000232.1:0-7291 GCA_040375265.1 Verrucomicrobiales bacterium
GCGGGTTGGACTTGTTCCTAGGGAGGAACGCCGGTCAGCAGGGATTCCTAGTCCAACCTGGCTGCAACTTTCCGATTCCGTTCGGGGTGCTGTCGGGCGATGAATCCTCCCGACATGGACGAAACCAATCCCGCCGGCGGCGCCAAACCACCAGCCCAGTCCGAACCCTCGCTTCCGCCGACAGCCTCAGGCGCGCCAGTTTCTCGAACCTGGGAGGTCCTTTGCCACATCTCCGCGTTTGCGGGCTTCATCGGTATCCCGCTCGGCAACATCGTGGGCCCGCTCGTTGTCTGGCTGCTGAAACGGGCCGAATCCCCGTCGGTAGACGCGCACGGCCGGGCAGTGCTGAATTTCCAGATTTCGTGGAGCCTTTGGTTCATCGCGGCCGGCATCGGCGGCGCGGTGCTGGGGTTCCTCACCTGCGGACTGGGATGGTGGCTGCTCGCGCCCGTGATGTTGGTCGCCGGAATCGCCCTGTTCGCCTTTTCCGTGATCGGGGCCATCAAGGCTAGTTCCGGCGAACTCTACCGGTTCCCGTGGACCTACGAATTCATCAAGTAACCGACGGTGCGCGGGCGTTCAGTAGGCGCCGTTGCCCGCGTTCAGGCCCTTCACGATGGCTACGCCGGCACTGGTGCCTAGCCGATTGGCGCCGGCGGCGATCATTGCCAGGGCGGTGACGGTGTCGCGGATGCCGCCGGCGGCCTTGACGCCGAACTTTGGGCCGACGAGTTCGCGCATCAGCTTCACGTCCTCCAACGTGGCGCCGCCGGTGCTGAAACCGGTGCTGGTCTTCACGAATTGGGCGTCGGATTCGATGACCAGCGCGATGGCCCGGCGTTTTTCGTCCTCAGTCAGCAGGCAGCATTCGAGGATCACCTTCACGGGTGCCCCCCCGGCCGCTTCCACCACGTCGCGCAGTTCGCGGAACACGTATTTGTCGTCGCCGTCCTTGAGCCGGCCAATGTTGAGGACGAGGTCGATTTCCTGCGCGCCGAGATCAATGACGTTTTCCGTCTCGTAGCGTTTCGCGTCGGCGTCCATTGCGCCCAACGGGAAGCCGACCACGGCGGCCACCTTCACGTCCGAACCCTCCAGCAGGTGCGCGGCCTGGACCACGCGGGAGCCGTTCACGCACACGCCGGCAAAGCGGTGCTCGCGGGCTTCGGCGCACAGTTTGGCGACGTCCTGCGCGCTGGCGTCGGCCTTGAGCGTGGTGTGGTCAATGTAGTGGGCGAGATCCGTGGCGGTCAGTTGCATGGCCGGAGGATGCCCAAGGGGAAGCGCCAATTTCCAATGTTCAATTTCCCGCGGCCGCGGGCGAACCTCAGCCAGAAATCATGGCCCCAACGATCAGCACCAACGCCAAAAGCCCGACGCCGGTGCCCAGCGCGCCCAGCCACAGCGCGGCGGATCGATAGCCGGCGGCGGGGTTCCAGACGTCGGTTTCACGGCGCCAGGCCCGGAAACCTAGGCTAAGGGCCACGAGGGCGAACGGCAGCCCCACCAACGGCACCAGGCCGAACCAGGCGAACAGAAACGCGCGGAGCGAATCGTCGATCACGGCGATGCGCTGGGTGGCGGGTTGGGGCGGCGGGACGTTCATGGCTTCGGTGCCAGAGCCGGGACGGAATTGGTGCGGAGCCACGGTTGTTGCAACTGGCGCTGGTCTACCAAACGGACTTCGCGGTGGGCGCGGCGGACCGAGTCCGCGTTGATCGCAAGCAACAAGGCCATGATTGCCAGCAGGGTGAGCACCACCACGGTGGCAAAGCCGGAGGTGCGGCGACGGTTGGGCCGGCGAGGAAGAAGTTTCATGGCTGGGCGGCGGTCGGCACCGCGAGGAAGGTGATTTGGCGCTGGAACCGCGAGTTGCGGGTGATGGGTTCCAGTTCGATGTCCCAGCACCACGCCCGGATGTCCCCGCGTGGCTCCGGGCGAATCACCGAGGCGCGCACGTGGTGGACGAGCGGCGTCCAGTCGTTGGTGCCCCCGACCCGGCGCAGCATCGCGCCCTCGGCGAACGCCCATTGAATCTCGGCGCCTTGCGGTGGTTGCAGGCGCACAACTTGCGTGGCGCCGGCGACTTCGCTGGTGATCGCGCCGGCGCTGCCGCGGACATCCTCGCGCCATCGCTCGCCCGCAGCAAGCAAGGCCCGCAGGTCGTCGGTTTCGCGGCGCAGGTAGCCGCTCGCGGTCCACAACCGGCTGAGCGCGGCTCCGCCCACGCCCAAGATCGCCGCCAGCACCGCGATGTAGGTGAGCATTTCCAGCAAGGTGAAGCCGGCGGAGTGGCGACAGACGCGGATTTTCATTGGGCACCTCCCCGAACCAACAGGTGGAATTCGCGTCGCACCGGGCCGCCGTGGACGATGTTCTCCGGCTGCCATTCCAGTGAACCGTGCATCCCGTTCCGGCGAAGTAGGAACCGGCCTGGTGGCAGGTTGGTGGCGGTGACCGGATAGACGGATTCGCCCTCGGGGAAGCGCTGGATCGCCCCGGCGGCGAGAATCTCCGCCTCGCCGTCCACGCGCTCCAGGGCCGCGGCCCGCTGGTAGGCGTGGCGAATCAGCCGTTGCTCGTGGACGAACGAGTAACCGAACGGAATCACCGCCACGGACAACACGCCGATGGCGACCACCAGTTCCATCGACAAGGAGCCGGCGCAACGACGGCTGCGCGCGGGAGCGACACGATTCATAGGGAAGCCTCCACGATGGTGACCAGCCAACCGAGCACCCCGACGCAGTGCAGGCCGACGGACACGCCGAACGAAAGGATCACCGCGCACATCACGGCCTGAACCGCGTTGGATTCGCGCTGGGCGGCGCGGGCTTCGAGGGCGCCGAGCCAGCCGCGCAGCGTTTCGGTGAAGCGCGGACCCGTCCGGCCCAGCGAACCGTGCCGGGCGTTTTCAAGGCGCCAGCGGAATTCGCCGGCCGGATCCAATTGTGCGATCGCCTGGGGCAACGCCTCGCCCAAGCCGAGGCGATGGGCGACGTCTTCCGCGCGCTGTTCGAGGACGAGGTTGGCGGTCGCCCGGGCGGATTCCCGGACCGCCACGGCTTCGGGCACGCCGGCGTCGAGCAGGAAACCCAGCATCGCGGCGAAGTCGCGATGAAGGCGGTCGCGTTGCCACGGCACCAGCAGGCGCAACCGGTCGGTCCAACCGCTGAGCCCCCACGCCCGTGGACCGCCGATGTGAGTGAACAACCCGAGGTAGAGCAGCGCCGTCACCGCGAGGCTGAGACCCATGCTCCAACCGGAGGCCGACAGGGCGCGTTCGAGCCAGGCTTCTGCTTGGGTTCCGGTTGCGAGGTCCGCCCAGATTTGTTGCAACTTCGGTTCGATCACCACGCGGAACAGGATCACCGAGGGCAGGCCGGCCAACGCAACCACGGTGAAGATGAGGCTGAGATAGATCAGTGCCGACTGGCCTGGGCCCAGCGGGGCGAGCAGGGCTTGTCGGCACAGGTTGAATACCCGGTCCGGCTGGCCGTGGCGCAGGCCAATTTGCAGCATGCCGCGCACTCCGGGCGGGAGGAGGTGCGGCACATGGTCGAGGGCGTCCTCCAACGACAGCCCATTTTCCAGGTGGGCGGCGAGCAGATGCAACCGGGCCGGCAGCCGGCGGTCGGGAATGGTGGTCAGGCTCGCCAGGGTTTCCGCCGGCGTGCGGCCGTCGCGGCGGCCGAGTTCCAGCAGGTCGAGCAGCAGCGCGGCGCGTTCCCGTCGCCGCCATGGCAGCGTCAGCAGGAAGTAGAAGCCGTAGAGCAGCGGGGCGAAGAAGGCGAGCCCGAGTGCGGGGCGGAAGAGTCCGAACAGCAGGGCGGCAATGGGGTCCGGGGCATTCATGGTCTCGGGTTTTGGAAGAATCACTCCCCGCCGAGTTGGTCGATCATGGGCACCAGCATTCGGAATAGGACGAACACCTGGCTGGTTACGATCATCCCCAGCAGGACCAGCAGCATGGGCAACGCCCCGTGCAGGAGGAGGTCGAGATGGTGATTGGAACGCTGGCGGTAGAACTGGGCCGCCCGTTGGAGGCCGGCGGCGAGGTCATTGCCGGCTGTCCGGATGAACCAGCCCAGCAGCGCCGGCACGGCCCGCCATTCGCCTTGCCGCCCGGTGAGGTCGGTTTCGCCCTGCCGCAGTTGCTGCTGCCAGAGCCGGAGATCGCCTTCGGCGGGCGAGCCTTGTTCGAGCTCCTGCACCAATGCCAACGCCTCTGGCAGGGGACAGCCATGCCGCAGCATGAGCGCCAAGCTGCCGGCAAGATTGGCAGTCCGAGCCTCACGGAAACCGGGCAGGCGCCAAACTAGCCAGTTCCGCAGCGACGGAATCAGCAACATCATGGCAAAACCGGTTCCAATCAGCGCAAATAGCAGCGGCAAGAAGATGAGCCCCAGCGCCCCGTTCTCCGTGGCATGGGAACCCATCAGGTCGGAAAAGGCGTTCAGGGTGGACCGGTGAAGCTGCCACAGCAGCAGGCTGAGCCCGAAGCCGACCAGGATGACCAGGGCAGGGTAGAACAGCAGCGCCTTAGTGCGCCGCCAGACTGCGTTGAGCTCCGCGTAATGGTCGGCCGCCATTGTGAGCGCGCCCGGCAGGTCGCCGCTGCGCACGCCGGCTTGCACCAGTCGGACGTAAAGCGGGGGTAAGGCGCCGGCGGCCACGGCCTGTTCCAGCGGTTGGCCCGCCGCCAGTGCAGCCTCGATCCTCAGGTATTCCTCGCGCAGCCGGCCGTGGCGCTGGGATTCGGTGAGCTGCTTCAGCGCGCCGCTCAGCGGCAGGCCTTCGCGCAGCATGGCCGCGAGCTGTTGGTTGAACCAGGTGAGTTCCTCGAAGTTCATGCGAAAATGACGGGGCAGGGGCTTCCGAAGGGAAGCGGGTGGGGACGGCTGGCCACGGGGGCGAAGGGGTGGACGCTCATGTTCCCAGGACGCGTTGGCATTCGGCGACATTGCTCAGGCCGCGGGCGCACAACGTTTCGGCGGCTTGAGCCAGCGAGCGGCCCGGCTGGATGCCGTCGAGGTTGCGGTCGCGCAGTTGCAGGCGATGTGCCGGCGTGGGCGCGAGCGATTCGAGCACCGGCACACGCCCGCGGTAGCCGGTGTGCAGGCACTCCGCGCAGCCCCGGCCGGCGCAGGCGGGGCAGCACCGCCGGAGCAGACGTTGATTGATGACCAGCCCCACGGAGGCGGCGACAGCAAAGCGGTCTGGGCACATCGTCAGCAACCGTTCCAGCACCCCGCGGCACGAACCGGCGTGCAGGGTGGAGAGCACCAGATGGCCCGTCAGGGCGGCGCGGACGGCGAGTTGGGCGGTTTCGTCGTCGCGGATTTCGCCGAGTGCCAGCACCTGCGGATCTTGCCGCAGCAGATGGCGGGTCGCCTCGGCAAAATTCAGGCCGCGGGCCTCGTTGATCTCGGTCTGCATGATGCCCGGCAGGATCTGCTCCACGGGATCCTCCACGGTGATGATATGGCGGCCGCCGAGTTGCCGAATTTCGTTCAGGCAGGCGTAAATTGTCGTCGTCTTGCCGCTGCCCGCCGGGCCGGTGAGCAGCAGCAAGCCGGCAGGTTGCCGGAGGAACCCGGTCAGCGTGCCGAGCAAGTCGGTTTCCAAGCCGAGCGAACTGAGTTCGGGCAGGTCGGCCTCGCGGAACAGGCGAAGGACGATCTTTTCCCCGGTCACGGTGGGATAGGTCGCCACGCGCACATCGGACTGGCTCCCGAGATCCTGCCGGTCAATGCGGCCGTCCTGCGGCAGTTGGTCCTGATAGGTCTTCAGCTTCGCGAGATACTTGATGCGCCCGAGCACGCGGCTGCCGAGTTCACCTTCCAGCGAAGTGATGGGCTGCATGACGCCATCGAGCCGGAAACTCACGCTGACGCCGGCCGGTCCGGCATGGAGGTGCAAGTCGCTGGCCCGCGCCTGCTCAGCTTGGGTGACGAGCTGCTCCAACGCGGCGGGGGCGTCGGCGGCAGCGCCCTGGGCAGTTGGAATGGGGGCAATCATGGTTAGGCACTCAGGCTGGGGAGCCAGGCGGCCACCCACAACCGGAAACAGGGTTTGGACCGGGACACTTGGAATTCGTCACGCCGATATTTGCTTCGGTGGGTTGACCTCGGTGACAGGGGATTTGCCGGTGGGCGCCGGGGCTGGCAGTCTCCCTCGCGTTATGCCGATCTACGTTTACGAGACCATGTCCGATAAGGCGGGGTTCCAGCCGCGGCGCTTCGAGGTCAAGCAATCCATGAACGACCGTCCGCTGACGCACGATCCGGAATCGGGTTTGCCGGTGAAGCGGCTGATTTCGGGCGGCTTCCTGATGCTGAAGGGCGATGAGGCCGTCGCCGGCTGCGAATCCGGCGCGTGCGAAATGCCGAAGCCAAGCCACTCCTGCGGCACCGGGTGCGGCTGTTTTGCCGGGAATTGAACCGCCATGGAGATCCCGCGTCGTCCGCGTCGCCTGCGCCGCAGTTCCGCCATCCGGGACATGGTTAATGAGGTCCGCCTGCATCCCAGCGACCTGATTGCGCCGCTATTCGTTCGGGAAGGTGAGGGCGCGCCGGAACCGGTCGGCTCCATGCCCGGCGTGTTCCGGTTGTCCGTGGCTGACCTGGTCGCGGAGTGCCGGGAGTTGTATGCCTTGGGCGTGCGCGGCGTCGCCCTGTTTCCCGTCACACCCGTGGACCGGAAAGATGCCCAAGCCAGCGAGGCGCTGAATCCGGATTGCCTCGTGCTGCGTGCCGTCCGGGCGGTGAAAGCGGCCGTGCCGGAACTGGCGCTCTTCACGGACATCGCGCTCGATCCCTACACGACTCACGGCCATGACGGGTTGCTGACGCCGGACGGTTGCGACGTGGACAACGACGCCACCGTTGAGGTCTTGGCCCGGATGGCAGTGCTGCACGCGCGGGCGGGCGCCGATTTCGTGGCGCCGAGCGACATGATGGACGGTCGGGTGGGGGCGATCCGGGCTGCCTTGGACGCCGCGAGCCAGACCGGCGTGGGCATCCTGGCGTATTCGGCCAAGTTCGCCTCCGCGTTCTACGGTCCTTTCCGTGATGCCGTGGGCAGTGCCAGCGCAGCCGGCACCCGGGCGCTCGACAAACGCACCTACCAACTCAATCCCGCCAACCGCCGGGAAGCCATCGCCGACGCGCTGCTGGACGAACAGGAGGGTGCAGACCTGCTGATGGTGAAACCTGCTGGTACTTATCGGGACGTTATCTCGTAACTGCGATGACGGACCCGCCTGCCGGTTGCCTCCTAACAATTCAGC
>JBEISV010000622.1:0-2451 GCA_040375265.1 Verrucomicrobiales bacterium
CCGAGGAGTTGGGCTTCATCCATGTCGCCAGCGGGCCGCTGGTGCGCAGTTCGTATCACGCGGACGAGTTTTCGCCGGCCTCGGCGAGCTGAACGTCCCGGCTCGGACGGCCAATCGCGGTGAGTTTGGGGCAATCGCGGACTTGTCAGGCCCGGGCTTCGGGCGGACAACGACCTCATGCTTCCCGAGACCCGATTTTCCCGGCGCCGGTTTCTGTCCGCCACCACCGCTGCCGTTGCCGCCCCCTTCATCCTGCCGTCGCACATTTGGGCGGCGCCGGTGCAACCCAACGACCGGATCACGCTGGGGTTCATCGGCATGGGCATTCAGAACCGTGGGATGCTCAACGGCTTCATCGGCCGGGACGACACCCAGGTGCTGGCCGTGTGCGACGTGGACACCTCGCGCCGGGAAGACGCCAAAGGCCGGGTGGACCGGCATTACTTCAAGAAGACCGGCACCACCGCGCGGGACTGCGCCGCCTACAACCGCTTCGAGGATTTGCTCGCGCGCAAGGACATCGACGCCGTGGTCATCGCCACTCCCGACCATTGGCACGCGCTGATCGCGAACGCCGCCGCGAAGGCGAAGAAAGACATCTACTGCGAGAAGCCGCTTTGCCAGTCCATCCACGAGGCCCGCGCCATGGTGAACGCCGTGCGGAAGAACAAGCGCGTCTTCCAGACCGGCTCCATGCAGCGGTCGGCGCGCGAATTCCGCGTGGCGGTCGAACTCATCCGCAACGGCGTCATCGGCCCTGTGCAGCGGGTGGATGTCGCGGTCGGCGGTCCGGGCGTGCCCTGCGACCTGCCGGAGGAACCGTTGGAGCCCGGCTTGGATTGGGATCGTTGGCTCGGGCCCGCCCCGATGCGTCCCTACAACGCGATCCTCAGCCCGCGCGGCATCAACAACCACTATCCGAACTGGCGGAACTACCGCGAATACGGCGGCGGCATGGTCACCGACTGGGGCGCCCACCACTTCGACATCGCCCAGTGGGGCCTGGACGCGGACAACGGCGGTCCGGTGGAGGTCATTCCCCCGGCGGACTGGCAGAAGGCTCAGAGCGGCGTGAAGCTCCGCTACGCCAACGGCGTGGAAGTCACCCACCAGGCGGGCAATGGCACCACGTTCTACGGCAAGGCGGGTGAGCTTTACATCAACCGGGGCCGGATTTCCCTGACACTCGGCGGGACCGTGAAGGGCAGGGCCGGCGACAAGGGCGACGCCCCGCTCAAGGATGTCCTCGACAAGCTGGAGGCCGAGTTCCTGCCGGCCGGCAAGGTTCAGGTTTACCGCAGCGCCAACCATTTTGGCGACTGGCTCACGGCCATCCGCCAGCGCAGCAAGCCGATCTGCGACATTGAGGTCGGGGCCCGCAGCGTCAGCGTCTGCCACCTGGTGAACCTCGCCTACTACCACGGCCAGACCTTGAAGTGGGACGCCAAGGCGGAGCAGTTCACGGGCGGCACGGGCAACAAGGCCTGGCTCGACGTCAGCTATCGCGGCCCGTGGAAGCTCGGCTGAACGGCGGATTGCGCCCAGTCTCAGTTGGCAGCGGTGGAGTATAGGGTTGGAGCGATGGCCGGTAAGTGGGACCCTGCCGGGACGTGACGCTCTACGATCAGCTCGTCAAAATCTCCTCCACCAGCAGCGATGCGCTGCTCGGTGGCTTTCTGGATTACGTCACGGCCAAAGGGCTGTCGCTTTATCCGGCGCAGGAGGAGGCGATCCTGGAACTGTTCGAGGGCAAGAACGTCATCCTCAATACGCCGACCGGCTCCGGGAAATCGCTGGTCGCGTCGGCGCTGCATTTCCAGTCGCTCGCGAAGGGGCGCCGCTCGGTTTACACCTGCCCGATTAAGGCGCTGGTGAACGAGAAGTGGCTCGCGCTCTGCCGCGAGTTCGGTCCGGACAACGTCGGCCTGTCCACCGGCGACGCCACGGTGAACCGCGACGCACCGATCCTGTGCTGCACCGCGGAAATCCTCGCGAACATTGCCCTGCGCGACGGCGAACGGGCGCAGGTTCACGATGTGGTGATGGACGAGTTTCACTACTACTCGGACCGCGAGCGCGGCGTGGCCTGGCAGGCGCCGTTGCTCGCGCTGCCGCAGGCGCGCTTCCTGCTCATGTCGGCCACGCTGGGCGAGACGGCCTTCTTCGAGCAGGAAATGACGCGGGTGACCGGCCGGCCGAGCGTCACGATCAAGGGCACGACGCGGCCCGTGCCGCTGGAATTTTCCTACGCCGAAACGCCGCTGGCGCAGACGCTGGAAAAGCTCGTTACCGACGGCAAGGGGCCGGTTTATGTCGTCCACTTCACGCAGAACGAGGCGGCCGACAACGCGCAGTCGTTCACCAGCATCAACGTGGCGACGCGCGACGAGAAGGCGGCCATCGCCACGGCGCTCGAGAGCTTCAAGTTCAGCAGTCCGTTCGGCCCGGAGC
>JBEISV010000497.1:0-3534 GCA_040375265.1 Verrucomicrobiales bacterium
ATTCCCAGCGGTTCCCGTTCGTCGTCGGCGTCGGCGCCGAACGCCGGCAGGGCCAGTGCCGCCAAACCCAGGACGGCCAGTGATTGCGGGAAGAGGGGACGGAAGCGGAACAGTTCAGGACGGCAGGTCATGGCGTGAAATGATGAAGCTTAGAAACCTTCGAGCAGGCGGTAGAAGCGGGTGTTGTTGGTGAGTGGCGCCGTCTTGGGCGGTCCTTGGTCGATCCATTGCACCCAGCTGCCATTTCCGGCCAGGGGCGGTTGGGCCACTCGCACCTTGGCGGAGTTGGTCCAGTCGCTCTCGTTGTCCACGTATTGGATGAAATACCGGTTGGTGGTCGTCGTGAGGAACTGCACGACCGTCCGGTTGTCCGGCGACAGCGCGAACCGGTCGAAGCCGATCGCCTGATTCCTGATGGAAACCGTGTTGGTCACCGCTCCGCCGAGCTGCAACGAGAACCGCGGCTGTGGCACCGTCACGCGGTCCTTGGAGAAATACTCCAGCAGCAGCTCCCGCCTTTCGCCCGGCTTCAGTCCGCCCACCGTAATCAGTGGCACGGCATCGGCCAAGCCGTCGCCGTTCACGTCCGGATTCAACAGGCAGCAGCCGGCCGTCACGTCCGTGCAGTCCTCACCGGCCGCGGTCACGCAGTCCACGCCGAGCTCGACGTCGAGATCCCCGTCGAAGTCGGTGTCCAGGCGCTGGTTGGCGATGGCGTTGTGGACGGACACCTTTTCCGGATTCAACCCGAGGATCAGCAGGTTGAGGTTGTTCTGGTTGGTAAATTCCGTCGCCGAGGCGTTCACCAGCTCAACCCGTTGGTGGTAGAGCCCGGTCTGGCGATTCAGCTTGGGCACCAAGTCCACCCGGCGCAGGGAAGGATATTCGTTGGTGACCACCACGAGGGAATTGGTGAGCGTCAAGCCGGCCGGGGCCACCGGGTTGGTGGCAAAGGCCAGCCGCGCCGCCGCCGGCGATTGGTCGGCCGCGAGATTGAACTGGAACGTGCCCAGCAGCGTGTCCGCCGCCGCAAAACGAGCGGCGCCCGGCAGGCGCAACGTCACGCCCACCCGGTCGCCTTCCGGGGACACTTCCGGACCGGTCACGGCGGCGCCCGCGATGGCCGATTCAAACTGCGGCTGACTCAGGACGTTGGTGTCGAACGCGAGCGAGAATCGGACGCCGTTCTCGGCACCGTTGGGCACGAAGCGCACCGGCACGCTCATCACCCCGGCGTTGGTGCCGATCACCCCGGTGTAAAGCCGCCGGGCCGGCGTGCTCAGCACGAGCAACGTAATGTTGGTGGAGATGCCGCCGGCCGAATTGGACACGGACAGCTGGTAGATCCCCGTGTTCGTGGACACCAAGTTGGTGAAAATCAGCGACAGATTGGTGGCCCCCGGCAAGGCGAACCCGCCCTGAAACCACTGGACGCTCAACGGTGCGGCGCCTTCCACAGTGGCGCTCAACAGGAACGGTTCGTTGTCCGTGCCGATGCTATCCGCCGGAGCCGTGAGGAACTTGGGGGCCTGTCCCAGGGCGCTCAGGGTTCCGAGCAGTCCCGCCAAGGCTACTCGCCGCCAAAATTGGATCCGTTTCATCGCAGTCAGGTGAAAATTCAGGCCGCGTTCCCAAAGGACCGGCGTGGGCCGCAAGCCAAGAGGCAATTCGCCCCTGAGGGAAGCCAATTCCGGCGCCCGGTCGGCGCCTGAAGCAGCAACCCATCGCCTGCGGGGACGGCGCGAACAAAGTGCTGCGGGAAGCTAGCCGGCAGGCCCAGGCGGCTCGACCGGCCCGAGACTGGAGTGACTCGCGGCAGACCGTTTCCGGCGCTTTGGGGCGATCGCCCGATGGCGAAACCTTACCCCCGATTCGCAGCGCGCCGGGTCCTCTGCCGGCTGGACGCCCCGGCGCGCGTCGCGGATGGTCGTCGCGTGCTGTTGTCGCCCACGTTGCCCGTCCCGATCCGCCGCTTTGGTGGCATCGCCGTGCTGCTGCTGGGTTTGATGGCGAGGGCGCACGGGCCGTTGCACGAGCAGATCCTCCAACTCGACGCCGAACTGGCCCAGCGCCCCGACGCGCCGGACTTGCTCGCCCGCCGGGCGGAGCTTTACCGGGCCCACGGGCTGTTTTCCGAGGCGCGCCTCGACCTGACCGCCCTCGAAAAGCTTCAGCCGAACAACCTGACCAATCGCCTGCGTCGGGGTCTGCTCGAACTGGCCGCCCACGAGACGAACGCGGCGGTCGAGCAGCTTTCCGCTTGGGTTCAACGCCGGCCCGCCAGCCTCGATGGGCATTACGGTCTGGCCCACGCCTTCGTCCTGGCCGGACGCCCCGGCGAGGCGGTGCCGCACTTCAATCGTGTCATCGAACTGACGGCGAAGGAAACGGCGGACGAAGCCATCCAACAGTTAGGGGTCCGCCCCGAATTGTTCCTGGACCGGGCCAAAGCGCAGGTCGCGGCCGGGCTGGCGGTGACCAACACCTTGGCCGGCCTCGATGACGCCGTGACGCGGCTGGGTCCCCTGCCCGTCTTGCAGCGCTTCGCCGCCGAACTGGAAATGAAGCGCGGCGACGTCGGGGCCGCCGTCGCCCGCCTCGGCACCATCGCGGAACGGGCCGAACGGAAGGAAAGGTGGTGGTTCCAGCAGGGCGAACTTTTCCTTCAAGGCGGGCGCACCAACGAGGCCCGGGCCAAGTTCGTCGCCGCCCGGGACGCCTTGGACCGGTTGCCGGAAAAACTCCGGCGCGCCTGGCTCGCGACCGAACTTCGCCAGCAGATTGATTCCAAACTGGCCGCCGTCGGTGGCGCCGGCCAAACTCCCGCCCAGAAATGACCCGGCTCTACCTCGGCCTCTTCCTCGCCTTCCTGCCCGCCTGTGCGCTGACCGAGCCCAAGCTCATCCGCGGGCCGTATCTGCAGCAGGCGACCACCAATTCGATGGTGATCCGCTGGCGCACCGACGATGCCGCCAAGGGACTTGTCCGCTGGGGCCTGACCGAAAAAACGACGACCAACGTCGTTACCCACGCCGGCAAACTCACCGAGCACATCGTGAAGCTCGACCGCCTCCAACCCGGCACGCGTTATTTCTACTCGGTCGGCTTCGAGACGAACCGCTGGCTGTCGCCGGTCACGAACACGATGACGTTTGTCACGCCGCCGCCGGTTGGGCCTGCCCAGCCCACGCGCATCTGGGTCATCGGCGATCCCGGCACGGCGACCGCCAGCCAACGGGCCGTGCGGGACGCATTCTACCAATGGAACGCCGGCAAGGCACCCGACCTCTGGCTGATGCTGGGCGACAACGCCTACAGCACCGGGACGGACGCCCAGTATCAGGCCGCCGTGTTCCACATGTATGCGTGGCTGCTCGCCAATTCGCCGCTCTGGCCCACGCTTGGCAACCACGACGCCGGCAGCGCCAATTCCGGGACTCAGTCTGGCGTTTACTACGACGTCTTCACGCTGCCCACCCAGGGCCAGGCCGGCGGCCTGCCCAGCGGCACCGAGGCCTACTACTCGTTCGACTA
>JBEISV010000212.1:0-7619 GCA_040375265.1 Verrucomicrobiales bacterium
CAGAGGTTGCCGAAGTCGTCGAAGGCGAGTTCCTGCGGGTTGCGTAGGCCGTAGCAGAAGACCTCGTGGTCGCGTCCGTCGGGCTCGCACCGGAGCACTCCGCCGGTGGCGGGCAGACTGATGACGACGCCCTCGCGGTTGGTGAGCACGCAGCCACGGTCGCCGAAGCTCATGTAGATGCGTCCGTCGGGCCCCTTGATCAGGCCGTGCAGGTCGTGGCCGGACACGCCGATGTGGACGCCGAAGCCGGTGGCCAGAGAGCTCTGAGTTTCGGGTTTCGAGTTTCGAGCTGAGGAATCAGACGCGCTGCCGTTCGTCATTCGTGATTCGTCATGCGGAATTCTCCACAGGCTCGGGATGTTCGCGAAGTAGATGCCCTCGTGGGTGGCCAGGACGCCGGCGGCGGTGCCGTCCACGGCGTTGGTGAAGCCGGCGGCGAGGATCTCCGTGTGGTCGGCCTGGCCGTCGCCGTTGCGGTCCTCGACGCGGCGGACGACTTCGCTGTCCTTGGTCAGGAAGGCGAGGTTGGTGGCGAACTGGTTGGTCAGGAAGGCGCCGCGTTCGGTCACGTTGCGGAACGACATGTCCTGCCAGAGCCAGTTGGTGTGCGCCGTGATGTCGAAGACGCTGATGGCCCAGCGGTCCGATTCGGCGAGGTAGACGCGCCCTTTGCCGTCGAAGGCGAAGGCGACGCTGTTGCTGAGCTGCGGTTCGGCGGCCCAGACGTCGAGCTTGAGGCCGGGCGAGAGCTGAAGGCGCTTGGCGTCGCCCGCGGCCGCCTCGAACGCGGGTGAGGTGGCGGCGTGCTGGGCACAGGTCCGCTGGGTGAACCGAGAACCCAACAAGACAAGGACCGCGAAGAGAGTCGGAAGCCGCCGCTGCATGCCGGAAACCCTAGTCGGCGGTGGTCCGGCGACCAATTCCCAAAACGGGGAGACCCGGGCGGCCGGCGTCTTCGCGAGATCCGTAGAGCGGTTCGAACAGCAGGCCCAGTTCGAACATCGCGAACCACAACGAGCCCTAAGCCACTCTAAGCCATCGCATGGTTGGCAATTTGGGCCGCCAGCGGGTTGCCCACTGGCGGCCGAACAAAGTTAACGCAGCCGGTTCAGCGCGCTGAGCACGCCCTTGATCGAGGCGAGTTCGATGTTCGTGTCCACGGCGGCGCCCCACTGGGTGCGGCCGTCCGCGAGCTTGATCTGGATGTAGGCGATCGCGCTGGCACCTTCGCCGGCGCTGAGGGCGTGTTCGCGGTAGTTGGCCACCTCGAACTTCGGGGCGCCGCTCGCGGCCAAGGCGTTCACGAAGGCGGCAATGGGGCCGTTGCCTTCGCCTTCGACTTTGCGCTCGGCGCCTTGGCATACCACCGAGGCACGGCAGCGGAATTTTCCGTCCACGCCGTCGGCGTGGAAGTGGATGAGCGACCACGGCGAGGTGCGCTCGATGTATTCCTGCCAGAACATCGCCTTGAGCTCCTCCGCTTTCACTTCGCGGCCGAGGTCGTCCACGAGGTCATTGGCAATGGGGCCGAACTCGCGCTGCATGTCCTTAGGCAGCTCGATGCCGAACTTGCTCTCCAGCAAATACGCGACTCCGCCCTTGCCGGACTGGCCGTTGACACGGATGACCTCTTCATAGTGGCGGCCGATGTCCTTCGGATCGATGGTCAGGTAGGGCACGTCCCAATGGGAACGGCCGCCGGCGTCCCATTCGGTGAGCCCCTTCTTAATGGCATCCTGATGCGAGCCACTGAAGGCGGTGAAGACCAGTTCGCCGGCGTAGGGCTGGCGTGGCGGCACGGTCAGGCCGGTGCTGCGCTCGTAAATGTCGCGGAGCGCGCCCAGGTCGCTGAAGTCCAGCTGCGGGTCGATGCCGTGCATGTAGAGGTTCAGCGCCACGGCAATGACGTCGAGGTTACCCGTGCGTTCGCCGTTGCCGAACAGTGTGCCCTCGACGCGGTCGGCGCCGGCCAGCAGGCCGAGCTCGGTCGCGGCCACGCCGGTGCCGCGGTCGTGGTGGGTGTGCAGCGAGATGACGAGCGAGTCGCGGTTCCGGATGTTCCGGCAGATCCATTCGATCTGGTCGGCATACACGTTGGGCATCGCCACCTCGACGGTGTCGGGCAGGTTCAGGATCATCGGGTTGGCCGGCGTGGGCTGCCAGACGTCCATTACGGCCTCGGAGATTTCCTTGGCGAACTCCACCTCGGTCGCACTGAAGCTCTCCGGCGAATACTGGAGCCGGACGTTCGTGCCCTTCAGCCGGGGCAGGCGGTCCTTGATCCACTGCGCGCCGCGGATGGCGATCTGCACGATCTCCTCCTTGGACTTGCCGAACACGACGCGCCGTTGGGCCGGCGAGGTCGAGTTGTAGAGGTGTATGATGACGTTCTTCGCGCCGACCAGCGACTCGAAGGTGCGCTCAATCAGGTCCTCGCGCGCCTGCACGAGCACCTGGATGGCGACGTCGTCGGGAATGTGGCCCTTCTCGATCAGCAGGCGATTGAAGCGGAACTCGGTGTTCGACGCCGAGGGAAAGCCGACTTCGATCTCCTTGAAGCCGCACTTCACCAGCGCCTGAAAGAGTTCGAGTTTCTGCGCGACGTTCATGGGCACCGCCAGCGCTTGGTTGCCGTCGCGGAGGTCCACGCTGCACCAGCGCGGGGCCTGGGTGAGCACGCGGGACGGCCATTGGCGGTCGGGCAACTGCACCGGCTGGAACCGGCGATACTTCTCGGCGGGATTCTTCAACATGTTCTGCCTGTTTTTCGCTGTTTTGGCCGCCTCAACGCAAGCACACGGCAATGGGGACAAACAAAAAGCCCCATCGTCGGGTGCGACGATGGGGCGGGAAAGTGTGATGGACTCGCCTCAAACCCCAACTGTCGCGCGGCCAAGCAGCAGCGCGAGTGCGGTAAGTCGGAGGTTCAACGTGCGAATCACGGCCGAGTGGGTAGTGGAGCTGTGCCGGGCGGGCAAGGGGGAATTCCGAAGGCTCCGCCACTCCGGAAGACGCGCTTCACCCCGGCCACTCCTCAAGTTCTCCGGCGAGGGCCGCCGTCAATGCCTCCACCAATTCCGGCTGCATGAACGCGAAGTCGTCAGGAATCCGCAGGCAGACCAACCGCTTGCCGGCCAACGCCTCCGGGAACCGCTCGCGCAGCTTGGCGACATGCGACTTCTCCATGGCAAAGATCACGTCCGCCCAGCCGATGAGCCCTTCGGTCACGCGCACCCGCGCCTGCGGCTGCGTGCCCGCCGACCGAACCTGGAACCGCGGCGAACCGTCGAACATCCGCTCCGCCGTGAGGCTGCGGATTTCATTCCGGCTGCAGATGAAGAGAAGTTTGGTCTTCAATGTGGCCTTAAACCATTTTGGTCCTGAAGTCGGCCAAAACGGCGATCGGGAGACAGTGAGTCATGGAGACAGATAGGTGCCGGGAGCCCCTTCCCAATTGCGGGAGCCATTGGTATTGGCCACGCCGCTGAACTCCAATTGCATCAATTCTTGCTGCTCTTTGTTGATCACGAAGCCAATTCGAATCTTGGAGTATACTTGCCCGTTCCGGCTTTTTAGATAAAGGCCGAGGGAGAATGAATCCCCACCGGAGAGCAATCTGTTCGTGGACGAGATGGTAAGCGAGGGTTGATAGCCAACTTCAGGGGCAAAGTAGGTAATCGTCGCCGTTCCCGCCTCGTCCATAATTCCGCCGTCAATTGACTGCAGATTTACGCTCCATTCCTGCGGGTGCTGGGAGGAAATGGTTCCCGATGGGCGTTTCACTGAAATCGCCAGATCGGCCTGATGTTCGGCGAGCGTTCCGGTGATTGCATCGAAGAGTATAGGGCCATTGGTAAACGGTATTGCGAACCGCTTCGGCCCTGCGAGCCGGCTACCGATTTCAACCAATGGCTCCGGGCCGAAAACCGCCCACATCTTGAGGATAATCGGCCTGTTTGGATCCGCGTGAGCGCGCTCATTTTCCGGCCACATTTTGGAATAGATCCAAGAGCGGTTTTCGGAGGCGATGGCATAGCCCGGCCTTTTGGGAATTAGAAAGAGCCTGCTCCCGTGGTAGCCCGCGATTATGAAGCGACCGTTGGCTTCGGAAACTACGGTTCCGCGGTCTACACCAGACCTGAAGCCGTTACGGACACGGACCTCGAAATCGACAGGGGTGTTGCCAAGCGCGTTGCCAAACTGATCTTCCAGCTTTCCGTAGAAGACAATCTTGGTGTCGTTCAGGGCGAAAAGCCCGAGCAGGGTTTGTCCTCCCTTTGATTGCGAAATGAGCACAAGTAGCAGCGGTAGGAGAAATGCTACGCTCGCAAGGATCCACAAAAGACAACGTTTGGGCCTCATTTGCAGGATTCAACTGCCGACGTGTCTAAGACGCCTTGTCACGCGCTCCCATCCCAGGTCCGCCAACAGGTGATACAGGCTCAGGCCGACGAGTTTGCCGGTGCAGGCAACGCGGCAGGATTGCAACAGTGCGCCGGCTTTCATGCCGAGTTCGGTGGCGACGGACTTGAAGTCTCGAATCATCGGGTTCGCGGCAGGTTGTCAGCACATTACCCGCACGCCGTAGGGTTCGAACTGTTCGTCGGTCGTCACCACCGTCAGGTCACGCAGTTTGGCCGTGGCGATGATGAAGCGATCACATGGATCGTTGTGGTGCGGAGGAAGCTGGGCGGCGGCGATGCAGGCGTTCAGTTCGACGGGCAGGACCGCCAACCCGTGGTGTTCGACCACCTGTTCGAACCAGTCTTGGGGCGGTTTCGGCAGGGTCAGCTTTCCCTTGGCGACCTTGAGCGCGATCTCAAATCCGCTGATGGCCGAGACATAGACGGCGGGGGCGTCGTTGATTTCCGTCAGGGTTGAACGGCTCAGGCGCTTGCTGCCGCTGGAGAGCCAGAGCAGGGCGCAGGTATCCAGAATCACCGGGCCGCCTCCGGCCATTCGTCGTCGGCCAACGGTTCGACCGGGTCATAGCCAATCCCGATGTTTCCGAGCTCGGGATGGGGCTTGATCCGGTTCACGCGCCGATGGGGCACCAGGTCGGCGACCGGCTCGCCGTTGCGGCAGATGACGATGGTTTCGCTGTCGGCCTCCAACTGGGTCAGCAGGCTGGAAAAGTTTGTCTTCGCCTCATGGATGTTCACCACCTTCATGGCTGCGAGGTTAGTCCGGTTAGTCCACCGGTTCAACGGTGAGTTCGGTCGGAAGAGAAAACCTCGGCTCCTACGGGGTCGGTCGCTTCGCCGTTACTTGCCGGCGCGGGCGACGTTGCAGGATTGCATCAGCGCGCCGGTGGTTACGGTTGCACGCGCACGGCCTCGTGTCGGGTTCATTTTCCGTGACGGAGTTGTTCGAGTTCCTGGCGCAAGGGCAGCCAGTATTCCCGGTCGTCCTCACGCTCGGCAGTTTCCTCTGCCACCAAAGCGCGTTCAATCGCCTGCCGGTCGTTGCGGACGACTTCCGCCAGCACGGTGCGTTCGGCGACCAGTCGGTGGCACAGGCGGCCATGGCTTCCCGCAAGCTCGATCAGGATTTCCGGCGTGCGAAGTTCCCGGAACCAGAACCTGACTTGCGCGGAATTGGGTTTGGCGCGGTTCTGGAAATAGTGCGCTTCCACCAAGCGGCGAATCATTGGCCAGTCCTTGTCGCGCTGGGTTTTCTTCGCCCGCACGAGATCGGGCAGAGAGAGCAGGTCGCAGACGGTGCCGTCCGGGAGTTCGAGGGTCGTGCGCCGCTTCCAGAGCTTGGGAAACGGGTCCACGCCGCGCATCTTGGCCATGACGTCCACCCGCATCCGGATGGCTTCGGGATGGTGGCAGCGGAAATGGACGGCGTGACCGCGCCGGAGGTGTTTCAGGGCTAGGGGCGGAACTGCGATGACGTCTGCTTGCAGTTCGGAAAGCGCCTGGCGCAGACGGGCGAGATTCGCGGCGTCGGCGACGATGGCCAGATCGGTGTCGCGGCTAAACTCGGCCGCGCCGTAGAACACGCACGCCTGTCCGCCCATGAGCAGGGCCCGGACGCGGTGCGCGCGCATCGAAGAAAGGACTTTGCGTATCGGGTTCGGGATCAAGTGAGCCTCCGAGCGCGAGGTAGGTCTGCCAGAGCTTCTCGCTTTCCAGCCAGCGGTGAACAGGCGTGAGCCGATACCATTCGGCCCACTCCTCACCCACCAGTTGTTCTGGCTGAATCATGGGCTGGCTATAGCAGGCGCTACATCGGCCGTAAATCTCCGCGGCATCTCCCATCCTATCGGCAGGCTGTGGTCAACCGCCTCGCCACCCGTTCCCGCCCCAGCACCTCCAGCAGGTGATACAGGCTCGGGCCGACGAGCTTGCCGGTGCAGGCGACGCGGCAGGGCTGGACCAGTGCGCCGGCCTTTACGCCGAGTTCGGTGGCGAGGGCCTTGAGCGCGGCTTCGAGGGCGGTGGACTTGAACTCAGTCACCCCGGCGAAGGTGGCGGCCAGCTTTTCCAAAAGCGGTTTCGCGGCGGGCGTGAGTGCCTTCGCCTTGGCTTCGGGATCGAAGGTCAGCGCGTCGTCGGCCGCGAAGTAGAAGTCGGTCCAGACGGGCAGTTCCTTGAAGAGCTTGCCCTTCTCCTGCGCGGTGAGCAGGGCGGCGCGCACGTAGTCGGCGGGAAAGGCGGCGGTCTCGATGCCGGACTTCCGGAGGTAGTCCACGCCGAGCGCGACGAAACGGTCAGGATCCATCCGGCGGGTGTGCTCGAAGTGGAGCGCCTCCAGCTTCTTGGCGTCGAAGCGCGCGGGGCTACGGTTCACGCGGTCGAGGTCGAAGCGGGACACGAGTTCCGCGACGCTGAGGAGTTCCTGGCCATCGGTGGGCGACCAGCCGAGGAGCGAGAGGTAGTTCACCACGGCTTCGGGCGTGAAGCCGTCGTCGAGGTAGTTGGTCACCACTGCGCCGCGGTCGCGCTTGCTCATCTTGGAGCCGTCCTCGTTGAGGATGAGCGGGATGTGGGCGTAGTGGGGCGGCTCGACGCCGAAGGCGCGGAAGAGCGCAATGTGTTTGGCCGTGTTGCTCAGGTGATCCTCGCCGCGGATGACGTGGGTCATGCCCATTTCGAGGTCGTCCACCACGTTGACGAAGTGGAACACGGGTTGGCCGTCGCTGCGCCAAAGCACCCAGTCGGGGTCCTGTTCCTCGCGGTCGGTGAGCGGCCGGACCACGTCGCCGACGATGAGGTCGGGAATCGTGATCGGCTCGCGGGTCATCCGGAAATACAGGGCGCCGTCGCGTTCGTAAGCGAGGCCCTTGTCGCGCAGTTCGTTTACGCGCTTCCGATAAACCTCGCCGCGCTGGCTCTGGAAGTAGGGGCCGCGGTCGCCCTTGCTCGGTCCGGCAGCATCGCCGTTCACAGGACCTTCATCCCAGTCCATGCCCAGCCAGCGGAGGCCCTGAAGAATGACATCCACGGCCGCCTGGGAATTGCGCGCGGTGTCGGTGTCCTCGATGCGCAGGATGAACGTGCCGCCGTGATGGCGGGCGAAGAGCCAGTTAAACAGCGCCGTGCGGGCGCCCCCGATGTGGAGGTAACCGGTGGGCGACGGGGCAAAACGAACTCGGACCGATGACGACATGG
>JBEISV010000468.1:0-3837 GCA_040375265.1 Verrucomicrobiales bacterium
ACGGGGCGGCACAGGCAGCGGCACGTCGGCCTGGCATTCGGCGATGAATTGCCCGGCGCGGGCGAGGTCGCGGCTGGCGACGCCGGTGAGCACGCCGTTGCCGGAGTTGTGGATCGCGTGCCAGTTCTTCCGGGCGATGTTGGCGGTGCCGAGGATGCCCCAGCGCAGCGGTGTCGGTGTCATGGCCGAGAGTTGGGGCGAACTCGCGTCCGGGGGAAGCGGGAAAGGCGTCGCGGCATCCCGCCCGATCCGAGCCGCCATTCCTGTTGCCTCGCGGGGGGCGGGTCTCCGATGGTCCGCGCCCGATGTCCGCCGGTGGTTATGAATTGGTCCAGCTGAAGAACGGCACCTGGAGCGTCCGCTCCGTGGCCGAGGGGGAGACGTTTCACCCCGTGATCGGGCCGGTGGCGGAGGCCGATGCGCTCTACGTGCGGCAACTGCGCCTGGCGGAGCGTTTCGCCGCCGCCACGGGTGAATTCGTGGTGTGGGACGTGGGCTTGGGCGCCGCGGCCAACGTGCTGACGGCGCTGCGGGCCCTCGCCGGCGGGACGGGCTCCCTGCGCGTGGTGAGCTTCGACCACACGCTGGAACCGCTGCGCTTCGCCCTCGGCGGCGCGGCCCAACTGGGTTTCGTGGAGGGCTTTGAGGCTCCGATCACCGAATTGCTGGCCCGGGGTTCCGTCCGCTTCGAATTGGGCGCGGTGACGGTTCACTGGGAAACCCATCTCGGCGACTTCCCCACGCTGTTGGCGTCTGCCGCGGCGAACGCCTGGCCGGCCCCGCACGCGATCCTGTTCGACGCCTATTCACCCGCCCGCAACGCCGCCATGTGGACGCGGCCGCTCTTCGCCCGCCTGCGGGAACTCGCCGGCGAAGCCTGCACGCTCGCGACGTATTCCCGGGCGACGATACTCCGGACGACGCTGCTGCTGGCCGGCTGGTTCGTGGGCGCGGGCCATGCCACCGGCGAGAAGGAAGAGACCACGATTGCGTCCACCCGGTTGGACCTACTGGTGGAACCGTTGCCCGCCGCCTGGTTGGAACGGGTCCGTCGCTCCACCAGCGCCGAACCGCTGGAACAAGCCGTTTATCGCCAGGCCCCGCTATCGGCGCCGAACTGGGAACGGCTGAACCGGCACCCGCAGTTCGCGGCGGCGCGCGGAGTCACCGCCGGTTATCCCGGCGCAGAAGTCTGATTCCCGGGCCGACCATTCGCGTCTATCCTGCCGTCATGCGCTACATCGAACCTCACGGCCACATGGTCAGCCGCACCACGGATGACTACGTCGATATGGTCACCGCCGGCTGCGCCGCCGTCTGCGAGCCCGCCTTCTGGGCCGGCTTCGACCGTTCGTCCGTGGACGGCTTCCGCGACTACTTCCGCCAACTCACGGAATACGAGCCAGCCCGCGCCGCCAAATACGGCCTGCCGCACTTCTGCTGGCTGTGCATCAACCCCAAGGAATCCGAGGACGTGAAACTGGCCGAGGACGTCATCGGGATCATTCCGGAGTTCCTCGACCGGCCCACCGTGCTCGGCATCGGGGAAATCGGCCTGAACAAGAATTCCCGGAACGAGCTCGCGGTGCTCGAACGGCACGTGGACCTCGCGGCGCGCACGAACCAGCTCATCCTCGTCCACACGCCGCATCTGGAAGACAAGCTCAAGGGCACCCGACTGATCCTCGACGTGCTGAAAAACGACCCGCGCATCCGCCCCGAACGCGTGCTGATCGACCACGTGGAGGAGCACACGGTGAAGGTCGTGCTCGACCGCGGGCATTGGGCGGGCATGACGCTCTACCCGATCAGCAAATGCACGCCGGCCCGCGCCGTGGACATCCTCGACGTGTATGGCGGCGAGCAACTGTGGATGAATTCCGCGTGCGACTGGGGCGAAAGCGTCCCGCTGGCCATCCCCAAGACCGCGCTGGAAATGCGTCGCCGCGGCTGGAGCGCCGAGGCCGTGGACAAGGTGGTTTACCAGAATCCGGTGAGGTTCCTGAGCCAGTGCGCGAAGTTTAAACTCGCCGAGTAGCGACTGCCGGATCCGTCGCCGGGGCAGGTGTCCGGGCGACCGGATTGAAGTGGGTGATCACTGCCCGCTGAGCCGCGACGGTGCCGGAAGCCGAAGGGTTCGGAGGTCGGTGGGTGAGTCGGGCCAGCCCTGGTGTTCACCGATTGGAGAATTCGCTCCCGGCTGGTGGCAGAATAAGCCAGCCTCCCGGCACGAATGGACACTCACCCCGCCGCCGCTCCGATGGATGGTTTGGGCTGGAGGGAACGCATCCTGAGGCTTTGTGCCCGCCAGACTGCGGGCGGCGGCTTCATTCCGCAGGTCGATGGCCTGCGCTCACTCGCCGTGCTCGCCGTCGTGTTCTTCCATCTGGATGACCAGTTGGGGAAGCCGGTGGTCACCGGTGTCGTTGACCAGGCGCTGACCTCCGTGGTGCGCCGCGGATTCCTGGGCGTTCCCATCTTCTTCGCCATCAGCGCGTTTATCGTCGGGCTGCCGTTTGCCCGCCACCGGTTGCTCGGAGCACCTGCCGTGGCGACGGGATCGTTCTACCTTCGCCGGCTCACCCGTCTGGAACCGCCCTACATCATCAACATGGTGGTTCTTTGGCTGCTGGGGGCCGCGCTGGGGCATTGGGCATTGGGCGGCACTGGCTCCGGGCTCGTGGCAAGCCTGCTCTACCAGCACAATCTGGTCGCGGGCGAGTTCAGCACGATCAACTCGGTGGCCTGGTCGTTGGAAGTGGAGTTTCAGTTCTATCTGCTGGCTCCGCTGCTGACGCTGGTCTTCGCGGTTCCTCGCCGGTGGGGCCGTTGGTTGCTGGTCCTGGCGGTCGCTTCCTTGGTGGTCGGCCTCCGCGATCCCGAAAACCGCCGGACCCAACTGTCCTTGCTGGGGCAATTCGAGGCGTTCGCGGCGGGTCTCCTCGTGCTCGACATTTACCTGACCGGCTGGCGCGGGCGCCTGCCGCAAACGATGCGTTGGGACTTGGCCGGCCTCATCGGCTGGGTCGGCTTTTTCGGACTCAGCCGCTTGGCCGACCCGGAGATTCGTTCGCTGCTGCAAACCCCTTGCCTGGTGGCGGGAATGCTCGGTTCCCTGGGCGGGAAATGGCTGGGCCAGGTATTCGGCAACCGCTGGGTCTTCACGTTCGGCGGCATGTGCTACAGCTTCTACCTATGGCACCAGTTCCTGCTGATCGAATCGGTGCCCCGCGTCCAAGGCTGGCTGGGACCGGATCACGGTTACCTCGCCCGCTTCTCGTTGACGGCCATCGTATTGCTTCCGGCGGTGTTCGTGTTCTGTGCGCTGCTGTTTGTCGGGCTGGAAAAGCCCTTCATGCGGCGCGATTGGCCGCAACGGCTGGGTCGCTGGCTGAAGACGCTCCGAGGGCGTTGATCCGGGACGTTGCGGAAACCATACGCCCTCAGATGGCGCCGAGAAGACTCCTTGCGGACACCTTGAGGCCAAGCTTATCCGGCCCACGAACACCTGATCGTCACCCATTCCCACCCGGGCGGAACACGCTGGCGAGGATGACCTCCTTGGTCTTCCATAGGAGCGTCATGGTGAGGGCGACCGGGACCAACGCGAACAGGAGCAGCAGCCACGTCTTCACGAGGTCGAACACGATGACGACGGTGAGCAGGGCGTCCGGCACCCGGGGCAGCCGCACCACCGTGAGATAGCCCGCCAGCAGCAGGCCGAGCACGAGCAGGAACCGGTTGTTCCAGCGCACGAAGAAGCGGGTTTCCATGCGCAGGGTCTCGTCCGGCAGCATGGCGGCGAGGCGGAGCAGCACCTGGTTCAGCGCCAGCATG
>JBEISV010000607.1:0-2542 GCA_040375265.1 Verrucomicrobiales bacterium
GCCTCCACATGGATTCGGCGATCCCACCCGGCGTTCAGATTGGTGGTAAGCGTGAGCACCGTGTTGGATACCGCCAAGCCGTCCACCATCAGGTTACGGTCCGAAGCGAGGATGGACTGCGGGTGTTGTTCTTTCGTGACGGAGATGCCCACCGTGTAGCTGAGGAAGCGGTTGTTGGTGAACTCAAGAAAGTTTCGCGCCGGCGTCCGTTCCCGATCCGCGCGACAGTGCAGAATCTTCGGCGTGCTGAGCTCGTTCGTGATCACCGCGAAGTGCCGCCATGCACTAACCGGATCCAGAGCATATTCGCGGGTGCCGCCGAAACTGGGCCGGGAGATCGGATTGTTGGTTCCGGGGCTATTCGTGGAGAACTGGAACGGCATGAAACCCTGGTTATCCGTGGCGAAGATGCGGAAACCGAGCCCGATGTTCTTGAAGCAACTAACACAACTGATCCGCTCGGCTTTGGATCTGGCCCGCTGCAACGCTGGAATCATCATCAACACCGCCATGGCAATCACTGCGAGCACCGCCAACAGTTCGACCTTGGTGAAGGCCCGGATGCAGTTGATGCGGGTGCGGCTCATGGGACTGCGGACAGGCTGCGCCCGCTGGTGTGTGCGGCGCAAGTCGCCGGTTCGTCGCTGAGCGCGAGCCCATCGCAGATCCTTGGAAGATCAATCGTGAAGGCCCAGAGGGCCGGCAGAGAGTAGCCCCGGGCGTAAGCCCGGGGTTGGAGTCGAGGAGCCAGTAAGCCCCGGCAGGGGCGGCAGAACGCCTTTCGTCC
Organism: Verrucomicrobiales bacterium; assembly: GCA_040375265.1. GTDB lineage: Bacteria > Verrucomicrobiota > Verrucomicrobiia > Limisphaerales > UBA9464 > CAIWAH01. The sequence goes on from JBEISV010000607.1 coordinate 788, forward strand.
CGCTGGGACGCCACTTGTGTGTGCGAAAAACCCCGGGCTTACGCCCGGGGCTAAGTTCTTCCGCGCCTCCGGCGCTATCCGGAGCCGTTTCGCCTTACAGCGTCACCACCCGGGCGCTCTTGATCGCGGGATCCTTGGCCAGTTCGTCCAAGGCGGCCTGCGACGGCACGGTGTCCACTTCCAGCACGGTCAGCGCCTCGCCGCCCACGCCTTCGCGGGCCAGGCTCATGTTCGCGATGTTGATGCCGTGCTTGCCGAGCACGGTGCCGAGGAAGCCCACGATGCCAGGCCGGTCCGCGTTCTTCACCAACAGCACGTGGCCACTGACGGGAATCTCCACCGGCTGGCTGAACAGGCGGACGATGCGCGGGTTGTTGGGCGAACCGAAGAACGTGCCGCCGGCCGAGGCGACCTTTTCGTCGCCCTGGTAGATCTGGACGTGCAGCCACTCGTTGAAGGTCACCGGCTCGTCGGACTTCTTCTCCTCGACGCACAGGCCGAGCGACGCCGCGGCGCTGCGGACGTTGATGTTGTTGATGTCCTTGACCGCGCTGAAGCTGAGGAAGCCGCGCAGGATCGCCCGCGTGACCGGATCGGTCTGGGGCAGGTCCTGGGCGCGTCCGCCGAAGGTGATGTGCAGGCGGTCGTAGGGCTGCGGCGCGAGCTGGCCGAGCAGCTTGCCGATCTTTTCGCCGAGCAGCAGATACGGCTTCACCAGCTCGTAGGTCTTGGCGTCCACGCCGGGCAGGTTCACGGCGTTGCGGACTTCGCCGGTGAGCAGGAAGGCGGTAATGATCTCGGCGACTTCCAGGCCGCACTTTTCCTGCGCCTCCTCGGAACTCGCGCCGAGGTGCGGCGTGAGCACGACGTTGGGCAGGGTGCGGAACTTGTGGTCGGCCGCGAGCGGTTCGACGCAGAACACATCCAGCGCGGCGCCGCCGACTTTGCCGGATTCGAGCCCGGCCACGAGGTCGGCCTCGTTCACGATCTCACCGCGGGCGCAGTTGACGATCCGCACGCCGGGCTTCATGCGGGCGATGGACTCGGCGTTGATCATGCCGCGGGTCTCATTGGTTACCGGCATGTGGACGGTGATGAAATCGGACTCGCGATAAACCGCGTCGGGATCGATCGCCAGCTCGAAGCCGAGCTGCTTGGCCCGCGCGTCGGTGAGGAACGGATCGTAGGCCACCACGCGCATTCCGAAGGCGAGGGCGCGTTTGCCAACCTCGGTGCCGATGCGGCCGGCGCCGAGAATGCCCAACGTCTTGCCGTAAATCTCGGTTCCCTGGAAGGCCTTCCGGTCCCACTTGCCGCAGCACATGGTGCCGTGGGCGGCGGGAATCTTCCGGGCGAGGGCGCCGATCATGAAGAAGGTCAGCTCGGCAGTGGTGATCGTGTTGCCGCCAGGCGTGTTCATCACCACGACGCCGCGCTGGGTGGCGGCGGCGACATCCACGTTGTCCACGCCCACGCCGGCGCGGCCGACGACCTTGAGCTGCTTGGCGGCTTCGAGAACCTTGGCGGTGACCTTGGTCTCGGAGCGCACGACCATGGCATCCACGTCGGCGACGAGCGGGAGCAGCTCGGCCTCGGAGAGCCGCTTGGGCAGGACGGTGACCTTGAACTCAGGGCGCGCCTGGAAAAAGGCGATGCCGCGGGGTGAAATGGGGTCGCAAACGAGCACGTGCATAGAGCAGGGCCGGGACGCTAGGGGGCGACTCCCGGGTGGTCAATTGCGGGCGCGGGCTGAGC
>JBEISV010000231.1:0-7315 GCA_040375265.1 Verrucomicrobiales bacterium
GCTGTTCTGCGCTGTGTTTGCCCCAACTTTCGTCCCGCTTCCATTTCACCCTGCCGGTCTCGAATTACACGCACCGAAGCGAGTCATCCGGCTCGTTCCGGCCGCTCAAGGCGTAAACGTGGCCAGCAAGGAGAATCGGCGTGGACCAGTGGACTTCGAGGGCCGGAACCTTCCAGCGGCCGCTGACCGGGTCGCGATCCGCCGGGTCCATCGGATGTTTGACGGGGTCTTTCCAGACTTCCTCAAAGGACTGGCCGTCAGGCTTCACCCGAAGCAGGACCGCGCCGCTCCGGTAGTAAGCCGCGGAAAGCAGGATCTGGTCGCCAAGGACAACCGGGTTCATGGCGTTCACGGAGTCGTTTGCCAAGGACTGGAACCAGCGGCTAAACCGAATCGTGCCGTTGGTCGGATTCAGCGAAACGAGTCCCTGGCGCATGATACAGAGGAGATGCCGCTGCCCGTGGATCGTGGCCGCGACCGGCGACGAGTAGCTGGCCAGCTTTTCGGCGCCGGTCCATTCGTAGGGCCTTTCCGCCCGCCAACCCAGCGTGACCACCCCCTGCCAGTTCGTCTTGCCGACGTTTTCCCAGAGGGTTTTCCCGGTTTCCGGATCCAAGGCGACGACCCCCGAGTTGGGCTGACCGCCAACCATGACGATGAGCCGGCCGCCTTCGAGCAACGGGGTGCTACCCACGCCGAAGAAGGCCTGGGGCACTTCCCAGTCCTTGGCCGCATCCCGCTGCCAGATTGGTTTCCCGGACGCGAGGTCAAGGCAGGCCAGTTTTCCTTCCGCGCCAAACGTGAACACCCGGTTCGAAGTAACCAGCGGTGCGCACCGGGGGCCGTTGTTGTAGCCGTAGGGATCCTGATAGGCGGACGGGTAGGCGAAGCGCCACCGCGCGCCGGCGGTCCGGGGATCCAAGGATTCGACGATTTCCTCGCGGCCTTCGCGATGGAACAAGACGAGGTGCCCCCCGCGCAAGGCCGGCGCGGCATAGCCGGTGCCCACCGCCCGGTCGAAGACGACGGGCAGGCCGCGTTCCGGAATCCGGTCAATTAAGCCGGTTTCCGGCGAGGTGCCGTCACCGTTAGGCCCCAGAAACCAAGGCCAATCGGCGCCGACGGCGACCAATGACGCGAGCAAACTCCACAGCACGCGGACAAACATGGATGCGTTGTCCGCGGGCCGGGATGGGCTGGCAAGCAATTGCCGCGGGTCAGGCGGCGGCGGCGTCCTCGGTCCAATCGCCGAGTTTCAGGAACTCGCGGGCCTTGCGCCGTTCGTAACGGTGCTTCTGGGGTTTCTTCGGGCGGTTTCCGGCCGCCGGGAAGGGGTGTTTGGAATCACGGAGAGCTTCGGCGAGGACTTCAGTGGTCTTGCTCATGGCGATGATACACCGGGTTAACACTCACCTGACACCAGCCATCAGGATCGATTTGCGGGCGTTGGTGGTCGGGTCTGAGACCCTGTTCGGGACAGTAGGTTCAACCTGCGTCACCGACTGTCAACCGGGCAGACACAGAATCGTCACCCAGAGGCATAACTTTAACCAACCTCGACAGTTCGCCCCCCCTCCGGCACAACGGGCCCGTGAAGGTGCTGTTTCTGAATGGTCCCAACTTGAACCTGCTGGGCACCCGTCAGCCGGAAATCTACGGCCGGACGACCTTGGCCGACATCGAACGGTTGGTCCGCGAACGGGCGGTCGTCCTGAAGGCCGAGATCGAGTTCCGCCAGACCAATTGGGAAGGGCAACTCGTCGACTGGCTCCACGACGCGAAGGGCAAGTTCGACGGCATCGTGCTCAACGCCGCTGCCTACACGCACACGAGCGTCGCGCTTCGGGACGCCATCAGTTCCATCGGTGTTCCGGTCATCGAAGTCCACCTCTCCAACATCCATGCTCGCGAGGAATTCCGGCATCGGTCGCTGATTGCGGCCGTTTGCCGGGGACAAATCTGCGGCTTTGGTGCCGACTCCTATGTTTTGGGCTTGGAAGCGGCCGTTAGCCTTAAAGGGCAGCCGTAAAGGAGCGATTCAGCGCCCATTTACGGCGATGATTTCATCCGGACAGCAGGCTTGACCACCTCCCACCCCCTTCCTAACGTCCGACCCATCTTGTGACTGGGAACTGAGCAGACCCCTTTTTGTTGGCCTGCTCTTTTTTGTTTCCCGCGACTTCAACCGTCGGCGTTTTTTCTGGCCGGCAACAACTCGGATTTTTGCACCGTGGATCTCAAAGAAATCAAATCGATCATCGACCTGATGAAAAAGAACTCCCTCTCGGAGTTCGAACTCGAAGAGAAAGATTTCAAGATCAAGCTGAAGCGCCCCATCGGCGCGGCGGCGGCCCCGGCCGTCGGTTCCCTGCTGGATGACCCCGAATTGACGGCCTACGCACACTTGGCGCGCCCCGCGGCCCCTACCCCGGCGATGACGTCCCCGGCCACCGCGGCTGGCAATGGCGATGCCGAGATCAAGTCCCCGATGATCGGCACGTTCTACCGGACCCCCTCCCCCGACGCCGCCCCCTACGTGGAAGTCGGCTCCGAAGTCGGCCCGGACACCGTCGTCTGCATCATCGAGGCGATGAAGGTCATGAACGAGATCAAGGCCGAAACCCGCGGCATCATCACCGCCCTCGTCGCCGAAAACGCCAAGCCGGTCGAGTTCGGCCAGCCCCTCTTCAAGATTCGGCCGCTTTAATGGTCCGTCCGGAAGCCTTCGTTGCCTGCTCCTGCGTCGGCCGCCGACCGGGAACGGGCCGATGGCCCGCAAAAGTCCTTCGTCATGTTCGAAAAGATCCTAGTCGCCAACCGTGGTGAGATTGCGATGCGCGTCATCCGCGCGTGCCGTGAACTCAACGTCAAGACCGTCGCCGTCTATTCCAAGGCCGACGCCAATTCCATGCACGTGCAGGTGGCCGACGAGGCGATCTGCATCGGCGACGGCCCCAGCACCGACAGCTACCTGCGCATCGACCGGATCATTTCCGCATCGGAGATCGCCGACGTGGACGCGATCCATCCCGGCTACGGTTTCCTGAGCGAAAACGCCCACTTCGCCGACGTCTGCGAAAGCTGCAATATCCGCTTCATCGGACCGCGTTCGGCCGCGATGAACGCCCTGCACGACAAGGCCAGCAGCCGTCTGCTCGCCAAGAAGGCCGGCGTGCCGACGCCTCCGGGCTCCGAAGGCCTCGTGGAATCCGAGCAGGAAGCCCGCGCCATCGCGCAGAAGATCGGTTATCCCGTCATGATCAAGGCCATCGCTGGCGGCGGCGGCCGGGGCATGCGGGCCGCGCACAACGACGTTTCGCTGATCAAGGGCTACCACACCGCCCGGACCGAAGCCGAAAAGGCGTTCGGCAACAGCGGGGTTTACATCGAGAAGTTCATCGAGAATCCCCACCACATCGAGTTCCAGATCCTCGGCGACACCAAGGGCAACATCATCCATCTGGGCGAACGCGACTGCTCCATCCAGCGCCGCAACCAGAAGCTGATCGAGGAAACTCCGTCGCCCATGCTGGAGCGGAAGGAATACAAGGGACTGCGTGCCAAGATGGGCAAGGCCGCCCTGCGGATCGCCGAGACCGCCGGTTACACGAACGCCGGCACGGTGGAGTTCATCGTGGATGACTCCGGCAACTTCTACTTCCTCGAGGTCAACAAACGCATCCAAGTCGAACACCCCATCACCGAGGAGGTCACCGGGGTGGACTTGGTGAAGCAGCAGATCCTGATCGCGGCGGGCGAGAAACTTTCGATCAGCCAGGGCGACGTGCAATTCAAGGGCCACGCCATCGAGGCCCGCATCAATGCCGAGGATCCCTTCGGGGACTTCCGCCCCAGCCCCGGCCGGATCGAGATGTATTACGCCCCCGGCGGCGGCGGCGTCCGCGTCGATTCGCACGCCTACGCGGGCTACACGATTCCTCCCTACTACGATTCGATGATCGGGAAGCTGATCACCATCGGCAAAGACCGGACCGATGCCATGAACAAGATGAGCCGGGCGCTTTCCGAATACATGATCACCGGGGTCAAGACGACGATCCCGTTTTCGCTCGCCATCCTCCAGGATCCCGACTTCCGCCGCGGCCATTACAACACCGGCTTCGTCGAACGCCTGCTCAGCGGGGCGAAGATGGAACTGATCCAGGACAAGGCCTGAACCTTGCGGGGTCGCCGCCGGCTCACCGCGTCATCGGCCAGCCCGCGGCTGCCATCGCCTTGTATCCGCCATCCAGCGACCAGACGTTGGTGTAACCCATCTTCTGCGCCGCGTCGGCCGTCAGCGCGCTGCGGAAACCGCCGCCGCAATACAGGATCAGCTCGCGGTCCCTCGCCGGGAACTTGGCCTCCAGGTCCCGCTCGAAGATGCCCTTGCCGAGATGCTGCGCCTCCACGGCGTGACCCGCGGCCCACTCGCTCTCCTCCCGCACATCGATCAGCAGCGCGTCCGGGTTGGCGGCCAGGCGGGCCCGGGCCTGGGCGAGGTTGAGTTCACGGACGCGGCTCTTGGCGTCGTTGACGAGGGCGAGGAATCCGGACGAATGCTGCATGCCGCGACGCTACGAACCGGGCGCCCCAGTTCAACGGCGAATCACGCCGCCAAATCCCGGATGATCTCCGCCAAGTCGCGGCGCGGGCGGAAACCGGTCAGTTGTTCCAGCTTCGCCAAGTCCGGCCGGCGATGGCGCATGTCCTCGAAGCCCGCCGCGTAGGCCTGTTCGTAGGGAATGGTCTCGATGACCGACGCCGAACGCAGCTCGGCGATCACCCGCTGCGCCAGTTCACGGATGGTGATCGCCACGTCGTTGCCCACGTTCACCACCTCGCCGCGGGCCGCCTCACACGCCCGCAGGCGCAGGAGCGCTTCCACCGCGTCGGCCACGTGGCAAAAGCACCGCGTCTGCTCGCCGTCGCCGTGCACACGCAACGGCTGGCCGGTCTTCGCCGCCTCGACAAAGCGAGGGAGCACCATGCCCCACTGCCCCGTCTGGCGCGGTCCGGACACGTTGAACAGCCGGACAATCGTCATCGGGAGCCCGCGCTCGCGCATGTAGGCAAAGGCGAGGAACTCGTCCATGAGCTTGGAACAGGCGTAACTCCAGCGGCCCAAGGTCGGCGGCCCGATCAGCAGGTCGTCGTCCTCGCGGAAAACTGACTTGGGACTCTTGCCATAAACCTCCGACGTGCTGGTGAACAGCACCGGCACCCCGCCCTGCCCGGCGGCGTTGAGGATGGCTTCGGCCTCGCGCAGGTTGGTCTCGATGGTCCGGATCGGGGAATTCACCACCAACTCGACGCCGACCGCCGCCGCGAGGTGGAAGACAAAACCGCAACCCGACACCAGTTCGGCGAGTCCCGAATAACCCGATACGCGGCCTTCCAGCACGCGCAGCCGCGGATGGCCCGCCACGGCGGCGAGGTTCGACGGACGCCCGGTGGACAGATCATCCAGCACCACCACGGATTCGCCCGCGGCGAGCAGCCGCTCAACGAGATGCGAACCGATGAAGCCGGCCCCGCCGGTCACGAGCACAGGTTTGGACACGCGGGGAGTCTGGGCTTGGAAGAAACGGTGGCAAGCAACGGAGCATGCAGGCTAGCCTCTGCTTATGACAGGCCTCGCGATCAAGCCGGCCCAAGAAAGTTCAAGCGAACCGCCAGATGAACGCGAAAACGGTATGTCTTTCACTTCTGCTCGGCTGGATCGCAGGATGCAAACCGACGGATCTCTCGGAGAGGTCGAATGATCCAAAGCCTAAAGGGAATTTTGCCGTGAAGGCGGTTGGGGGACACTGGCCTGATAGCTCGCCTAAACTCGTGCTCACGTTTTCCGACGGCAAACATGCAACGAAGATTTGGCGCGATCTTCCATATAGCAGCGGCGGCGTGGTGACGAACGCGGAGGCTGCCGTGTTCATCGGCATACTCCACGGCGACGCTGCATCGGACTGCCGGGCTGTGATCGTCGCGTTCGGAAATGGCGACCGTTATGCGATCAGATCGTCCCAACCACTTCGAGCCAACGTCGGCGACAAAACCTCCTTGAAGGAAGATCCACTACACATCGAAGACAAACACGGTCACATCACTATCCTCTGGGATCAGCAAAATGAAACGCGCCGGCAAAAGTTCGTAACTACCACAAATGCGCTCGAAGAGATTGTCCGGCTGACCGACCGACGAATGACGAATGCGGTGTTCCGGGATGCGGCCAACGGGGTTGTTTACATGATCGACTAACGCCACATCTGCCGATGTGGGGCATTACATTTTTCTCATTGGGTGGGAGGACGTTTCCCGGCGCGCACCGTTTCCCGGAGCCGATCTACCGCCAGCAAAACGCCAATGACGGACAATGCGGCGGCAGCAAGGGCCAGCGGAGGAATCCATTCCCGCCCGAACACCATATGCTTGGACACCTGCCGCAGTTCCAGGGTGAGCTCTTCCTGTGTCGGAGCGGGGGCGGACTGCACCCGCACTCCAAGCCTCTGGATTTGTTCCTCACTCCGAGACAGCAGCAATCCCTGCCACATGAGGAGTGCGACCAAGACCAAGCTGTTGCCCAACGCCAAGAGCGAAAGTCCCAACCCAATCACTGCCGATCTCGGGAAACGCATGACTCCTTCAGCTGATCCGTTTCCTGAATTCAACGCCGCTCCGGGCCGGAAGTTTCCTTGGCTGTGTTCGCCTCCCGCAACACCGCCTCCAAGGTCTCCCACACGTTGCTCGCCACCAGTTCGTGGCCCTTCGCCGTCGGGTGGATCTGGTCGGGCTGGTTCAATTCCGGCACCCCGCCCACGCCCGCGAGCAGAAACGGGATGAGCGCCACCTTCTGTTCCTGCGCCACCTCGGGGAAGATCGCCTGGAACTTCCGGTTGTAGGCTTCGCCCATGTTGTCGGGCATGACCATGCCCGCGAGCACGACCTTGGTCTCGGGATTCTTCGCGCGCGCCTTGCCGATGATGGCCACGAGGTTCGACCGCGTCGCCTCGGGGGCGAGTCCGCGCAGGCCGTCGTTGCCGCCGAGTTCCAGCACCAGCACGTCCGCCGGCTGCCGCAGCACCCAGTCCAGCCGGCGCAGGCCGCCCGCCGTGGTGTCGCCGCTGACGCCGGCATTGACGACCGTGAAGGGCAGCTCAGCGGCGTCCACCTTCTGCTGGAGCAAGGCCGGGTAAGCCTCCTTCGGCTCCACGCCAAAACCCGCCGCCAGCGAATCTCCCAAGATGACCACATTGCGCCGGAGCGGCTTGGCGGCGCCCGGCGGCGGGACGTCCGCCGCCCACAGCAGGGCGCAGCC
>JBEISV010000070.1:0-14698 GCA_040375265.1 Verrucomicrobiales bacterium
AGGTGGACCAACAATTCCGGTCCCTGCGCCAAGGCCAGGCGACCGTGCCGCAGCTCACCCGCGGGCGCCGAGAATTCGTCGAGCCGGCGGACGTCGCCCAGGTCCTGGGTGAGCAACGCGTGCAACTGCTCGACGGTCAGGAGGCGGAACAGGCTGTCCAGACCGCGGGCCAGGGTCGCGGCGCCGAAGCCGGTCTCGGCCGCGCCTTGCTGGAGCGCAAACCGCCGGAAGCCGTTCTCCGGCTGTTGCCAGCGCTCGGCCGCGAACGCCACCAGTTCGACCAGTTCCTGCGTCTTGCGCCGCGCCAGCCACGTGGCCCGATTGCGCTTCACGGCGATGCACGCGTCGCGCACGAGTGCGGGCGTGATCTCCGCCTCGGGCGGCAGGTCGGCGAGAAACAGTTGGGGCAGGTTCATGCGGCAGGATTTCTCAGGCGGCCATCAGGGAGCAACCGCGCGGTTCCGCCGCCACGGACCGGCCCAGCAGTTCAAAGCCGTCGCCCCGCCGGATCGCGACATCCTCGGTCTGCACGGCCAGCACCGACCACACATTCGCGAGGTCGAAGATACGCAGCCAGCCCCGTTCACCCTCGGCCACTTCGCGGCCGGAATCCGGCGAAACCACCAATGCCCGCGCCCACGGCGGGAAATGGAAGTGCCGGGCGCCTGTCCGCGAATCAGGTGAATCGTAGGCCTGCGAACTAAGTTCACTCATGCCGTATTCGGTCACGAGGTCATCGGCCGGGAGCCCGAGGGTTTCGGCCAACGCGGCGTGCAGCTCCGCGCGGGGAAGTTCGCGGGAACGCCCCTTGTAGCCGCCGGTTTCCATCACCCGCGACCCCGCCGGTAACGGCAACCGGCCACCCACCTCGGCGAGCCCGTCCAGCAGATGGACAAAACTGAACGCCGTGCCCAGCAACACGACCGGGTGATCAGCCTCCTGCGCGGCGGCCACGGCCGCGGCGAGGCGGGCGACTTCCAGTTCCCAGGCGCCATCGGGCAACGCGCGGCCGAAGAAGGATTCGGCGGCCTGCGGGGAGTTTTCCCGAAGCACGACGTCCAGCATGTGAACGAGCGACGAGTGCGGCGCCTGTTCCGGCGAGGGCGTCAGCGCTAGCAACCGGGGTGCCAGGCCATCCGCCCGCAGCAAATGGTGCGCGAACCACGGTCGCAACGACGCCTCATACAGCGCCACGGACTCCCGGCTGTGGAAATGGCGGCTGCGTTCCTGGCCCGTCGTGCCCGACGACCAAAACACGAAGTCCCGTTCGGCCGGCGGCAGACTGGTCAGCTCCAGTTCCTTGAACGCGCGGGTCGGCACTGCCGGAATCTCCCGCCACGAACTCACCTGATCTGGACGGATGCCCCGGGCTTGGCCCAGCGCCCGGTAGGCGGGATTGAACTCGAACTGGGCACGGAACAGATCCAGGGCGAGGGCCTCGAAAGCCGGTTCGTCAGCGGCGAAGGATTCCGACGAAGAACGTCGGATCAGTTCGCGCACCCGCGCAGCCAGGCTGGAGAGGACAGTGTTCACAGGCGGTTTTGAAATTGCTGCCGGCGTTTCCGCCCGCACCCGACTGGTTTTCCGCGACAGCCGGGGCCGAGGGTGTAGCGGAGGTGATCCGCCCGGGCAAGCGCCGGGAATTCCGGCGACTCGTCGCCGCCTTCGCCGCGTCGCGGTTTGACGGCATGGTGTCGCTCTTGTTACACCCGGTCCGCCGATGAAGAAAGCCACCGCCAAATCCGCGCCCAAGTATCGTCGTATCCTCCTGAAACTGAGCGGCGAAGCGCTGGGCGGCGAGGCCGCGCTGGGAATTTGCCCGGAAGCCGTTCACGGCATGGCCGCCCAGGTCGCCGAAGTCCGTGAACTGGGGGTGGAGGTCGTCATCGTGGTGGGCGGCGGCAACATTTTCCGCGGCCTTCAGGGCAGCGAGAAAGGCATCGAACGCGCCACCGGCGACTACATGGGCATGCTCGCCACGGTCATCAACGCCCTCGCGCTCCAGGATGCGCTGGAAAAACACTCCGTCACCACCCGGGTGCTGAGCGCGATCAGCATGACCGCGATCTGCGAACCGTTCATTCGCCGCCGCGCCGTGCGCCACCTGGAAAAGGGCCGCGTCGTCATCTTCGCCGCCGGCACCGGCAATCCTTACTTCTCCACCGACACCGCCGCCGCCCTCCGGGCCAACGAGATCAATGCCGAAGTCGTGCTCAAGGCTACCAAGGTGGACGGGATCTACGACAAGGACCCCAAGAAGCACGCCGACGCCAAACGCTACACCACGATCCCCTACAGCGAGGCCTTGGAAAAGCGGCTCAAAGTCATGGACGCCGCCGCCTTCGCCCTCTGCCAGGACAACAAGATGCCCATCATCGTGTTCGACTTCTTCAAGCCCCACAACCTGCTCCGCGTGGTGAAGGGCGAAACCATCGGCACGCTGGTTACCGGCTGACCCATTCAAATCTCCAACCAACCCGCCCCAAGACCGTCCCATGTCCACCGACGAAATCCTGCTCGAAACCGAAGAGAAGATGCTCAAGACCGAGGAGCATCTGGTAAGTCAATTTGCCGGCGTCCGCACTGGCAAGGCTTCCCCTTCCCTCATCGAAAACATCCACATCGAGGCCTATGGCTCCCACATGCGCCTCAAGGAGCTGGCCACCATCACCGCCCCGGAAAGCCGGATGCTCATGGTGCAGCCCTTCGACATCAGCAACATGAAGGCGATCGAGAAGGGCATCCAGGGCGCCAACCTCGGCCTGAACCCCGCGACCCAGGGCAAATTCATCCGCATCGTCCTGCCCGACCTCAGCACCGAACGCCGCCAGGAGTTCGTGAAGATCTGCAAGAAGATGACCGAGGACGGCCGCGTCGCGATCCGCAACGAACGCCGCCAGGCGATGGACCTGCTCAAGAAGGCCAAGAACGACGGCACCTCCGAGGACGAGGTGAAGGGCGCCGAGGAAGAGGTCCAGAAACTCACCGACGGTTACATCAAGAAGCTGGAGGACCACCTCGCCCACAAGGAGAAGGAAATCCTCACCGTCTGACCTTCACGGTCCTGATCGTTTCGAACCGGCGGCTGAAGATTCAGCCGCCTTTTTGTTGCCCGCGATTGAAGGCCACCGCCTCGGCGTAACGCACGCCGGCGCCGCCGAAGATGTCCAGCGCGCTCCCGATCGTAAGATCCACCCGCCCCTGCCCCAGCCGCTGCACGCTGGCCAAATCTTCCAGCGACCTGGCCCCGCCGGCATACGTGGCCGGCAGCGGCGACCATTCGGCGAGCTGCGCCACCAGTTCGCCGTCGATACCACGGCACAGTCCTTCCACGTCCACCGCGTGGACCAGGAATTCCGCACACTGCCGGGCCAGCCCCGCAAACGTCTCCGGCCCGAGCTTCAGGTCGGTGAAGTTCTGCCATCGGTCGGTCACGACAAAGTAGTCGTCGCCGCGCCGGCGGCAGCTCAAGTCTAGCACCAGCCGCTCCCGGCCGATCCGCCGAACCAGTTCCGCGAGCCGGTCCTGCTCCAGCCGTCCCTCGCGGAACACCCACGAGGTCACGATGACGTGGGATGCCCCGGCCTCGAGCCACGCGGCCGCGTTGTCCGCGTTGACGCCGCCGCCGTATTGCAGCCCGCCGGGCCACGCCCCGAGCGCCTCACGGGCCGCCGCCTCATTGCCCGGCCCCAGCGCGATCACGTGGCCGCCGGTGAGCTGGTCGCGGCGATACAATTCCGCAAACCAGCGCGGCGGCTGTTCGGCCACGAAATTCGTCCGGACTCCTTCCCCGGAATCGGAGAGCGAGCCGCCGACAATCTGGACCACCTGCCCGTTCCGCAGGTCAATGCACGGTCGAAACACGGCGTGAACCTAGCGCCCCGGGCCGACTGGCCAAAAGCCCAAAGCCCGCGGATTGCAACCGCTTCCCTCGCCGTCCAGGGGGCGTCACCCTTCGGTCATGTCACAGGGCAAAATCCTCGTCATCCGCGGCGGCGCGATCGGCGACTTCATCCTGACCTTGCCGGTGCTGGCGGCGCTGCGCCGGCAGTTCCCGGACACGGCGTTGGAGGTGCTGGGTTATCCCCACATCGCGTCGCTCGCCGCCGCCGGCCAACTGGTGGACGCCGTCCGCCCGATTGAAGCGCGGCCGTTGGCGGGCTTCTTCGCCCGGGCCGGCGACTTGGACTTCGAACTGTAGTCCTACTTCGCCGGCTGCAACGTGATTTTCTCCTACCTGTTCGACCCGGACGAAATCTTCCGCGACAACCTCGCGCGGATCACCAAGGCGCAGATCATCCAAGGTCCGCATCGTCCGCTCGAAGGCCGGGCCGTGCACGCCACGGAGCAACTGCTCGAACCGCTCCAGCGGCTGGCCATCTTCGATGCAGAATGCGAACCGCGGATCAACTTGAACTCAGCCGCGGGGGCACAACTTCGCCCAACCCTAGCCCTGCACCCGGGTTCCGGCGGCGAACGCAAGAACTGGCCGGAAGCCGCCTGGCAGGAACTCATCGGGAAGCTGGTCGAAGCGACCGACCTGAACCTGCTGCTCGTCGGTGGCGAGGCGGAGGGGGGCCGCCTGGAACGGCTGGCCAGGCCGGTGCCGGCGAGCCGCGTCCGAGTGCTGCGCGGGATTCCGTTGCCTGCCTTGGCCGCGGAACTCCGGGGCTGCGTCGGGTTCGCGGGACACGACTCCGGCATCTCGCACTTGGCCGCCGCCGTCGGCCTGCCCGGGTTGGTGCTGTGGGGACCGACCAACGCCACGGTGTGGCGGCCCCGCAGCGACCGGTTCGAAATCTTGCACGGAGGCGACGATCTCGGCGCGCTCGACGTCCAGCCGGTCTGGGAAGAGCTGCGGCGACGGTTGGCCGAGTGGTGGCAGCCTCAGCCCAAGGCAACGTAGGTGTCTTCGTTGGACAATTTGCCCCGCAGCTTCCGCCGATAAACGTGGGCATCCCGGTTGAGGATGCCGGCGGTGCGTTCCATCTTCATGAACTGGCCCGCCCAACCGCGGGATTCCTCCCAATTCAGCACGTCCGGCACCTGCTCGCCATTGCCCTGCGCGTAGAGTTCATGGTCGAAGTTCTCCCGCTCATGGACCTTCCCGTCGTGGATGTGCAGCGTCGGAAAGAAGAGCTTGGACACTTCCGCCCGGGGGAACCCAAAGCACATGGGATGGACCCGCTGCTTGCCCGCCTTGAGCTGGAAGACGGCGAAACCCATCCGTTCATAGCCCGGGAGCTTCCGCCAGATGGTCGGATCGATCCGGAACCGCGCGTCCAACCGGGCGAAGTCCGACTGTGTCGGCACAAAGGACGCCTCGAAGGCCCCGACGGAAACCACTTCCAACTTGAACGCCCGCGCGCTCAGCGCGTTTTCTGCGGGCATGGCTAGCGGCGGAGGTGGAACGGGAAAACCGAGGTTCAGGTCCTCGAAGAACTCCGGGTAAGCCTCCAAGCTGATGAACTTGAACTCTTGGGGATCACTGCCGGCCTTGACCGGCACGGGCAGGATCATGGCCAGCGATTCGGCGGCGGTCAGTTCCATCGCATACACCACCACCTGCCGCCCGGCATAGGTGGGGCGGGCGAAGATGCGGGTGCGGGCGACGCGTTGGACGGGCCGGGAGAAGCAACACAGGGCGGGATTCGGTGGGCGTTTTCCTACGCCGACAACGCCCCGGAGCAAGGATTCTTAGGCCGGTTCGCGAAGAAATTTCGCCCGCCTTACTTCTTGCCCTTCTTCGGCGCCGGTTTGCCGATATCCTCGGGATTCTTGGACGGCAGGGCGCCGAGGATCTTGTCGAGCTGCTCCTCGGAGATGGACTTGGGCTTCAACGTCGCGTTGGCCCGCTCCTCTGCCGTGAGCGCGGCGAGCTGGCTGGCGGCGGGGATGACGTGCGGGGTCAGGAAGATCATCAGCTCGGTCTTCGAATTCGACTTCTGCGTGCGCTTGAACAGGTTGCCCAGCCAGGGGATGTCGCCGAGGAGCGGAACCTTGCTTTCGGAGGTGTTCTGCTGGGTCTGCATCAGCCCGCCGATGACCACCGTCTGGCCGTCGGGGACGACCACCACGGTGTCGGCCACACGCGAGTTAATCACCGGCGCCGAGGCATCGGCCGAAATCGGCACCCACTGGGAACGGTCGGCCAGGGCGGAAGTCTCCGGCGAAACGATCATCTCCACCATGCCGTCGGGCGAGATGAACGGGGTGACGCGCAGGATGATGCCCACGTTCTGGTAGGTGACGTTGTTCACCTGGCCGTTGATGGCGTTGAAGGTTGTGCTCGCGACGATGGGCACCTGCTGGCCCAGACTGATGGTGGCCGGCTGATTGTTACGGGCGAGGATCGACGGACGCGAAAGAACCTCCGCGTTGCCCGCCTGCGCGATGGCGCGGAGCGTGACCTCGTAGTCGGTCCCCAGCATCTGGTAGAGCCCGGCGTTCCGCGATGTCGAACCGAAGCCGGTGACGTCCTGGCCGATGGAGCTGAGAACCGAATTGCTGACCGACTGGTTGATGCCGGACTGGCCGAAGGCATTGGCGAACTTGCCGGTGCCGACGTCGCCGATCTTCTGGGAACGGCCGCCCTCGACGCCGTAATCGAGCGCGTTGTTGTGCGTGACCTCGAGGAACACGACCTTGATCAGCACCTGCGGGCGCGGCTGGTCGAGGCTCTGGATGACTTCCTTGATCTGGAAGTTGGTTTCCTCGTCGGTGACCACGACGATCTTGCGCGTCTCGGGGTCCACCGAGATCACGGCGTCGCCGACCTGGGTGTTGCTGGGGTATTCGCGGGCGGTGCCGGAGGAACCCGTGCGCCGGGCGCCGGTGTTGCCCTGGCCCTGGAATTGGGCGAACGCCGGACCCGCCAGCAACCCGCTGAGCAGGAGACCGGCGAGGAGACGCGGAGGCGTGTGACGAAAGGAAGTCATGGTGCGAAAAGTAAGGGGTCGAAATTAGCGTCCGCCAAAACCACCGCCGCCGCCCTGCCCGCCGTTCTGGCCAAAGCCACCGGTCGTGGTGCGGTTCTGGTTTTGGCTCTGGGTCTGCCGGGTGGTCAGCGCGCTGTTCTGGTTCTGATTGTTCCGCGTGTTGCGATTCTGGGTGTTCTGGTTCTCAAAGAGCGACCGGAGGACCGTTTCCACCTCGGTGGGGTCCGCGTTGTCGAGTTCGTAGACATACACCTTCTGCTTCTTGGCCGGATTGGAATCGAGCTGTTCGACCATCTGGGCGATCTGTCCCATGACGTCGCGGGCCGCCTTCACGATGACCGAGCCGGTCCGTTGATCGGGCACCGCCAGGACCTTGCCCTTCTTCTTGGCCAGGTCGCTGTCGCCCGTGGCGGCGGCGTTGCCGCCGCCCCGCCCGCCACCGCCAAAACCGCCGAACTGGCCGCCGCCGAAACGGACCTGGTTGCCGCCGGAAGACTGCTGCGTCTCGTCGGGAAACAGGCTGGTCAGCAGGTCCGCCATCTCGACGGGATCGGAATACTTAAGCCGGAAGGCGCGGACTTCGGTGATGTCCTCCACGTTCTTGTCCACGCTCTTCACGAGTTCGGCGATGGCCGGCAAAACGTCCTCAGGTGCGTTCACGACGAGTGAATTGCTGTGCTCATCCGAGACCGCCGTGACCCGGGACGCCGAAGCGCGGTTGCCGGAACCCGCCGTGCTGGCGGAGCCATTGCCGCCGCCGGCGCCACCGCCGCGGCCCCCGAAACCGGGAAAGCCGCCGCCGCCAAAGCCCGGGAAACCGCCGCCACCGCCCCGGTTGTTGTTCCCGCCCGTGCCGGTCTGAGCCGGAAACAGCTCCTTCACCAGCGTGGCCAGTTCCTTGGCGTCGGCGTAGCGCAGCGGGAACACCTTGATCGTCGTCGCGCCGGCCATCGAAGTGTCGAGGGCGCGGATGATCTCGGTCATCCGCTTGATGCTGGTCTGCGTGTCCGTGAGCACGAGCGCGTTGCCGGCCTCGTTGGCGGTCATTTCCGAACCCGTGGGCAGCAGCGGCTGGAGGTTCTGCACCAACTGGGTCGCGGTGATGAAATGGATGGGAATGATCTGGGTGACCAGTTCCTCGTTCTTCGGAATCGCGTCGGGATCGTTGCCCGTCTTCACCGGGATGTCCCGGCGCTTCGCGGATTCCTTGCTGACGATGGTGAGGGTGCGGCCGTTGCGCATCGCCGTGAGCCCGTTCTTGCTCAGCGCGGAGTCGAGGATGGCCATGGCCTCGTCCTGAGTGACCGGCTGGTTGCTCCACACGTCGATCTTCCCGCGGATTTCCGTCTCGGGCACGATGATGAACCCGGCGGCCTCACTGAGGTAGTTGAGCACCATCTCCAAGGGCGCGTTGCGGAAGTTCAGGCGCAATGGCTTGTCGGCGGTCGTCGCCGGCGCGTCGGATGGTTTCGCGTCGGCCGGCTTGGTCTCGGCGGATGCTGCCTCCGCCTTGGTTGCGGGTGGGGCACCGGTCGAATCCTGGGCCCGAGCCGAGGTGGTGAGCCACCAGCCCAGCAACAGGCTGAACGTGGCGGGAACAATCTTACTGGTTTTCATTCTTCTCCTCCTGAGCTCGTTTCTGCAGCAACCGTTTCAAAACATCACTGACTTCGCCGTCGGAACCGCCGTCCGCAGCCTCCGCGCCGCCGGTCGCCGCCCCGGCTGCGGAGCTGGTCACGGCGTGGGAAACCCCGGCCGCCGACTTCGACCACGGGCCTTCGTCTTCGCGGCGCATCTGGCCGCCCACCTTCAGGGTGACCTTCTGCTCGCCGGCCTCGAGTTGAACCTCCTCCGCGGTGATGCCGATGACTTTGTGACCGGCGATCGACTCGCCAAGTTTCACCGCCTTGCGGTAGGCCCCGCTGCTGCCGTCGAAGAAGGCAACGTCGCCCTTCGCGTAGCTCATCGTCCCCACGACGGTGAAGGTATCCACCTGTATCTGCCGGGGACGTTCGCCGCTACGGGCCGAGCGGCTGCTCCGGCCGGCGTTGAAGATGTTGCGATCGGCGATCTGGCGAAACGCGCTGTAATCGAGCGACGTCGGGCCTGTTTCCACGGCGGCGGGCGCCGAATTGGTGGCGGACGTGGCCGGCGTGTTGGTGCCCGCGACGGGAACCGCGTTGGTCACGCCGGGCGGGGAAACGGTTTCCTCGGCCGCCCCGGCGAATCCGAGGGAGGCCGCCAAGCCAATCCCGGTCAGGAGCCGCTTCAGCCTGTCGGCGATGGATCGATTGGGTTTCATCGTTTCTCCGTGCTCAAGACCAGTCCGCTGACCTGAAGCCCCAAGGTCAACTGGGCCCCCGTCGTGTCCCGCGAGCTGAGTTCCACCGACTCCACCTTCAGCGCCAGCGGGTCGGCCTCCACTTCGTAGAGGAACCGGGTGATGGTGGACAAACTGCCGGCGGCATCCACGCGGCATTCGAGCACCGTGAAGTCGTCCGCCGTGCGTTTCCACTGCGGCTTGATGGAGGTGACGCTGACCCGGCTGTCGCGGGACCAACCATCGAAGGCACCCAACACCCGGCCTTCCGCGGCCGAAACTTCCACGGGAAGCGTATTGGTCCGCATGACCTTCCACCGGTCGCGGATGCCGCGCTCCCGGCCGATGAGCTGCTGGCCGTCGCTGACTTTCTTCCGGAGGTCCGCGATGGCCTTGGTCCGGGCGTCCCAGCTTTTGATGAGGGGCGAGATGATGAGGTTATCCGCCGCCCATAGGCCCACCACGCCGAGCGCGGCGGCCATCAGGATCTGTTGACGATTCTTGGGATCAAAGTTCATGGCTAGCGGGGGCCCCCGCCCCATTGGAAATTAAACGTGAACTGCAACGGCGACTTGCCCCGCACCTGATCGACTTGGACATCCACGATGTCGGGGATCGCCCGGAGCTTGTCGAGCGCCTTGAGCAGCGCCGTATTGTCGCTCGCCGTGCCGGTGCAGATTACGGAGCCGTTGTCCCGGAGCTCGATGGTCTTGGCCGTGACGTCGCCGCTTTCCGGGAACGCCTCGGTCAGGCGCCGCAGGACGCTGAGGCTACGGATCGAATCGTCATACCAGGGCCGGAAGCGCTTGATCTGCTGCTGGAGGTTCTCCAGGTCGCGGACCTTGACCGACATACCGTCCCACTCGGACCGCAGCCGCATGAGCTGCACCTGCTGGAACAGGAAGGCGAACAGCACCAAGGCCACCAAGCCGCCGCCGACCTTGGCCGCCAGCACCAGCTTGCCGGCCGAATGTTTGCCGGCGAACGCCTGCCACGCCGATACCCGTGGCGGAAGAAACTCGAGTCCCGCCGTCGTTTCGCCGAGGAACCGCACCGCGGCGGCCACCGCGGGAGTGACCGGGGTCGCCTCGGCCACCTTCACGCCGAGTTCGCCCGGCGCGAACCGGATCACGCGTTCGATCTTCAGCCCGAACGTCGCCGCGCGGGGAGCGAGTTCCGAGGCCAGGCGATCCGCGGCGGCACCACCGAAAATACGCAGCCGGGTCAGGTCACCCCGCACGGCGGGCAGCAACTGGCCGAGCGTCACCCGGAGTTCCCGCCCGATCAGGTCCGGCGCCACCCAGTCGGCCCCCGCCTCGCCTTGCACTGCCGGCTCCAAGGTTCGCAACGAAACGACTCCGCCGCCACTGACGATCAGCAAGGTGACATTCTTCTCACCCACGAACAGCGCGACGACACCTTCGCCGGGAGCCCGGGCCGGGGCCTGCTGCGCCACCACGCCCAACGTGAACGACACGGGCGTGAGCCGGGCCGCCCGCAGGATGGCTTCGATCCGGTCCAGATGTTCCCGTTGGATCGCCAGTTGGGTGACGTAACCGGGACCGCCTTGGGTCTGAAACCGGGAATGGGCCAGGCCCAGCGTATCCAAGGCGTAGGGAAAGCCATTCTCCGCCTCCAACTGGAGCAGGCTCTCCGTGTCCTCGGCGGAAAGCTCCGGCAGCACGGTCTGGAGCGACAGCGCCCAATCCGCCGGAAGTGCCACCACACACCGGCGCTCGCGGATCTCCGCGGCATCCAGCAGCGCCTTCAGCTCCGCGCCGGCCACGGCCGGATCCAGCTTGAGCACGTCGGCGCTCAGCGTGCCGCTGGCACTTTGCCCGAGGTCGGCCGATCCGTTGGTGCGGCGCACGACTACGGCGTCGAGCTTCGCCCCGTCGAACGTCAGTCCGAGCACGGCTTGCGGACGTTTCTTCTGGAACCAGTCCTTCATCGGGAATTCATCGCCAACTGTTGCTGTTGTAGCCGCGCCTGCTTGCCGAGCGCCCAGCCGAAATCACTGAGGTCCTGCCGGTAAATGATGCGCGGCGTGCCGGTCGAAGTGTCGAACACGAACCGGGTCCGACGGTATCCGCGACCCAGGTGGCCTACCGCCGCGATATCCGCGGTGAACTGGTAGCTGCGCCCGGTCAGGTAACGGCCGGCTTGCGCGGAGTTTTGCGGTCCGAGGATCTCCGCGGCCCAAGTCACGGTGTTCATCCGGCCGGAATTGGACTGCCGGTAACCGACCAGCGACGGCGCCAGCTCGGTGCCGATGCCGGGAATGCAAGCCAGCACCTGTTCGCTGGCCGTGTTGATATTGATCAGCCCCTGCGGCGCTGCGTTGCCCTGCGCCGAATAAATGTCGCCCTCGATCAGAGCAAACTCGTCGGCCGTCATCCGGCTGCGGGTGTAGAATTCCAGGACGCTGTTGATGGTGACGGCCTGGCCCCCGCCGCCACCGGGCCCGCCACCGCCGCCGCCCAGTTGCCCCATGATCTGATTGGCCCGGCTGGTGCCGAGCGCGGTTTCCAACAAGGTGCGCAGCTGCGGGTTCTGGCCTGCGTTCTGGCGAATGTTGACGCGGGCCGTGCCGTTGGTGGTCGTGAGCGGCTCCCGGGTGAAGACGGTCAGATACTCAATCAGGCCGGGGTCGAGACGCCCGTTGCGGTCGTCGAAGGGCAGCGACTCGTTGCTGTCGTTCTCGTTCACGTCGAGCACCCCGTTCCGGTTCAGATCCTCGCCGTAGAGAATCTCGGCCTCCGCGCCGTTGAGCAGGCGGAGTTCATCCACGCTCTCAAACGGGGCATTCTTCACGTAGTAGGCCGGCGTCCGCAGCAGGTAGGTTTCCTCCTCCGCGCCCATCTCGGTCAGGTCGCTGTCGGCGTCCCGCCAATCGACGATAGCCCCGGCCAGCTCGGACGTCATGCGCGGGAGCAGTTCGAGCATCGCCGCGGTGGCGGTGTTGAGGTTCAGCTTGGACGCCTCGTCCACCAGGGAAAAATACGGCAGGTCCGTCGTGATCTGGCTCAGCTTGGGATCGCGCCCGATGAACCAGAAGGTTGCGTCGCCCACCGCCGCCGCCTCGCACTGGTAGGTCTTCACGTCGGGCAACAGGCCCGGTTGATCGAGCCGGCCCAGCAGGTATTCCGCGTAGCGGGCCGCGCCTTCGATGGCTTGTTCCGCCTCCAGGCTCGCGGCCCGGTTGTCCGCCGCCCGGAGGTCGAGCGAGGAGGAATTGCCGAAATAGAGCGCCAGAGCGACCAGGCCGAAGGCTACCCACAGCGTGATGATGAGGGCCGAGCCTCGTTGAGCCGGGCGACCGGACTGGCGAAGTCGCAGCTTCACAGGACACCTCCCGTCGAGTTGGTGGCGGTGCTGTTAGTCACCGACGCGAGCATGATCGGCACGACCATCTGGATCGGCAGCCGAGAGGCGGGCACCGCCTGGCGCGAACCCGGCGCCGGCGGTTCCGGCTCCAGCGTGATCTCCACCTTGATCGCCCGGGGCAGCGTCGTGAGCTCATTGGTTGAGTTCCACGAAGTCCGCCAGCTCGATCCGTCGTAGAACGAGAAGTCCACCCGGTTCACGTCGGACATCAACCGCTGCTCCTCGGCCTGCTCCTCGGCGGCGGGCAGCAGGTTGCGTTTTACGATCCGCACCAGGTCGCGGCCGGAGGATGACAACCGGTTGGTCGGGTCCCGCAGCACGTAGGCAATCTTCTGGATTTCCGCCCACGGCAAGGTGTCGCGGAAAACACCCGAGGTGGTGAAGATTTCCGTGCCGACGTTCTGCTCGTTCACCCCCTGGATCTGGGCCGCACTGTCGAGCACACCGGCGAAGGTGTTGCCCGCGGCGCTGTTCGACGCGGCGGCCGGCAGGACGATGCCGCTGAGGTCGCGTCGGAGCGTCGCTAAGGTCAGCTCCAGTGGCTGCGCCTTGGTCGCCGAGTCCGCCGTCTTCTGGCGCAGTTTCATCGCGCCGAAGAACACCGCGTTCACCGCGGCGAGGATCATGGAGAAGATGACGATGGCCAGCAGCAGCTCAATCAGCGTGAAGGCGCCGGAAAACAGCTGGGAGCTGGGAGCCGGGAGCCGGGAGCCGTGGGCGAAACCATTCGACGCGACGCGTCCAGTCCGAGCCGAATCGCCGGCGGCCAGGCCGTCGTTCCGGGGCTTGAAGCTGGCGGCACGCCGGTTCATGGCTGGTTGTTGTCCACGAGCGTGCTCAGGCGGACGTCGTAATCCTTGCCCTGAACTTGGTATCGCACCTGCAACGTCAGCAGGCGAAGGGAATCCTTGTCCCACGACTGGCTCTGGAGGTTCCACCGGAACTCCCGCGTCCCTTCCTCGACCGTTCCGCTGGTGGCGGACTGTTTCCACTGGCCGGTGACGAGCATTTCGTTGAGCAGGCGGTCCGCAACCCGGGCCGCCACCGACTTCCGCTCGGCCACCTGTCCCGCAAGGCTCGCCACCTGGAGGGCGTGCACCGCGACCGGGATCACGATGGCGAGAAACGCCAACGCCGCCAGCGCCTCGGCCAGCGTGAAGCCCGCCTGCCGGCAGCTAGCGGCGCACGAACGCGACGTTGTTGGTTTGAATCTCATAGCCGACCCGATTCTGGGACTGGGTGACCCAGACCACGTTCCGTTCCGTTTCCCGGAGACTGGCACCTTCCCGCTCCCGTTCCTTGAACCACAGGCTTTGGGGACTCGCCTCACTGACGAATCCGTCCGGCTGGAAGCGGATCGAGAAGGCATTGGCGCCCAGCGAAAGGGTTGCGGGCAGGACCTGGCTGGGCGTCGTCGTGGAAAGGCCCCGGGCGTCGAGCTGGATCTCCACGTCCGGCTCCAACTGATACGCGACCTCCTTCTCGTCGCGTTGGCCGAAGTTGTATTCCTCGGTGAGCCCGTAGGCGCGCTGGTCGGGGTCGAGCCATAGCAGCATGGGCACGCCTTCAGAGACGGCCCGGCTGCGGGCGTAACGGCTGAGCGCCAAGAATCTGCGGGACTCGGAATCAAGGTTTCTTCCCCGGAAAAAATTGCTGAGCGAGGGAGCGACGATGGCGATGACCACGATGAGCAGCGTCATCACCAGCAGCAGCTCGATGAGCGTGAACGCCGCCCGGCGGGGCCTTTCAGCGGCGGGTCGATGTCCAGTTCGTGATGTCATCGGTGCCGCCCAGTTGGCCGTCCGGCCCCATGGAAGAGACGTCGTAGGACGTCGGGTTGTTCTTGCCCGGGCATTCGTAGACGTAGTCGTTGCCCCACGGGTCCTTCGGGACTTCCTTGATGTAGGGCCCGCGCCAGTTCTTGGCGTCGCGTGGCGCGGCGACGAGGTCGTTCAGGCCGCTCTTGCCCTTGGGATAGTAACCGTTGTCCACTTCGAAGGCGTCGAGCACGGTGCCGAACGTGGAGAGCTGCGTCTTCGCGGCGGCCTCGCGG
>JBEISV010000537.1:0-3144 GCA_040375265.1 Verrucomicrobiales bacterium
CCGGAAGCGACCGGAAGTTCGCCCTGTGGGCCGGCGTGGCCGAGGGCTTCCGAGGCGGCGGCCCGGTCGTCTCAACCGACGTATTGGCTGAGCGGTTTGGCCTGGATTCCAAACGGGTCCGCGACCTGAACATCATGGCCGCGGTGACCCTGGCGGATACCTTGGCTCCGCTGGCAACCCGGCTGGCGGCGCTGCGCTTCCTCGGTGAATTTCCCGGTGACTTCGATCGCGGGCGGCTGCTCAACGTGGTCAACCCGGACGAACCCTTGGAACTGCAACGCGCCGCCGTGACGTTGGCCTGCCGGCCCGGCCCGCTGAACTGCGCCCCGGACCTGCTCAGCGGGCGATTCTGGGCTAAGGTCGCCCCTGCTGTCCAAGCGGTGGCCGTGGCCGGCTTGCTGTCGGCACCCACCAATCATCTCGCGCTGATCGCGGCCGCGGAGCAGCGCGTCATCCGGGTGGCGACGCTTCTACCAGCCCAACGCGAGCAATTGCGGAAATCCCCGGACGAAAGCGTGAGGCGCCGCGCTGAGGCCCTGTTTGCCGCGGCCGTTCCGGGCGACCGCAAGGCGGCCTTTGAGGCGGCCAAGGCAAGCCTGACCCTGCAGCCGGTGCCGGCGAACGGGCACGCCGTGTTTACCCGGCTGTGCGCGGGCTGCCATCGGTTCAACCGGGAAGGGGTGGCGGTGGGCCCGGACCTGTTCGACATCCGTAACCAGGCGAAGGAAACCATCCTGCTGCACTTGGTGATTCCCGAGCAGGAGGTCGCGCCGCAATTCCAGGCCTACGACGCCACCACGACCGATGGCCGGAGTTTCATCGGACTGCTCGTGGCGAACGGTGCCGGGGCGATCACCTTGCGGCAGGGGCAGGGCCTGGAGGAAACGATTCCGCGGAGCCAGCTCAAGGCCTTCGCCCCGAGTGCCCTGAGCCTGATGCCGCAGGAACTGGAAAAGGCCATGACCGGTCAGGAAATGGCGGATTTGCTCGCCTACCTGCGTGGAGAAGGTGAATAGCCGCTTTGGACCGAAGCCGCGGCTGCCGTGCATTTTGGCCCGCTGCGGGACAAATCGTTAGAGACAACCCCGGGGCCTTTCCCGTAATCTCCCCGTAACCACGGCTGTTCGGGGTATTCCCTCGTCGTGGCCTATCCGTCCCTAAGGCATGAAAGCATCTCCCGCATCCAAGCGTTCCGGCATCCTTGCCGGGGGCAATTGGATCATCGACCACGTCAAGACGATCGACACCTATCCCGGCCTCGAAACGCTGGCGAACATCAAGAGCGAGTCCAACGGCACCGGCGGCGCCCCTTACAATGTGCTTCTCGACCTGGCCAAGTTGGGCGTCGAATTCCCGCTCCAGGGGGCCGGCTTGGTCGGCAAGGACGCGGCCGGCGAGCTGATCATGGCCGACTGCGCCAAGCACAAGATCGAAACCAAGTTTCTGAAGCAGACGGCCGACGCCCCGACCAGCTACACCGACGTCATGACCGTGGCGGGCACGGGCAAGCGAACCTTCTTCCATCGCCGCGGCGCCAACGCGCTTTGGGACGCCAAGGATCTCGACTTCACCAAGACCAAGGCCCGGATTTTCCACCTCGGCTATCTGCTGCTGCTCGACAAGCTGGACGTGCCGAACAAGGAAGGCATTACCGGGGCTGCCAAGCTGCTCGCCGCCGCCCAGGCCGCCGGGATGAAGACCTGCGTGGACACCGTCAGCGAGGCCAGTGACCGCTTCAAGGCCGTGGTCACCCCGGCGTTTAAGCACTGTGATTACGCGATCATCAACGAATTCGAGGCCGCCCAGGTCACCGGCTTCAAGATCCGCAAGGAAGGCGTGCTGGACACCGTGTCCCTGCGCCATGCCGCCGGTGCCATCCTCCAGATGGGCGTAAAGGAACTGATCGTCATCCACTTCCCGGAAGGCTGCTTTGCCCGCACGCGCGACGGCAAAGACCACTGGCAGCCCTCGCTCAAGGTGCCGGACAAGCAGATTGCCGGCACAGCTGGGGCCGGTGATGCGTTCTGTGCCGGCGTCCTGCTCGGCCTGCACGAAGGCTGGGAACTCCAGAAGTCGCTGCTGACCGGCGTCTGCGCCGCCGCGGCCTCGCTCACGGACCCGACCTGCACGGGCGGCATGAAGCCGCTCGCCCAGGTTGAGCTGCTCAAGAAGAAGTATGGCGTGCGTCCGCCGCTGGAGCCGAACGAGGACGACTTTTAAGCGATCCCGCTGAAATCCGAACAGCCGCGCCGTTGGCGCGGCTGTTTGCTTTGGACCACCATGAAATTCATCGAAGCCCTGTTTACCCCGGCCGATTTCTCCGCGCTGGCGCAACGCGACCTGAGCCGGACCACCTGTGTGGTCTTCGACGTCCTCCGGGCGACCTCGACCATGTTGACCGCGCTCGACCAAGGCGCCGAGGCGATGATTCCGTGTTTCGACTTGGAAGAGGCGCTGGCCTGCCGACGGCAGGATGCGGAAATCCTACTGGCCGGTGAACGCGGTGGCTTTCGCATCGGCGCCAAGTTGACGGGCGGCGTGGAGTTCGACTTTGGCAACTCGCCCCGTGAATTCACCCGGGACCGCGTCGCGGGCCGTCGCATCGCCATCACGACGACCAACGGCACCCGGGCGCTCCGGGCCTGCGCGCAAGCCCGGCAGGTGCTGGTCGCCTCCTTTGCCAATCTCGGCGCCACAGCGGACCGACTAACCGCCGAGTTGCCGGAACACCTTTGCCTCGTCTGCTCGGGCACTGGCGACCATTCGTCCTACGAGGATGTGCTTGGGGCCGGCGCATTGGCCGATCGGCTCTGGCCCGTCGTCGCCGGGGCCAAGGTGGATGATGCGGTCCAGGTGGCGCGGAATTGTTTCCTCGCCGCCCAAGGGGATTTGGTCGGCGCGATGCAGTTTGCCCGGAACGGTCGCCGGCTGCTCAGTTTGCCGGACTTTACGCCGGACGTGGCCCTGTGTCTCGCGACGGACCGTCTTGATTTTGCCGCGGTCCAAGGATCCGGCGGCCTCGTTCGCCGGCTGTGAATCGGTCCAGCGCGGAGAATTCCGGGTAAGCCTGCCGGGTTGTGCTCCGGCGGGAACTGTCGTTAGCCTTCGGCAACACCTATGGCCACCATCGCAGTTCTCGGCACG
>JBEISV010000060.1:0-15927 GCA_040375265.1 Verrucomicrobiales bacterium
GAAATGATCAAAGTCGGGCCGATACCATTGGGTGTCAGCGATCTCGTCGTTCGGGCTGGCCGCCACCAGCAGCTCGTTGTCCCGGGCCGGAGTCGGCGTCCAGGCTTCGCCGCGGCGATGGTGGAAAAACGAGAAACCGCGCTTCAGGCCGCAGCCGATTTCGGGATAGGCCCGTTGCCAGGGTCCCCATTTACAGAGCGGCAGCAGGCGCGGCAGGCCATACCGGGTGGCGAGTTCCTCCAGCAACAGGTTGGCCAAGGGCGTCGAGGACTCCCCGATCGCGAACCGCGGATGCCGGTCACGTTCGATCAGCACGACCGTAAGTCCGAGCCGGCGGGCAATCAGCGCCAGCAGCGAGCCGCCGAACGCGGAACCCACCACGGCCAGGTCACAGGCAATCTGCATGTCGGTTTTAACCATACTCGGGGGCTTGCCGCGAGGCCATGCCGGTGGCAACGCTGGTCCCAGTCAAATGTCGAAGCTACGTCTCGGCCTCATCGGCCTCGGCAACATCGGTCGTCACCACGCCGGCTACCTGCTCGAGGGCAAGGTTCCCCGCTGCGAACTCGCCGCGGTCTGCGCCACCACGCCGGCCAAGCTCGAATCCTATTACGCCCGCAAGATCCGCGTCTCGACCGACGCCCTCGAGTTGATCCGGTCCGGCGCCATCGACGCGGTCCTGATCGCCACGCCGCACTACGACCACACCACGCTCGGCATCGCCGCGCTGGAAGCCGGCTTGCACGTGATGGTTGAGAAACCCATTTCCGCGCACAAGGCCGACGCGGAACGCCTCATGGCCTGCGCCGAGCTGCACCCGGAACAGATTTTCGCCGGCATGTTTCAACTCCGCGTGGAACCCCGTTACGCCAAGCTGCGCGCGCTCCTTGAAAGCGGCGAACTGGGCCAGATCCAGCGCGTGACGTGGATCAACACGGATTGGTTCCGGACCGAATCCTACTATGCCAGCGGCGGCTGGCGGGCCACTTGGAAGGGCGAGGGCGGTGGCGTCCTCCTTAACCAATGCCTGCACAATCTGGACGTCCTCACCTGGCTGCTGGGCCGGCCAACCCGGGTGCGCGGCTTCTGCCAACTCGGCCGCTGGCACAACATCGAGGTCGAGGATCAGGTGACGGCCTACTTCGAGCTGCCCAACGGCGCGACCGGCACCTTCATCAGCAGCACTGGCGAGGCTCCCGGCACCAACCGATTAGAAATCGCCGGCAGCCGCGGCAAGGTGGTCCTCG
This sequence comes from Verrucomicrobiales bacterium, assembly GCA_040375265.1. GTDB lineage: Bacteria > Verrucomicrobiota > Verrucomicrobiia > Limisphaerales > UBA9464 > CAIWAH01. The sequence goes on from JBEISV010000060.1 coordinate 1,248, forward strand.
AAAACAACCGGCTCACCTTCACGCGAAACGAATCCGACGCGCTGGAGTGGAGCCGCACCGCCCAGGTCGGCTTCAGCAAACCGGACGTCTGGAACATTGAGATCCCGTTCGAGAACGCGGTCCACCAGCACGCCACGCTGATGAACAACTTTGTCGCCGCGGCGCTGGATGGCGCCCCGCTCATCGCGCCCGGCCACGAGGGAATGAACTCGGTCGAACTGGCCAACGCCATCGTCTTTTCCTCGCTCCAGAATGAGACCATCGAATTGCCGCTCGATGGCGCTGCCTGGGAGGCCAAGCTCCAGGACCTGATCGCCAACTCGACGCTGAAAAAGGAGACGCGGTCGGTGACGACGGATGATTTCGCCGCCTCGTTCCGGCGGTAACCGCCTGGCCGAACTCAGCCGACCGCGACGGTCGCCTGCCAGAGTTCCCGCTGAACCGGCACGGCGGGTGGGCGGGTCCGGTTCATTTCCAGCGTGGCTCCCGGTTCGTCGTGGGAGGTATTTTCCACCCGAATTTGCGTGGCGCCCAGCTTGGCCAATCGGCCCGACACCGTCTTGAGCGCCAATTCCGGCCGGTTGGTGTCGCGGCTCAGGTGCCCGAGGAAGATCCGCTCCAATTCTGTGCCAACCAGTTCGGCCGCCACATCAGCCGCCGCCTCGTTCGACAGGTGGCCGTGCCGGCTGAGGATCCGCTGTTTGGTGCTCCAGGGCCGCTTGGTGTCGTCCTGCAGGAGCTTCACGTCGTGGTTGGCCTCGAGCACCAGCACGTGGGAACGTCGGACCCTTTCCATGATCAGTTTGGTGACGTGCCCGAGGTCCGTGAGGAAACCCAGGTTGCCGCCATTCGTTTCGAGCAGGAACCCAACCGGGTCCATCGCGTCGTGCGGGACACTGAACGTCTGAACATGGACCTCGCCCAAGGCGAAGTCGGCACCCGTCTGGAAGGTGCGGAATTGAAACTTCGTCTTGGGAAAATCCTTCTCGATGGCCTCACGGGTGAAGCGGTTGGCGTAAATCGGGATCTCAAGTTTGGCACACAGCGTGCCGAGTCCCTGGATATGGTCCCCGTGTTCGTGCGTGACGAGGATCCCGCTAAGGCCTTCCGGCGCGCGGCCGATGGCAGCGAGCCGTTCCCGGATCTGGCGGGCGCTGAATCCGGCATCGATCAGGATCCGGGTTTCGCCCGCTTCGAGGTAGGCGCAATTGCCCGTGCTGCCGCTGCCAAGGATTGTGAACTGAACCGCCACGCGGCGACGGTAGGGAAGCGACCCGCCCCGGCAAGCAGATGACGCGCCAACGCTTGTTTAGTTTTGGAACGCCGGTAACCTGACGTCGTCCAATGTCACAGGGCTTACATCTCTCGCAGCGCATGTCGCAGCAGATGGTGCTGTCGCCGCAGCTCCAGCAATCGCTGGCGTTGCTGCAGGCGCCGGTGCTGGAGCTGAAGGCCATGGTGGAGCAGGAACTTCAGCAGAATCCCGTCCTGGAAGAGGTGGCCGCCGCCGAACCCACGATGGAGGAGCGCGCCAACGAGGGCGAGGATCCGCACAATCAAGCCGACCCGGCCGAACCGCCGGCCGACACCCAGTTCGATCCGGCCACCGAAAAGCCCAGCAACGAGCCGGTGGACAAGTTCGACGAGGACCTCCAGCGCCTGCTCCAGTTGGACCAAGACTGGCGCGACCATTTTGCCGCCGCGGCGGGACCAACCCGGGTTTCCCCCGAGGACGAGGAACGCCGGCAGTTCATGTTCGACTCGCTCACGGCCGAAACCTCGCTGCAGGAAGAGCTGCTGGATCAGGTGCGGACCGCCGACGTGGACGAACGTCAGCGGCTGATTGCCGAGTTGCTGGTCGGGAACATCGACGATCACGGTTATCTTCAGGCGGGTTTGGAGGAGCTTTCCTTCTCCACCGGCATCGCGGTCGAGGACCTCGAGGCGGCGCTGAAGGTGGTGCAAAGCTTCCAGCCGCCCGGCGTGGGCGCGCGGGACCTGCGGGAATGCCTGATGCTCCAACTGGAGCGCGCTGACCGGCAGGAGACGCCCGAATACCGCATCGTCCGGGATCACATGGAGGCGCTCGGCAAACGCCGCTTCCCGGAGATCGCCCGCCACCTGGGCGTCACGCCCGCCGAGGCCCAGAAGCTTTCCGAGCGCCTCGCCCAACTGGACCCGCGCCCGGGCCGAGCCTACGCGGCCGAGCCCAACCAATACGTCGTGGCCGAGGTGCAGGTGACCCGCGAAGACGACGGCCCCGCGGGTTTCCTCGTAAGCGATCTGGTCAACCTGCGCTCGCTGGCGCGGAAGTTCATCCAGGCCAACGACATGATTCCGCCCGACCGGTTGTCGGGATTCCTTTTCGCGCAGTTTTCCGAGGCGCTGCAAGGCGAGCTCCGGCAGTTGGCGGAATTGGGCCTGGCGCCCGAAGCCCAGGAACCACTCCGGAAACACTTGGCCGGCGAACTGAACCGGATCATCCAGGACGCCGAGGTCCAGTCGCCGGAGCTGTTCAACCAGGTGAACTTATCGGACGACGTAACGATCCCGTTGAAGAAGGGCGCCGCGTCCGTGCGGCTGCGGCGGATGATGCTGGAGGACGCCTATCCCGCCGAAATCGCCCGGCGTCGGGCGACCTACACGGTGTCGACTAGCGACGACAACCTGCCCCACCTGCGCATCAGCAATTTCTACAAGGACCTGCTGTCCAACGCGGAGACGACCGCCGAGGCGCGCGACTACATCCGCGACAAGATCAAGGCCGGCAAATTCCTGATCAAGAGCCTCCACCAGCGCCAGAGCACGATCCAGAACATCGCCCGCGAGATCGTGAAACGGCAGCGGGACTTCTTTGAGCACGGCGTCTCGCATCTCCGCCCAATGACCATGCTTCAGGTCGCCGAGGTCGTGGGTGTGCACGAGACGACCGTGAGCCGGGCCGTTTCCGGCAAGTTCATGGCCACCCCGCAGGGGCTGGTGGACATGAAGTTTTTCTTCACCTCCGGCGTCGCCACCTCGAGCGGCGAATCCATGTCCAACAAGAGCGTGAAGACGGTCCTCGCGGAAATGATCGCCGGCGAGAACAAGGGCCAGCCGCTCTCCGACGAGGAGCTGGTGGCGAAGCTCAAGGAGAAGGGCATCATGATCGCCCGCCGCACCGTCGCGAAATACCGGGCCGAGCTGGGCGTCCTTCCGAGCCACCTGCGGCGCGACTACTGAGCCGCTACGGCTCGCACTCCGGCTGATAAATTGTGGATTCGGCCGTTTTCCTCGGCCCTGCTCCCGAGCTAGCCTCCGGCTGCCCGCGCATGAGTCCCAGTCCCATCGAAATCCTCGCCACGGTCCTGTTCGCCCTCGCCGTGCTGCACACCTTCTGCGTGAAGCGGTTCGCGCACTGGGCGCACCGCTATCCATCCGGCTCCATCCAGGAAAACCTGCTGCACTTCCTCGCCGAGAACGAAGTCGTGTTCGGCCTGTGGGGCGCGGTGCTGTTCCTCGGCATCGCTGTCCTCAAGGGTTCCATGCACCACGCCGTGGAATACGTCGAAGGGCTCAACTTCACGGAGCCGAAATTCGTCTTCGTCATCATGGTCGTGGCCGCCACCCGCCCGGTGGTCCGGTTGGCCGAATCCGTGATCTCACTGGCGGCCCGCGCCCTGCCTTTCCGGGAAAGCGTGGCGTTCTACTTCGCCGCGCTCGGGTTCGGCCCGCTGCTGGGTTCCTTCATCACCGAACCCGCGGCGATGACCCTGCTCGCGATCCTGCTCAAGCGCCGCTACTTCGACCGCGAGATCAGCCCGAAGCTCGCCTATGCCACGCTCGGCCTGCTGTTCGTGAACGTCTCGGTGGGCGGCACGCTGACGCACTTCGCCGCGCCGCCGGTGCTGATGGTCGCCACCAAGTGGAACTGGGGCACCGCCTACATGTTCGAGCACTTCGGCTGGAAGGCCGCCTCGAGTTGCCTCCTGTCCACCGCCGTCGTGGTGGCGGTGTTCCGGCGCGAGTTGAATGCCCTTGAAACGATTCCAGTCCGGCAGGCGCCGATCCCGGCCTGGCTGACGATCCTGCACCTCATGTTCCTCGGCTTGGTCGTGGTGTTCGCCCATCACGCCGACGTGTTCTTCGGGGTTTTCATGGTCTTCCTTGGCCTGACCACCGCGACGCGGGAGTATCAGGACAATTTGAAATTCCGCGAAGGTCTTCTGGTGGGCTTTTTCCTGGCCGGATTGGTCACCCTCGGCTCACTCCAAGCCTACTGGCTCAAGCCACTGATCCAGAGCTTGGGTGGTGCCGCGCTTTATTTTGGCGCGACGGGCCTCACCGCCATCACGGACAATGCGGCGCTCACCTACCTCGGCTCACTTGTGGACGGCATCTCGAACGACCTGAAATACGCGCTCGTCGCCGGGGCGGTGACCGGAGGCGGCCTGACGGTGATCGCGAACGCCCCCAACCCCGCCGGCGCGGGCATTCTCCAGTCATCGAAAGCGTTTGGATCTGAAGGCATCAGTCCGTTGGGACTGTTCTTGGGCGCGCTGATGCCGACGGTCGTCGCGATCCTCTTCTTCTGGCTGCTGCACTCCGTGCCGGCTTGAATGGCTGCCGCCCGCGCCGCCATCTGGCGGACTCAGAGCTTCGCTTTCATCGCCGCCAACAGCGCCCCGTAGTCGTCGAAGGCCGGGAATTGAGGAAATTCGCGACGCACGTTTTCCGGCGCGTGAAACAGGAAGCCGTGATCGGCCTGGAGCAGCATCGTGGTATCGTTGTAGGAATCGCCGGCGGCCAGCACCTTGTAGTTCAGCAACTGGAGCGCGCGCACCGACTGCCGCTTCTGGTCCGCCATGCGGAGCTTGTAGCCGGTGATGCGGTCGTTCTCCACGACCAGGCGGTGGCAGAAGAGCGTCGGCCATTCGAGCTGACGGATCAGCGGCTGGGCAAACTGCTCGAACGTGTCCGACAGGACGATCACCTGTGAGAGCGTTCGCAGTTCGCGCAGGAACTCCAAGACGCCCGGGAGCGGCGGCAAGGTGCCGATCACGGCCTGGATGTCCGACAGCTTGATCCCGTGGCGGTCCAGGATGGCCAACCGTCCCTGCATCAGCTTGTCGTAATCGGGCTCGTCCCGCGTCGTGCGGCGCAGCTCCGGAATGCCGGTTTTCTCGGCGACCGCGATCCATATCTCCGGCGTGAGCACGCCTTCCATGTCGAGGGTGACTACGGACTGTTTCATGAGCGCGAAAGGAACCACAGCGGCCCGGCCGATGTCGAATGACGAATGACGAACCCACACCGCCACCCCGTGGAAAAACGATTCTGGCAGGCAGGAAATCAGGCACCGACCGGGTCCATCCTGTCCGCCGGTCTTCGTGCTTTCCTGTTTTCCAAATTCGTCCGCGGCTTTCCGCCTGCTTCCCCGTTCGACATCCATCCCCCGCCGCCCGATTCTCCCGGCATGCGACTGCGTTCGGTGACGGTCCGCGTCCCCGCCTCCACTTCGAATCTCGGTTCCGGCTTCGACACGCTTGGTTTGGCGCTTCGGCTCTACAACCGGATCGAAGTCACCCGCGCTGCCAAACCCGGACTGCACATCTTCGCTGCCGCGTCCGCCGCCGAATTGGCCGCGATCACCCGCCTGGCCGAACCCATCGTCGAATTGTTCTTCCGGCAAACGAGCCGGAAGCCCTTCGGCATTTCGTTGATCCAGCGCAGCGAGATTCCGGTCGGCCGCGGCCTTGGCGCGAGTGCCGCGTTGCGCGTCGGTCTTGCCGCGGGGCTGAACACGCTCACCGGCTCGCCGCTCGCCCGTCAGCAACTGCTCAATCTCGTGACCGAGATCGAAGGCCATCCGGACAACACTGCGCCTGCCGTTCTCGGCGGCTTCACCGCGTCGACGATCATCGGCCAGGAGGCCCGCACCCTCCGCTTCGCGGTCAGCCCCAAGGCCAAGTTCGTCACGCTGATCCCGAACTTCGAGGTCAGCACGCCGCTGGCGCGCAAGCTCGTGCCACAGCAATTCACCAAGGCGGACACGGTTCACAGCCTCACCCGCGTCGCGCTGATTACGGCCGCGTTCACCAGCGGTAATCTGGAGGCGCTGCGCGGCTGCTTTGACGACCGCATCCATCAGCCCTATCGCGAACCGCTCATTCCCCAGCTCAGCCGCGTGATCCACGCCGGCGAACAGGCCGGCGCCATCGGCGGCTGGCTTAGCGGCAGCGGCAGCGCGATCATCTGCCTGACCTTGGATGGCGAGCGGGCCGTCGCCGAAGCCATGCGGCACGAACTGCCGGACTCGACGGTGATGGTTCTCACTGCGGACCGGAACGGAATCGGGAAACCCGATTGATTGCCAAAATCATCTCGTGGGCACTCTCGGCGCCCGGCGCGGCGTTGACCGCGGGACACTCGCCTGTTTCGCTACTGACATACCCGCATGCAGACCCGCCATCCCAACGCCGCCGGTTTCACGCTCATTGAACTGCTGGTCGTGATCGCCATCATCGCCATCTTGGCGGGAATGCTGTTGCCGGCGCTAGGCAAGGCCAAGGACCGCGCCCTGCTGGCCAATGACCTGAACAACCTCAAGCAGGTCGTGCTGGCGGCCCACATGTTCGCCGGGGAAAATCAGGATTTCCTGCCCTACGCGAGCTGGGGCGACTGCCAGGAGCGGGATACCTGGTGCACTTCCAAGGGCATTCCCGGCGGCGAAGGGCGGGCGGACAACGCGATATGGACCAACCAAGTTGCCTCATTCCGCCGCAGCCAACTCGGCAGCTACCTCGCCACGGAAAAGGTTCTGACCTGCCCGAAGGACGCCGCCGAACGCACCTCGGGCAAGGCGGCCGCGGACTTCAAGCGGCGGAACATCAAGATCACCAGCTACCTGTGGAACGGTTCCACGGTGGCCTTTGCCCCGGTCCAGAAGGACGCCCCGACATCCAAGTTCAAGCTCGGGTCCCTGCGCCCGACCGGAATGCTGGTGTGGGAGGCACCCGCCGAACAGGACCAGTATCTGTTCAATGACGTCGGCAGCTCGCCTTACGAGGGGATTTCCCAGCGACACGCCAACGGCAAGAAAGCGCGCAACCAAGGGGAGAACGTCGGCGGCATCGCGACGTTCGGCGACCTCTCGGGCCGGGCCTTCGCGCTGAACATGGCGAAGTGGTTCACCCGCGAATATGCCGGCACCAAGGTCTGGCCCAACGGCCCCGACTTCATCGGCCCCAACGACGCGTGGTATAGTCTCGACTCAAAAACCGGCGGTCCCTGAACCTCGCCTCCGTTGAGTCCCATTGATCCCGTTGCCGACTACCGTGCCGGCCGTCCCGAGGCATTCTTCCTCGCGGCCGGCGAACTGCCACCCCTCGAAGGTATCCTACGGCGGCTGAAGGTGCTGGATGGACCCGAAGTGGTCCTGCGAGCCGATTCCGCGGGCGCTGGCAACATGAACTGCACGCTGCGGGTCACCACGTCAGCTCGTTCGCTGATCGTCAAGCAGGCCCGGCCCTGGGTGGAGAAATATCCGCAGTTCCCTGCCCCCGCGGATCGGGCGGTGCGCGAACTGGAATTCTACCAACGGGTGGCCCCCTTCCCCAACCTCGCTAGGCGGATGCCCCGCTTGTTAGCCGCCGCCGCCAAATCTCACCTGCTGGTCCTCGAAGACCTTGGCCAAGCCGGTGACTTTACGTCGGTCTACCGCGATGCCACGTGGGAACTCGGGGAGCTGCGGACGCTCGGATCATTCCTCGCCGAGCTGCACGCGACGTTCCGGGCCGCAAACCCGGACGCGGCCGCCGCCAACCGTGCAATGCGCGCCCTCAACCACGCCCACATCTTCCAAATTCCGTTCCAAGCGAACAACGGGCTGAACCTCGACCAAATCTGTCCCGGACTCGCCGAGTTGGCCCGCCCCATCCAGGACGACTCCTCCCTTGCCGCCATGGCCGCGGAACTGGGCCAAAGGTGCTACCTGAATGACGGGCCTTGCCTGCTTCACGGAGACTTTTTTCCCGGCAGCCTGATCCGCACAATCACTGGACCGCGGGTGATTGATCCCGAGTTCGCCTTCTTCGGCCGGGCGGAGTTCGACGTCGGCGTGTTCCTGGCCCACTTGGTCCTGGCCCGGCAACCGCCGGCATTCCGGGCCAAATGGCTGGCAGCCTACGGTCTGACCAATGAACGGGACCCACACCTCACACTGCAACTGGCCGCCGTCGAAATCATCCGTCGGCTGCTGGGTTACGCTCAGCTACCGCTCGCCGCCTCGCTTTCGGAACGCCGGCGGATGCTCGAAATCGCCCGCGAATGGGTCCTCCGGCCGGACCCGGCCGCGCTAGGATACACATGAATCCCCACCTCAGCCGCCGAAGTTTCCTCGCTGCAGCCGGCGCAACGCTGCTGGGCGCCGGTTGCGCCTCACGCAACCAGCCGGCCGCCGCGGACGGCTTGGAAGAGCGAATCCGCGGCCTGCTGCTCGGCACTTACCTCGGTGACGCCCTCGGCGGCCCGATTGAATTCCAGCCGCCCGACCAAGTGGCTCGCCTCGCCGACGCGCCGAAGACCTGGCGGGACGACGAAGTCTTGGACGCCAACGCCCGCCGGCAGGCCGCCGCCCGGCTCCGGCTGCGTTCCTACCGTGAACTCCGTCCGACGCCGGAGTCCTACGCCCATTGGCTGCCCCACGCCGAGCCCGGCACGATCACCGACGACAGCCGGCACAAGTTGGTCCTGCTCCATGCCCTGCGGGAGGCCGACCGGTGCCGGCGACAACTGGACGTGCGCGGCCTGGCCCAGGCGTATCTGGATTGGCCCGATCTGCCCGCGCTGCGCCGCCGGCCCCATTACCGGGAACTTTGCGCCGACTGGATCGAGGAATGGCAGTTCGGCGCCCGCTGGGTATTGGGCGACCGCGACGAACGCCGGGCGCTGCCGCCGGAACGCATGTGGATCGGCCTGCCCACTTGCTGCGGACAGATGACCTCGCTGCCGCTCGCCGCGGTCCATGCCGGCCGGCCCGAGGCCGCCTACCGGGCCGCCTACGAGCTTGGGTTCTTCGACAATGGTTTCGGCAAGGACCTCAATGCCGCGCTGGTCGCCGGCCTGGCGGTGGCACTGGCGATTCCGGCCGGCACGCCGGCCCCGGAAGCGTGGTCAAAGATCATCGCCACGGTGCGGCAAACCGATCCGTTGCGCCACGGTTCCGTCCGCTGGACCCACCGTTCGGTCGATCGCTGGCTCGACGTCGCGCACGCGCAGGTCGTGGGCGCCCAAGGGCACCCGGCCCGCCTGTTCGCCGGACTCAACCGCGAGTTCGCCCAGACCACCAAGTGGGAAGCCCAGGTGCCCTTCACCGTGGTGTTCGCGTGCGCAGAACTGGCGGAATGGGAACCGCTCACCGCCCTGCAACTCAGCCTGGAGTGGGGCCACGATTCGGATTCCTACGCCCAGTTGCTGGGGGCGCTCGTCGGGGCGTTGCACGGCCCGGAAATCTTTCCGACCGCCTGGCGCGAAGCGGTGGCGGCGCGCCTGCGGACGGACTACGAGGTCGACGTCGACGCCGACGTCCGGCTGCTGGTCCAGCTCCACCGGCAGGAGCTGGGCCGGTGACAAACCACCGGGAACTTGCCGACCGAGATTCCCCCTTGCCAGTCGGGCTGTGCTTCCCCGATTTTCCCGCATGGCAACATCGGTCGCTGCGTCCGCTCTCGACGCCGAGTTTTACAAGCCCGCGGACGGCTTCTTTCGCTCCCACGCCACGGCGCTGACGTTTGATGACGTCACGCTTGCGACGCTTTACTCGGACATCTTGCCCCGGGAGACCCAGCTCGACACCCGCCTCGCCGAGGGGTTGGAACTGCATGTCCCGATGGTTTCGGCCGACATGGATACGGTAACGGAATCTCGCATGGCCATCGCCATGGCCCAGAACGGCGGCCTCGGACTGATCCACTACAACATGCCCGAGAAGGACCAGTTGTCGGAGGTCAGCCGGGTGAAGAACCACGTCCATGGCCTGATCCAGGAACCGATCAAGGTTTCGCCGGACCAGTTCATCGGCGACGTGCTGGCGGTCATCGAGAAGAAGAAATTCGCCTTCAGCACCTTTCCGGTCGTGGACGCCGACAATCGGCTGCTCGGGCTGCTGCCGGGGCACGTCGTCAAGCCGCGCTACGCCAAGCGCAAGGTCATCGAATCGCTCCAGCCCCGGAGCGAGGTCCGCACCATCCATGAACGTGAACTTGCCAACGACCCCATCGGGCGGGCCGATCGCTTTTTCACAGAGAATCCCGGGATCCACAAGTTGCTCGTCGTGGATGACGCCGACCGTTTGTGCGGTCTCTTCACGATGAGCGACATCGAGCGCATCACCGCCGAGCGCAGCGCCCAGGTGAAGCCCGCCCGCGACGGCAAGTTCCGCCTGCTCTGTGGCGCCGCCATCGCGACGACTCGGACGGCCGATGGCGCCTTGGATGACCAACGCATTATCGCCCATGTCGGGGCACTGGTGGAGCGCGGCGCAGACGTGATCGCGGTCTCAACTGCCCACGGCCATACGCGGGGCGTCGGCGACGTCGTGCGTCTCGTCCGGGGTGCCTTTCCCGCCCTGCCCATCATCGCGGGCAACGTGACCAGCGGCGCCGGAGTGGACTTCCTCGCCGAGGCCGGGGCCAACGTCATCAAGATCGGCCAGGGACCTGGCTCCATTTGCACGACCCGGGTAGTCGCGGGCGTGGGCATCCCGCAACTCACCGCGCTCTACGTGGCGTCCCGCGCCGCCGCGGCCCGCGGGGTGACCATCCTCGCCGACGGGGGCATCACGAAGTCGGGCGACATCATCAAGGCCCTGACCCTGGCGCACGGCGTGATCTGCGGCGGCATGTTTGCCGGCTGCCCGGAAGCGCCGGGCCAGATCATGGAGATCAACGGCAAGCTGTTTAAGCAGTATCGCGGCATGGGCAGCCTCGCCGCGATGAAGGCGGGTTCCGCCGCCCGGTATGGCCACAGCACTTCGGACACAACCCGCAAGGTCGCGGCCGAGGGTATCGAGGCGCTCAAGGAAGCCTCTCCGCCCGTGGACCAGGTCATCGGCCAGATGGTCGGCGGCATCCAATCCGGCATGGGCTACCTCGGGGCGGCCAACCTGGAGCAACTGCGGACTCGCGCCCGCTACATCCGGGTCAGCTCGGCCGGCATGAAGGAAGCGGCCCCGCACGACGTGGTGGAGATCAAGACGTCGACAAACCCGAACTGAGGTCGAGCTCAGAACTCGAACGGATCGTTGGTCACCCCGCACTGTGGGCAACGCGAACGTTCGACCGCCGGGTCGTCGGTGTAGACCGCATTGCACTGGCGGCAGCGGAAGACCCGGTCCTGGGCGGGGCCGGTTTGGATCTTCCGGACCCGGTATTCGTGCCGCCACGCCAGGACGCCCAGGGCGCCGAGCAGGCCGAACAGAAACAGGGTGATCCAAAGTTCGGGCGACATGTCAGCGCAGGGGCAGCCCGCCCCCCCAGTTGAAGTTGAGCCGGCCCCATTGGAGCTCGGTGAGCGCCGATTCCGCTGCCTTTAAACGGCCGGGCAACGGCGCAAACAAGGCCCCGCGGGCCGCGGCGACGGCCGCCTGATCCACCGTGGCGAGCCCGAGGAGCCGACGAGCCGGGCCACGATGACCTGCCCCCAAGGATTGACGCCGACCTCCACCACCGAGGCTGGCAACACTTCGCCGACCGGCGGGGGCACTGTGGCAATTTTCAACAACGCCCGGCCGCCGAGGGCCGCCCCGGTCGCCACCACCGTGTTGGCGCTGACGAGTGGGGCCGGTTTCAAGGTAAGCGGCACCGCCGGCACCGGGAGCCGCTCCGCCTTGGGCGGGATCGCGGCCAACGGAGCGGCCTGTCCAAGCCGCTGGGCCGACGGGTCCATGCCGAGCCAGTGGGGGGCCGCCTTGAAGGTCTCGATGGTATAGGCCTGACCGGGTCGCAAGCGCTCGGCGGCTCCGGAAAATCCTTTCGGATCGGCCAAGGCAAAGCCGGTCGGCAACGGCAATAATTCGCCCACCGGCTGGGCGGTCGGCCGCGGGTCAAACAGGTAATCCGGATGGGCAATTTCCTGCGTCGGCGGCAAAGCCGGCCAGCGGGTCAGGCCTGCCACCGAGCCGCCCATCAGGCCGGCCAGGCTCAGCACCGTGACCAGCCAGCGTCCCGGGCCCCATTCATGGTCGGGCACGGCGGTCATGGCGCGCGCGCCGGCAGGGCGCCGAAGATGACGCTGCGTATTCCCGCCAACCGGGCCAGGCCGGCAATGTCCGCGAGTTGCTGCAGCCGCACCGTGCGGTCCGCCTGAATGAGCAGCGTCTGCGGACCGGAAACCGCCCCGACCCGCTGCTGGATCGCGCGCATCAGTGCTTCGCGGCCGATGATCTGGTTCTCAAAATAGAGCTGCTCGTTGGCATCAACCGCGACGATCAGGAACCGTTCGCCCGCGTGGACCGTCGGGCCAGCGTCGCCCATCGGCAGTTCGAGGCGGGCCCCGCGGGGCAGCACGAGGAACTGGTGGAACGCAAACGCGAAGCCCAGCGGAACGAAGACGCAGAGCAAGGCCGCCAGGTCGAGCTGGCCGCGGAACGGTTTCGCGGTGCGGGGAAAGTGGATCATGGCTTCGAGTGGGCCGCGCCCCCGTTGCCGTTACCAGCAGCCGGGCCGGCCTCGCCGGCGGCCAGGCGCATCGCCTCCGAGCTGGCGCGTTCCATGTCCAAGACGATCTCGTTCACCCGGCTGACGAGGTAGTTGTAGGCGGCGTAAGCAACCGCCGCGAGCGCCAGCCCAAGCGCGGCGGAGTAGAGCGCCTGCATGAGCCCGTCGAACATCTCTCCCGGAGCCGCGTAGCCGAAGGCCGTCCCGTCCGGCCGACGGAGGCCGCGGAACACGTGGGCCATGCCGAAGAGTGTGCCCACCAGTCCGATCAGCGGCGCCACCTGGGCCAATGTAGCCAGGATCAGGAGCCGCGCTTCCAGCCGGGGGACTTCCCCCTTGCCGACTTCCTCGATGATTTCGCCCACGCGCTCCCGGCCGCTGTCGCGCGCCAGGATCGCGGCCTTGACCAACCGGGCCACCGGGCCGGGAGTCGCATCGCAGATGGCGATGGCTTCCACCACGTTGTCGCGCTTGAGCACGTTGCGCACGCCGGCGAGGAACTGGGTCGAGTCGATCTGCTCGCGATGGTAGAGCAGGAGCCGTTCGATGATGACGGCCAGCGCGCCGGCGCTCAGCACGATCAGGAACCAGAAGACCCCGCCAAACCCGGCGGCGGCCGGGGCGGCGGTGGGCTCGGCGGCGGCCAGCAGAAGCGCAAACGGCATGGGCGGGTTATAGGCAGCGGCCGGAGGAACGGCCAAGGGCAATTGCGCCGGGCTACCAAATTCGCGCGCGGAATTGCGTGTCTCAGGCCGGATTCCGGGCATACTCCGGCCGTCATGCCATTTCGCGCCCTCGGTCTCGGTGACCGAATCCTCACCGCCATCCAAGAGGCAGGCTACACCGCGCCAACGCCGATTCAGACCGCCGCCATCCCTCCCGCGCTGGCGGGCAGCGACCTTATCGGCATCGCCCAGACCGGCACCGGCAAGACCGCCGCGTTCACGCTGCCGATACTGACGCGGCTCAGCAATTCCCCCACCGGCCGCCGCGGCTGCCGGGCGTTGGTGCTCGCGCCGACTCGCGAATTGGTGGTCCAGATCGAGGAAAACGTCCGCGCCTACGGCAAACACATCCCGCTTCAGATCGCGACGGTCTTCGGCGGGGTAGGTGAGTCCCCGCAGATTCGGGCATTGCGCTCCGGCGTCGACATCGTGATAGCGACCCCTGGACGGTTGCTCGATCTCATGGGCCAGGGTTTCGGCCAGTTCGACGGGCTCGAATTCCTCGTGCTCGACGAGGCCGACCGCATGCTCGATATGGGCTTCCTGCCCTCGATCCGCCGGATCGTGAAGCAGTTGCCAATCCGCCGGCAGACGCTGCTCTTCTCCGCCACGCTGTCGAAGGACATCGAGGCCGTCACCCGGGAGTTCCAGCACCAGCCGAAAACCATCCAGATCGGCCGGCGCTCTAATCCGGCAGAGACCGTGACGCAGTTTGTCTACGAGGTGCCCATGCACCTGAAGCCCGCGTTGCTGCTCCACCTGCTCGAGGATCCAGCGCTCAACACCGTGCTCGTCTTCACCCGCACGAAGCATGGCGCCGACCGGGTGGCCCGGAAGCTGGAACAAGGTGGCATCCGCACCGGCACGTTGCACTCGAACCGCTCCCAGAACCAACGCCTCCGCGCGCTCAGCGACTTCAAGGCCGGCACAGTCCGGGTGCTCGTCGCCACGGACATCGCGGCGCGCGGCATCGACGTGGACGGCATCTCGCACGTCGTGAACTACGACTTCCCGATGCACGCGGAGGATTACGTCCACCGCATCGGCCGCACCGGCCGCGCCCAGGCCATCGGCGACGCCATCAGCTTTGTCACCCCCGAGGATCACGACGCCCTCCGGTCGCTGGAGAAGTTCATCGGCCGCTGGGTGGTCCGGACACGGGCGGAAGCCTTCAACTACGCCGCCGCGCCGGCGCCCCGGCCGGCCGGCGCCCAAGACCGGCGTCCACAGCCTGCCCGCGGGGGCCGTCCCGGCGGCCGC
>JBEISV010000235.1:0-7187 GCA_040375265.1 Verrucomicrobiales bacterium
CGAAGCCTTGCCATTGCAGGACAAAATCCCCGCGCGGATCGGCGAAATTGCTCACGAGCAAGGAGGCTTCCCGACCGTCGGGACTCAGGCCGGCGGCGAACGCCAACCGGCCCGCCACGTCGCCGCGGGTCGCCACCCGCCGCGAAGTTTCCCGCAACCCTTGGAACGCCCGCAACGCATCATAAATCTTTAGCGGCACACCGTGCTCGTTGAAGAGGCCGAAGCCGCCGAGTTCGCCGTGGAAGAAGTTGCAGACGTCCACCGGCGCCTCCTGGAGCTCGATCAACGCGGTGGTCGCAAAGGCGGCCCCGGCGGCCCCGGCCATGTCGGCGTAGAAGCTTTGGCGCGACGCCGGCGTGGCGGCGGAACCGAGCGCGGACCAGGTGTTGCCGGGCAGGTAGTTTCATTCGTTCAGGTGGCTTTCCGTGTCGGTGAAGCCGTGGCCGTCGAGCAGCCGGCGAATGGCCCGGGCCCGCGCGGTGAGCTCGGCAGGATCGGCGGTGTAGCAGTGCCAGGAAAAGAAGTTCAGCGGCACCTGGTCGGCGCGGCACATCGTGAGGAACTTGATGGCAAATTCGGTGGGCACGAATTCGCCCCGGACAAACTGGCCGCTCGCCCCGAGGGCCGGCCCCCCGACCTTCAGCGACGGGAACTCCCGTTTGATCGCCCGGGCGGCGGTCCGGTAAAGGCGCAGGTAATCTTCGTCGGTGCCGGACCACATGGCCGGGCGATTTTCGGGCTCGTTCCAGATTTCCCAGTGGCGGATGCCGTAATGGAAGCCATTGGCCCAGCCTTCGTTGTAGTGGCGGATGATACCGAGACAAACCGCGGCCCACTTCTCCGGGTCGGCGGGCGGGTGGACATGTCGCTTCACCGTTGTGTGCTCGATGCTTTCACCGAGACGATAGATCGGCTCGGCCCCCGTCCGGCGAACCGCGGCGAGGTATTCGTCGGTGAGGCGGAAGTCGTAACTTTCCGGCCGTGTGGGATCGGCCTCCGGGTTCGGGAACACTGCGTGGTGATCGACGACGTAGGGATTCGGCCAACCGCAGTCATGCAGCCGCGTGAAGGGAACCACCAACTCGCGGTGCTCCTGGACGACGTCGATGAGGCCGCCGGGAACCAGCGGGCCCTTGTTGATTCCGTGCAGCGGGCGAATCCGGCCGGCGGGAACGGAGAAATCGGCGGTGAGCACCACGGCGGCGGCCCGCGGCGAAAGCGCGACGAAGAGCCCGGCCAGCAAAGCCCACACCAGACCCAAGTTCCCACGATGCCCATTCATGTGGGCGAATCCCGCCAGAATCCGGTGTGGGTGGCGAGCGTGCGCCCGGGCCGGAAGCGATTGGTTCGTCCGTTGGCTTGGCAGCCCGGCCGTTCCCTGCGTGGATTCGCCCGTGCCGACCGCCCTCGCAGATTTTGAACCGGACGAACTTGCGCAGCAGTTCGTGGCCTGGGGCTTCAAGCCCAGCCACGCCGCGCGGGTGCTGCGGGCGCATTATGCCGGCCTGACTCCGCCCGGTTCCGCCGCCTTGCGCATGCCGGCGGGCCTAGCCGAACACTTGGGCCGGTTGGCGCTGCCGGCGGCAGAATTGGCGGTCCGCCAAGTGGCCAACGACGGAACCACCAAACTGCTGCTGCGCCTGGCCGACGGGCGCACGGTGGAATCGGTGCTGATGCCGGACTTCCGCCCCGACCGCGCGGCGGGCTGCCTCTCGTCGCAGGTGGGCTGCGCGATGGGGTGCGACTTCTGCGCGACTACAAAGACGGGTTTCGAGCGCAACCTGACCGCGGGCGAAATCGTCGAGCAATTCCTGGCGCTGCGGCGCGAGGCCGGGGCCGCCGGGCGACGGCTCCAGACCGTGGTCTTCATGGGCATGGGGGAACCTTTGCTGAACCTCGACGCCGTGCTCCCGGCGGTGCGCCGGTTGGCCGACAACTCCCTGGGTGCGCTCGGCTGGCGGCAGATCACGGTGTCCACGGTCGGCATCGTGCCCGGCATGGAGGCGCTGAACGCGACGGGCCTAAACTTCAACCTGGCGGTGTCACTGCACGCGCCGGACGACGCCACGCGCGCCCAACTGCTTCCCGTGGGCAAACGCTTTCCGCTCGCCGACATTCTCGCCGCCGCCGACCGCTTCCAGGCCCGACGCGGCCGGCCGGTGACAATCCAGTATTGCCTCCTCGCCGGGGTGAACGATTCGCCCGAACACGCCCACCGGCTCGCCGAACTGCTGGGTTCCCGGCGGATGCACGTGAACCTCCTGCGCTACAACCCGACCGGGCTCAGCCTTCGCGGGGTCGCTTACGCGCCATCGCCGGAGCCCGTGGCCGAGGCGTTTGCCGGCATCCTGAAGGCACGCGGCCTAGTCGCCCACTTCCGGCGCTCGCGCGGCAAGGACATCGACGCCGCCTGCGGGCAACTGCGCCGCCGGGCCGCCGAGGCCAGTCCCGCCGCCGGCTGACGGATTGTCGCGCCACGGCCCGCCGCCTATCCTCGCCGTCATGCTGTTGTTTCGTGAGAAGGTTCCCGCCGACTGGCTGCCGAAGGTGAAGGCCAATCTGCCGGCGGTGCTGGTGGACCACGCCCACTTGGAGCGCAAGGCGGCTACCTCGGCGCTCAACTTGGAGAAGTTCCGCCAGCTTTTCGACCGGGTTCACGAGCTCAACGCCATCGCGATCGAGGAACTTCAGCACTTCGAGCTGGTGCTTGGGCTGTTGCGGAATCGGGGCATCCCGTTTGGTGAACCCCGGCCCAGTCTGTGGATCCGCGGCCTGATGCGCGCGGTGCGGAGCGGCATCCAGGGCCAGGTCATCGACCACCTGATCGCCTGCGCCCTGATCGAGGCCCGGAGTTGCGAGAAATTCCAGCTCCTCGCCGAGGGACTCCGGGACGCGGATCCCGAGTTGGCGGGGTTTTACGCGAGCCTGGTGGAATCGGAGGGCAACCACTACGCCACCTACCTGATCATGGCGCGGCACATCGACCTGGAGGAAACCGACCGACGGCTGGATTGGTTCCTCGACCTCGACGCCGAACTGATGCGGCTGCCCAACGCCGACCCGATCCTGCACTGAGGCGTGGGCAAACGGCCCGTCGCTCGCCGTTGGGTCCACCCGCGCCATGGCACGTCGCGTCGCGACCGCCGGCTTCCGAACAAACTGGCAGCAGGCGAAAAAAAGGCCGGGCCTTTCGGCCCGGCCTAACGCGTATTAACCCACCAACGAAACTCAGGAACAACCGAGGCTCGCGCCGCAGTTAAGACATTTGTAGCAGGCTCCGTTTCGAACTGTGACATGGCCACAGGTCGGGCAGGTCGGCGCGTCACCTTGATTCTTGAAAGTGCTGGTCAGCAGCGAACCCGTCGCCCCGGCCGGACTGGCCGCATAGAGGCCGCTAGGGGCCGCGGCGACGGTCGAAGCTTTCACGAGGATTTCGGTGTTGCCTTCAACGATCGGAAGTTCCGGAACGGGCCGATTCACTTTTTTTTTCAGCTCCTCCAGCAGGCCCGGCATGGGCAGCTCAGCTTGGCCGCCGTTCGGCGAATTTGCCGCGCGATAGCCGGCGACGAACTGGCAGGCCATCCACCGGAACACATAGTCGATGATCGACGACGCGTTGCGGATGTCGGGATTGCGGGTGAAACCGCTGGGCTCGAAACGCTGGTGGGCGAATTTACGCACCAAACTTTCAAGCGGCACCCCGTATTGCAGCGACATCGAGGTAAGGGCACCGATGGTGTCCATGAGGCCGCCAATGGTGCTGCCTTCCTTGGCCATCGTGACGAAGAGTTCGCCCGGCTGACCGTCTTCAAACAGGCCCACGGTCAGGTAACCTTCGTGGCCGGCGATCTCGAACTTGTGGTTCACCGCCATGCGGGTCTCCGGGAGGCGCTTCCGCAGCGGCTGGTTCACCATGTCGCGGAGGCGGGCCACTTCGGAGTCCAGCTCCTTGATGCGAGTCTCCAGTGTGACCACCTGCTCGGATACCGATCCATTCTCAGTGGCGCCAGCCTTGCTGGTGTTGAGCGGCTGGCTGCGCTTCGAGCCGTCACGGTAGATGGCGACGCACTTCAGACCCATGCGCCAAGCGTCGACGTATGCGTTACGAATGTCCGCCGCCGTGGCGTCGTTGGGCATGTTGACCGTCTTGGAAATCGCCCCGGAAATGAACGGCTGGGAAGCTGCCATCATGCTGAGATGAGCCTTGTAGTGGATGCTCCGTTCGCCGCGGTAGGCCTTGAAGGCGCAGTCGAAGACTTCCAAGTGTTCTGGGCGAAGGCCGCTGGCAACCTTGTCGCCAGCCTTGGCGCGACCGTCTTTCACATCGGCGTCATCCTTCGTCAGGGTGACATCCTCAATGGTGTCGAACTTCTCGACGTGCGCGAGGATGCGTTCGCTCTCGCTTCCGTTATAGCCCAGTCGCTTCAGGGCGTCGCCGACGCCGCGGTTGACGATCTTGAGCATGCCGCCGCCGGCGAGGAGCTTGTATTTGACCAGCGCGATGTCGGGTTCGACGCCGGTGGTGTCGCAGTCCATCAGGAACGCGATGGTGCCGGTCGGGGCCAACACCGTGACCTGGGCGTTGCGGTAACCATGCTGCCGGCCCTTCGCGAGCGCCCGGTCCCAGCAGGCACGGGCCTCATCCTTGAGGTAGGCGAAATCACGGCTGGGTTGGATGTCTTCAACCGCCCCACGATGGTGCTGGATGACCCCGCGCATGGACTCGATGTTGTCCTTCTTCAGTGGATTGCTGACACCGGAGCAGCGGGCGTCGGCGTAACCAGGGAAAGCACCCATCGCAGTCGCAATCTCCGCCGACTGTTCGAAGGCGTGACCGGTCATCACGGCGGTAATCGCCCCGGCCAGCGCCCGGCCTTCGTTGGAGTCGTAGGCGAGGCCATAGCTCATGACGAGCGATCCGAGATTGGCGAAGCCGAGTCCCAAGGTGCGGTAGATGTGCGAATTCTCCGCGATCATCTTGGTTGGGTAGCTCGCGTTATCGACCAGGATTTCCTGGGCCGTAATGTAGATGCGAACGGCCGCCTTGAAGCGTTCGATGTCAAACACGCCGTCGGCGCGCTTGAACTTCATCAGGTTGAGCGACGCCAGATTGCAGGCGGTGTTGTTGAGGAAGACGTATTCCGAGCAGGGATTCGTCGAGTGGATGGGTTCGGTGCCCTTGCAGGTGTGCCACTTTTGGATCGCGCCGTCGTATTGCAGGCCGGGGTCGCCACAAACCCAGGTCCCTTCGGCAATCTGGTCGAGGAGGCGGGAAGCGTCCTTCTTTTCCAGCGGTTTGCCGGTGGTGACCGAACGGGTCCACCATTCCTTGCCCTCCACCGCGGCCGTCATGAATTCGTCGGACACGCGCACGGACAGGTTCTCGTTCTGATACATCACGGAACCGTAGGCCTCGCCGTTGAACGAACCATCGTAACCCTGCTCGATGAGCGCCCACGCCTTGCGCTCTTCCTTGGCCTTCGCGGTGATGAAGTCCTCCACGTCGCCATGCCAGTCACGGATGGTGTTCATCTTGGCCGCGCGACGGGTCTTGCCGCCGGATTTCACGACGTTCGCCACCTGATCGTAGACCCGCAGGAAGCTCATCGGGCCGCTGGGTTTGCCACCGCCGGACAGCTTTTCCTTGCTCGACCGGATGGGCGTCAGGTCCGTGCCGGTGCCGGAACCGAACTTGAAGAGCATCGCTTCGCTGTAGGCGAGCTGCATGATGTTCTCCATGTTGTCCTCGACGGACTGGATGAAGCACGCACTGCCCTGCGGATATTCGTATTGGGTGTTGGCCCGCTTCGCTTCCCCGAGCTTCGGGTCCCAGTGCCAGTTACCCTTGTCCGACGCCTTGCCCACACCGTATTGGCTGTAGAGCCCCACATTGAACCAAACGGGCGAGTTGAACGCCCCGTATTGGTTCACGCACAGCCAAGTCAACTCGTTGTAGAAGACTTCCCCGTCCGCCTTGCTGAAATAGCCGTCCTTGACGCCCCAATCAGCGATCGTGCGGGTCACCCGGTGGACAAGCTGTTTAACGGAGTATTCGCGCTCGGCCTTGGCGGGATCGCCATAGAAGTATTTCGAGCAGACCACCTTGGTGGCCAGCTGGGACCACGACTTGGGAACCTCGACATTCTCCTGCTTGAAGACGGCCTTGCCCGTGTCATCGGTGATCTCCGCGGTGCGCCGTTCCCATTCGATCTGGTCGAACGGGGCCACCTTGGCGTCGCTGAAGAGGCGGGTAATTTTCAGGGCGCGTTGGGTCGGCTTGGCCGACTTGGCAGCCGGGCCACCACGGCGGGCGGCGACGGCGGATTGGGAACCGCGGCGGGCAGGTTTCGCCTTGCTGGGAGTGGCTACAACATCCTGGGCATCGATCATGGCTAGGGCGGGTTGGACAGTTACTAAAAGCTGGGTGGTTCAGGCGCTTGTCGCGTCCGGCGGAGTCCCCCATTGGGCACGTCGGACAGAAACCGCCTAATCCGTCAAAAAACCGACAAAAAACGTGTGTTTCCTGCGAATTGCACACCCATCATGTAGTAGACGGGGGCACAGCTTGACCCAAGATGTTGTGGTTACAAGTGGTTTTTTACGGAATCTGCCAACCTGACATTTTGGCCGCTTTTTGCCGTTTTATGGTTGTGAATCTCCCGCCCGGAGTGCCACCGACGTGGCCGGCAGGAACCTTTAATCCTGCCCTCAGCCGGGCTACCCGCAAGACCGAGATGTTGCCGGTTATTCACCTGTCAACAGAGGTCGCCGTGTCACCCAATCGGCACGTCCGCGCCATCCACTCCAGCCTCGACGGAATTGTCATGGCTTGGTCAAATGCCGGTCGAAAGCCCGTGGTTCGGGCGAAATCCGTTGGAACAGCCAGCCGCCATCCATTTTTTGAACGACACCGCCATCAGCCCAACGTTGGACAGCCTCCGTATCCTGCTGGTGGAGGATGAGGAGATCCTCCGCAATTTGGTCGCCGGCCACCTGACGAAGGCCGGCTTCAAGGTCTTGCTCGCACCCGCCGCCGAAGAGGGGTTCCGACGGGCAACCAGGGAGAATCCGGACTTGGTGCTGCTCGATTGGATGATGCCGGGCCAGACCGGCGACGTGCTGTGCAAACGGCTCCGTGCCCATGGCGTTACGTGCCCGATCGTGATGTTAACCTCCAACAACGATCC
>JBEISV010000155.1:0-9248 GCA_040375265.1 Verrucomicrobiales bacterium
CGTCGGCCCGAAGACGGCGACGGAGCTGCTGAAACGTTTCGGCACCATCGAGGCCCTCTACGCCCGGCTCACCGAGGTGAAGTCCGAGAGCCAGCGCGCCTCGCTGCTCGACGCGACCGAGATCGTGAAGCGCAACCAGCTCATGGTCCGCCTCCAGTTCGACCTGGCCGACGGCCCGGCGCTGGAATCGCTGACGGCCAAGACGCCGAACAAGCCGGCCCTGCGCGAGATGTATCGCCGATGGAACTTCCGGAGCCTGCTGGCGGAACTGGGTGAGGAAGGCGCCTTGGCGCAGGGAAATCTGCTGTGAGCGGCGACCGCGCGCCTTAGTCGGCAACCTCCGCCGTAACGGTGAGTTGCACCGCGGCGTCGAGGGGCATGTCACTGATGCCGACGGCCAGGCGTGCGTGTGCGCCGCGGGCACCGAAGACGGCGTTGAACAGCTCCGAGGCCCCGTTGAGCACCTGCGGATGGCCGCGGAAGCCCGGCGCGCAGTGGACGTAACCTTCGACCCGGACGAGCCGGCGAACTTTTTCCAGATCACCGGTCGCGGCCTTGAGCTGCGCGAGCACGTTGAGCGCGCATTGCCGGGCCGCTTGGTAACCCTGTTCCACGGTCAGTTCAGTCCCAAGGCGTCCCGTGAACGCCATCTGGCCGTCCCGCCACGGCAGTTGCCCGGAGGTGAACACGAGGTTGCCGGTGCGCACCCACGGCTCATAGGCGGCCACGGCGGCGGGGGCGGGCGGCACACTGAGTCCGAGGCGATGGAGCTGTTCCTCTGCGGTCATGCGGCAGAGCAGGGCGACTCGCAGGGCCGCCGGTCAAGTCTGCAGCCCGGCGCCGGCCGCGATTTGGCCCGTAACCCCGCCTGAGCCGCCGGGTCATCCCAGCATCACCATGAGTGTTCCCGGTCGCCTCCCCGCCCGCCTCGGCCACGTGATTCTCTGCGGCTGCGCGCTGACGTTCGCGCCGCTGCGTCTGCTGGCGCAGGCGGCCAGCGCCATGCCCGCCCCGCTCAACTGGACCACCCAGCAGGACCACCAGAACATGAAGGAGCAGCTCGGCATCACGAAGCTGCGACCGGGCCGGAACGGCAATCCCAACGCCACCAACAACCCGGCCAACTACGATCCCGCCCAGGCCAATCCCTTTCCCAACCTGCCTGAACTGCTCGTGACCAAGGACGGCCGCAAGGTCACGTCGCCCGAACTCTGGTGGCAGGTGCGCCGGCCGGAAATCGTCGAGGACTTCGAGCGGGAAGTGGTTGGCCGCGTGCCGAAGAACATGCCCAAGGTGACCTGGACCATCACCAACCAGGCCACCGATCGCGTGGTGGACAAAATCCCCGTCAACGCGCGGCAGCTCGTCGGCAAGGTGGATAACTCGGCCTGCCCAAGCATCGAGGTGAACCTTCAGGTGACGCTGGTCACGCCGCTTGACGCCAAGAAGCCCGTGCCGGTGCTGATGATGTTCGGTGGCTTGGGCGGCGGTGGCTTCCCACGCAAGGCCACGGACCCGGAACCCACGAACCGTTTCCGTGGCTTCGGCAACCAGGTCTTCACCGATCCGCCTTCGACCGAGCAGTTGATCGCCGCCGGCTGGGGTTACGCGACGATCAATCCCGGCAGCATCCAGGCCGACAACGGCGCCGGGCTCACCAAGGGCATCATCGGTCTCGTCAACAAGGGGCAGCCGCGCCAGCCGGACGACTGGGGCGCGCTGCGGGCGTGGGCTTGGGGCGCCGCGCGTGCGCTCGACTACCTGGAGACGGATCCCACGGTGAACGCCAAACAGGTAGGCATCGAAGGCGTGTCGCGCTACGGCAAGGCGGCGCTGGTGACGTTGGCGTTTGAGCAGCGCTTCGCGCTCGTGCTGGTGGGGTCCTCCGGCGAAGGCGGCGCGAAGCTGCACCGGCGCAACTTCGGCGAGGCGGTGGAGAACCTCACTGGCTCCGGCGAATACCACTGGATGGCCGGCAACTTCCTGAAATACGGGGCGGAGGAAGCCACCTTCGGCCGCAAGACTCCCGGCGACATCCCGGTGGACGCCCACCAACTCATCGCGCTCTGCGCGCCTCGGCCCACGTTCATCAGCTACGGCATCCCGGAGAAGGGCGACGCCCTCTGGCTCGACCAGCAGGGCAGCTACATGGCGACCGTCGCCGCCGGCCCGGCGTTCCGCCTGCTCGGCGCGCGTGACCTGGGCGTGACCGAAGACTATCGCACCGCGCAAAAGCCCGCGGTGAACGTCGGCCCGCTCGATGGCGAACTCGCCTGGCGCCAGCACGACGGCGGCCACGAAGACCGCACCAACATGAAGCACTTCCTCGCCTGGGCGAACCGGCTGCTGAAGCACACGCCGCAGGAGCCGGGAAAGTAGTCGCCCCGCCGGGCGCGCCGGACCTTACGCCCCTTTACGATAAACCGCCGCGATCAGCGGGCTCACTACCAGATAGTGGAGCGTCACGAATGCCGTCTCGATGCCGAGGTAGGCATACGGCGACGTCATCTGGTGCTTGGCCGACACGGCGAGGGCCATGAACGACCAAGACAGCGGCAAGGCCAACGCGGCGAACTTAATCGCGCCCGCCACGATCGACTGTCCGGGGAACAGGCGGCGATAGATCACTGCCCACACGACGCCTTGGACCAGCATGGAGAGCAGGCCGAAGGGAATGATGAGTTCGTCGCGGTAGACATGGAGCGACTTGTAGTAGTCCGCGAAGGTCTTGAGGTGCCAGAAATAGCCCAACGGAAAGGTGGGTAACACGTAGGCGAGCACGGCGAGGATCAGTTTCTTCATGAGCGTTTGGGTTTCCCGTTGGATTTTCCGGAATTTGACGACTTAGCGCGGGGATTGAACTCCAGCGCGAGCGCGGCCCAGTTGTGCAGCTCTTGGTCCGTGCCCACGGCATCCCGCGTCACCCACACGAAGCCCTTCATGGGGCGGCCGGTGAAATCCATCGGTCGGCAGCCGGGACGTTGCAGCGCGGCTTCGTAGACAGCCGGGTCCAGCCGCACCATGAGCCGATCCGAATCCACGCCGAGGCACATCTTGCCCTCCACCATGAAGCAAAGGCCGCCCATCATGCGTTTTTCCTCCGTGGCAACACCTCGCTGGTGAAACCACTGCCGGACGCGCTCGGCGAGATCGGGATCGAAGGCCATGGCGATGCTTCAAGGACGTGGTTGGGCACTCGGATCACCAGTAGGCGGCGGTGCATGATCTTCCCGGGCAGGTGGGCCGAGCAGCTCGGTGAGGATCGGTTTCAGTGCGTTGGCCCAGACTTGGTAGCCCTGCACGTTCGGGTGCACGCCGTCGTGCATCATGCCGGCGAGGAGCTTGCCGTCGCGGTCGGCCAGGCCGGCGTCGAGGTCGAGGTAGCGGATGCGATTGCCTTCGGCGAAGCCGGCGAGACGGGCGTTGAGACGGCGGATCGTGGGCATCAGCGTGAGGCCTTCACCGGGACTGTTCCGCGGCAGGACGCCCGTGAGGATCACCGTGGCGGCGGGCGCCTGCCGTTGCACGGAGTCGAGGATCGCGCGGATGCCGGCGGTGACTTCGGCGATCCTGGCCTCGGCGCGGTCGCCGGTGTCGTCGGGCTTGAGGTTGTTGGTGCCGGCCAGCAGCACGACGACCTTGGGATGGACTCCCGCGAGTTCGCCGTTTTCCAGCCGCCAGAGGATGTTCTGCACGGTGTCGCTGCCCCAACCGAAGTTGCCGGCGTTCCAGCCGTGGAAGTTGGTGGTCCAGTTGGCGAGCAGGTCGCGGTATTGGGCATCGGAACAGCCCCAACGGCGGATGATGGAATCGCCAACGAAGTAGAGGTCAATGCGGCCTTGCTTGGCCTTGGCGAGGAGCTGCTCGTGCGCGAGCTGTGAATTGCGGTCGGTGCGGGGCACCGGGGCGACCACGGGGGCGTTGGTCTGCGCCGCGACCGCGCAACGCAGGAGTCCCACGGCCAAGATCGCGCCGAGACAAACTAGCCGGGAAAGTGTCATGAGGTGGAGCGGTGGCAATGAGATCGTGGGCGGAAACATCCCGGGGAAGCGATGAAACGTCACGCTCAACGACGGCGAGGAGGTGACCGCAAACGTGGAACCGGGAGACGGGCACGAGGAAACAATCCGCCTGAGGTCATCGCGCCGTGCCTGCTTGGCGATACCGTTCAGGCCTGGGCAGTCCACGACATCTTCGTGTTGCCTGCTTGGCAGGCGGCGGCCGGACCGTAACGTCCCCCCATGCGCTCCACCGTGCTGACCGTCTCGTTCGCCTGCCTGACTTCGTGCGCCACCCTCGCCGGGAACTGGCCCTCCTGGCGCGGGCCGAACCAGAACAACATTTCCCCGGAAACGAACTTCCCGACGCGCTGGAGCCGGACCGAGAACGTCAAGTGGCGCGCCGAACTTCCGGAGGCCGGCAATTCCTCGCCCATCGTCTGGGGCGACACCGTGTTCGTGACCCAGGCCGTGGACGATGGCAAACGCCGCACGCTGATGGCCTTTGACCGAAAGACCGGCAAACAGCGTTGGCAGCAGGGCGTCGCCTACGACGAGACCGATCCGCGCCACAAGACCAATCCCCATTGCTCGGCCTCGCCCGTGACTGACGGCGAACGGGTGATCGCCAGCTTCGCGTCCGCCGGGATCGTGGCCTACGACTTCGGCGGGATGCCGCTGTGGAAAGCAGATCTCGGCAAACAACGCCACGACTGGGGCCAAGGCTCTTCACCGGTGATTCACGGCGATTTAGTGATCGTTTATCACGGCCCGGGCGAGTTTTCCGCGCTGCACGCCCTCGACAAGCGCACCGGGGCCAAGAAGTGGACCGTGCCGCTGAAGGAGCAGCATCCCGCCGAACGTTTCGACGGGTTCGCCGGCAAGAACGACGGCGCCCTCGGCACCTTCAGCACGCCGCTGATCGTCTCCGCCAACGGGCGCGACGAAATCATCCTGCCCGTGGTGAACAAGGTCCGGGCCTTTGCCCCGGCGGACGGCCGGGAACTGTGGAGCGCCGACGGCATCAACCCGCTGGTCTATGCCTCCACCACCTACGGTGACGGCACGCTGGTGACGTTCGGAGGATTCTTCGGCGGCGTGGTTTTCCTCAAGCCCGGCGGGGATGGGGACGTGACCGCGAAAAGGCTCTTCCACGAGCAACGGATGAAGAAGCACACCATCGGCTCGCCGGTGATCCGCGATGGGCACATCTACGTGTGCGTCACCGACGGCTTCCTCCAATGCTACGAACTGGCGACCGGCAAGATGGTCTTCGAGGAACGCCTGCCCGCGACCGGCGGCAGCAGCGCGACGTGGGGCTCGCCCGTCCTTGTCGGCGATCGGCTCTACGTGGTGAACCAGTCCGGCGACACGCTGGTGCTGCGCGCGGCGCCGAAATACGAACTCCTCGCATCCAACCCGCTGGGCGAACTGTCCAACTCCACGCCGGCGTTCTCGGACGCGCAGGTGTTCATCCGGACCCACGTGGCGCTGTATTGCGTGGCGGAGGGGAAGTAGCTGAGTTGAAGACGGGCGATTTCACGCGGGCGAGCGAGAGCGAGTCACCGTGACGTGACCCAAGCCGTGGCTTTGCGGAGGTGCCGTCGCCTTGGTGACCGAGACTTGGTGAATCTGGTTGTCATTGGGAATGAACGCCTCGTGCGCTCTGACGCTTTTTGGGCCTCCCAACCGCCCCTGAAGCGCATCGAGCACGTCCTTCAGCCGATTGTCCACGTCGTGCCAGCGCAGGCGGGTTTCTTCAAAGTAAACGACGATGTCGACAGCCAATTGGTCGTCCGGCCTATACGAAACGCCGCACTTCCACATGGCCGCGGCGGCCGCTTCGTGGATCAATTTTCGCCATTCAATCCGTGGGTGGACGTAGGGCGGTAGTCGGAAGTGCAGCTTCAAGGCCCGCTTCGCCATGGAGTCCTTAAGGATAGAATTACCGCCCCAACTCCTGTGCCGACTGCAGTTTCCCATCCGCGCCAAACGTCAGTCGCAGTGTTGGTCGGCCGCCCACGGTGCCGAGCGTGGTGCCGGTGCCTACCGCGGTGTTTGGGCCGAAGCTCGCCAACCCGAGACTGACCGTCATGCCGCCGCGCCGGGTCACAAACCAGTCGGCCACCCGGACTCCGTCGGCGAGCGCCTCCGTCTTGTCTGGCGGCCCGAGTTCCTTCACCGCATTGTCGTAGGTGAAATTGCCGACCCGGCCCGGCCAGTCGGTTTTTCCGGAGGTGGCGCACCCGGCGACCAGCAGGAGCACGCTCAGGAAGGCGGCGAAGATTCGTTGCACGGGAGTCAGCGTAGTCGGGAACCCGGGAGGGTAAATCCGGGAATTCGGCTTGCGACTGGCATGACGCGGCCGGGCTCTCCGTAGCCGCCGACGTGAGGAGGCGGACCGGCCCGAATCCACCGCGTGTTTCCAGTTCCGCCTCCTCACGTCGGTGGCTACAAGCTTGGCGTGCCCTTCGAGCCGAAACGCAACCTGCCGCGTCTGGAGAAGCACCACTATCAGGGACACGCCACCGTCTTCTGGACCTTGACCTTGGAGGAACGAGCCCGCGGTTGGCTCAACCCGGACTTTCACCACACCTTTCGCGAGCGGATGCTCCATACCGCGGTCCGCTACCAAGTCTGGTGCCCGACCTACTGCCTCATGCCGGATCACCTGCATATGCTCTGGATGGGGCTGCGTCGCGCCAGCGACCAGCGCAACGCCATGAAGTTCCTGCGCACGGAACTGGAACCGGCCCTGGGCGAGGGCCGCGAATGGCAGCATCAGCCTCACGACCACGTATTGCGCGAGGAGGAGCGGAAACGGAACGCGTTTGCCCAAACCTGCCTTTACATCCTCGCCAACCCGGTCCGGGCAAAGCTGGTCGCGGAGAACGGCCGCTGGCCGTTCGCCGGCTGCGTGGTGCCGGGCTATCCCCGATTGCATCCGCAAGACGAGGATTTCTGGCCGGTCTTCTGGAAGCTCTACGTCACGTATCGTGAGGCCGAGCCGCCCGCCCCGTAGCCGCCGAGGTGAGGAGGCGGAGTCCCTTTGTTCGGTCTGCCGGGGAATCCGCCTCGTCACCTCGGCGGCTACGAGGCCTGGATTCTCACCACTGGTGCGACGACGTCAGCGCGCGGTCGAGGTGCGTGTAACCGCCGTCCACGAACAGGAATTGGCCGGTGACGTGGCTCGCGCGGTCCGAGGCCAGCCACACGATGGAGTCGGCGAGTTCCTCGGCCTTCGTCAGCCGGTGGCCGAGCGGAACGAGCCGTTCGACCTGCGCCCGGGCGGCTGAGGGATCGGGCTGGGAGTTGAACCAGCGGTCGTATTGGTCCGACTCGCATTCCGCGGGCACGACGCAGTTCACACGCACGCCGTCCTTGCCCAGCGCGATGGCCCATTCGCGGGTCAATGCGTTGATGGCGCCCTTGGCCGCCGCGTAACCCGACGTGCCGCCCTGGCCGGTCCAGGCGACCTTCGAGGTGACGTTCACGACGTTGCCCTTGGTGGCGACGAGGTGGGCGCGCGCGTGGTGCGTGAGCGAGAAAACGTGAAGCAGGTTGCGCTGGAGCGAGCCAAGGAACTCCGCGGGTTCGGCCGTGAGCGGCACGCTGTCGTTCACCCCGGCATTGTTCACCAGCACGTCGAGCCGGCCGAGGCGTTCCACGGTTTCGGCGACGGCGCGCTGGCAGTCGGCCTCACGGGTCAGGTCGGCCTGGATGAACACCGACCGGGGCAGTTCCCCGGCGAGGGCGGTGCCAGCGGCGGTGTCGCGTCCGAGAATGGCGACCCGGGCGCCTTCGGCCGCAAAGGCCCGGGCAGTGGCGGCGCCGATGCCCTTGGTGGCGCCGGTGACGAGCACGGCCTTGTCCTGCAAACGGAGATCCATGCGGGGAAGTTCCAAGGCCGAAGCCGAAAGCACAAAGCGGAAAGTGCGCCGGTGCGGGACGCCTACTTGCTGCCGGGCTTCGTGGCGGGAATCGCCGCGAGGTCGGCCGGCAGGGCGTCGGGGGCGAAGGTTTCCACGTTCAGCGCAATCAGGCTGAACATCGGCACGCCGAGGTCCACGCCGCCGTTGGAGCGATCCACTACCATTGCGACGCCGGGGACCACGCCGCCGAGTTCGCGGACAATGGCGATGGTTTCCGCCACGCGGCCGCCCTTGGTGACGACGTCCTCGACCACGAGGCAGCGTTCGCCCGGAGCGATCTTGAAGCCGCGCCGCAGGACCAGTTTGCCGTCTTCTTTTTCGGCGAAGATGAAGCGCAGGCCCAACTGGCGGGCGACTTCCTGGCCGATGACGAGCCCGCCCATTGCAGGCGAAATGACGGTTGTGGCGCCGAGCGGACGGAGCTTTGCGGCTAGGGCGGCGCCGAAGCGCTCAACGATCGGCATCTGCTGGAGCGCGAGGGCGCATTGGAAGAACTGCCGGCTGTGCAGGCCGCTGCGCAGCACGAAATGGCCCTCCAGGAGGGCGCCGGTGGAACGGAAAAGATCCAGAGCTTCTTGAGTCGTCACGGCCGGCAAGGTGCCGATTTCCGGCGTCGACGAACAAGTCCGATTCCGGGCATGCGGATCTGGACGTCATGTCGGGCGCGCAAAATTCTGGCGACGTCGCCGCGTGTCCGTGAACCTCGGCCGCGTGCGCTCTGACTTTGTTCCCCACGCCCTGATCTTCGATTGCGACGGCACCCTGGCCGACACCATGCCCATCCACTGGCGGGCGTGGCAGGAAGTCACGGGACGCTACGGCGTCCATTTCCCGGAGGACCGCTTCTACGCGCTCGGTGGCGTGCCGACGCGAGACATCGTGCGGATACTGGCGCAGGAACAGGGACGCACGGACATTGATCCGCTGAAGTTCGCCAAGGAGAAGGAGGAAGCCTACTTCCAGCTGTTTGAGCACATCGGCCCGGTCGAGGAAGTCGTCGCCATTGCGCGGGAACATCACGGCAAACTGCCGATGGGCGTCGCCAGCGGCGGCTCGAAGCACGCCATCACCAAGGTGCTCACTCACCTGAGCATAGTGTCGTGGTTCGGCGCGATCGTGACCAACGAGGACGTGGTGAACCAGAAGCCCGCGCCGGACATCTTCCTTGAAGCTGCGCGTCGCCTGGGCGTGGCGCCGCACCTGTGCCGGGCGTTTGAGGACACCGACCTGGGCATGCAGTCCATCCGAGCCGCGGGCATGGATGCCGTGGACATCCGGCATCACACGCGACCGTAACGCGCCGCCGGTTTCCAGCCTA
>JBEISV010000312.1:0-5710 GCA_040375265.1 Verrucomicrobiales bacterium
CCGCCGACGTAGGTGGCGTAGCGCAGGGATTTTCCGTCGGGATTCACGGCGGCGACAAACGCGTCGTAGTTGCCACCGATCGCAGTCTGCGCCGCACCGGGAGTGGCGGGAAAGTTGGTGGAGCTGGTCCAGCCGGCGACGTAGGCGACCCCTGTGTCGTCCACCGCGAGGCTGCGGCCGATGTCGAGGTCGCTACCGCCGAGGTAGGTGGCATAGACGACTGCCGTTCCGGCCGGATTGAGTTTCACGACGAACGCATCGAAGGCGCCGCCGAAGTTTGTTTGGGCGGAGCTTTCGCCGGGAATCGAACCGCCCGTTTCCCCGGTCAGATAAACACTGCCCGCGGCGTCCACCGCGAGGGCCCGCGCCGCGATGCCGCCGATGAAGGTGGTTTGGAGCCGGGTGCGGCCGTCGGGCGAAAACCGCGCGATGAATGTGCCGTAGCCATTGGTCTGTGCGCCGATAACGGCGGTGGTCGGGAAACTCGCCGAGCTCGTCTGGCCGAGCACATACAGGGTGTCGCCGGGGCCGGTCGCAATCGCCAGGCCGCCGTCGGTGACGTAGTCAGGCCCGCTGCCGCCGAGGTAGGTGGAGTGGAGAACCGCCGGGGCGGGGACCGTTTGCGCCAGGAGGCGCGCCGCGAGCAGCGGGACGAGGACGAGCAGGAAACGAAGGGTCATGGGAATCGGGTTTTCGGCCGCCCCGAGAGCTGGCCACGGCGGTGGGTGCCCGGCAATCGCAAAGGCGGTCCGCGCCCGACGCGTGGTGTTTTGGATGCGGTGTTTCATGATGTAAACGATGGCTTGCCCTCGACTTCGGTTTCGGCATCCTCGCGCCATGATTCCACGGCTGCTGTTGCTCCCGCTGCTGTTCCTGGTCTTGGCCGCCCACGCGGCGACGAATACCGCCCAGCTCTCGTTCCACTGCCAGTCCGTGCGGCTGAGTCCCGCCTCCGCGAAGGAGTTGGGCCAGACCTATACGGTCAGCTTTACGACCGTGGACGGCGAGCCCAATGGCGAATTGGGCATCGATGATGATCCGAATGCGCCGACGTTCCTGAGCACGGTTATCCTCCTCGAACACCCGATCCTGCAGGACACGATCATCTCCAAGCTGTTCCTCGACGTGCCGGAAATCGGCGATGCCGACATCAACCGGGTGAGCGACTTCTTCCAGGTGAGCCAGGCGGTTGAGAACGAGACGACGCTCGGCGCCTTCGAGGATGAATTCTTCGGGCTCGTCACGGTAGAGGCTACCTGGACCCGCGCGGCGGGATCCACCACGGGGACGTGCCAGATGGTGATGGAAGGCGACATCGTCAATGCCGAGTTCGCGGTGCCGTTCGAGATCTTCCAGTATGTCGGGCCCATGACCTACGTGCCGGCGACCAACGTGGTCGCGCGGGTCAATCTCCAGCGCCAAGGCGCGCCGGGAACGCTTTCGGGCGAATGGCACCTCTCGCCGATCGGGCCCGGGGAAATGACCTTCCCCGGCGACGAGTGGCGCGACGAGGGGGGCAACGTGTTTGGCTTCATCCCGGCGGCTGAGATCGAGGCGTATCTGACCCACGTGACGCGGCAGTTTTACAACGGCTTGGCGGGCACGTTCGACGGGATGCCGGCGACTCCGGTTGGCGAGGAATACATCGTCTGGGAGTTCAACATCTTCGATGACAACGACGCCGACGAGGACCGGGTGCCGGACCTGTCCGATCCGCCGGGTGGCGGCGGGGGCATCATCCCAGTCGACGCTGTGCTTTCCGCGCGGGTGGAGGAAGGCTTCCTCAAGCTCAGCATCAAGGCCCGCAAGGGACAGTCGGTGATCATTGAACGGAAGCCGACGCTGGCGAACGCCGAATGGACCGAAGTGGAAACGATCACGCTGACGGCGGACACCCAGGTGAAGGACCTGCCACTGTCCGGTGACGATTCGGACTTTTACCGGGTGCGGACGCCGTGACATCGTTTGGGGAGCAATTCGACGCTCGAACCGATGTCGCTGAACGAAACCAATGTCCTCCTGTTGACGTGGCACGGCACCGCGATTTTGCCGGTCCTACGATCGCTCGCTCCGGAGGTGGGCCGGGTAGTTCTCCTGCATGGATTTCCCAATGATGTGGTTTCCCAGTCAGTCCACGCCCGGCCGTTCGTCCGGTTTGAACCGACCATCGAGGATCATGAACTCGTGGCCGAAGTCGTTCGGATCGCCACCCAGTTCGACTGCCAGGTGCTGTTTCCCGCCGATGACCGGGCCGTCGAATTCGTGAGCCGGTGTCGGCCGGCGTTGGCCCGGCACCTTCGGGTGACGCCAAATCCCGAGCCCCCTGCGCTGGAACGGATAAGGAGCAAGGTCCAATTCACACGTTTGCTCGGTGAATTGGGCCTCGACCACCCGCGGAGTGTGGCCGCCTCGCCGCCGGCTTCGCCGGCGACCTTGGCCTGCGCGACTCTGCGTTCCCCCTGGATGGTCAAGGCGGCGGCCCGTTCGGGCGGGCAAGGCATCTTCCGCTGCGAAACCCCGGCCCAAGTAGACCTCGCCTGCGCCGAGTTGGCCCGGGAGCAGGTGACCTTCCTGGTGCAGGAATGGGTGCCCGGGCCCGACGTGGACTGCAGTTTCCTGGCGATGGACGGGACCATTCTCGCGCTGACTACCCAACGGTCGCTTCGGAAGGGTGCTGCTTACGCTCCCGCCACCGAGATAATGCTGGAACCCCACCCAGGACTTGCCGCGATGGCCGCCCGGCTGGCTACCCAATTGAAATGGAGCGGGCTGGCCCACCTCGATGCCATCCAGGACGAACGGGATGGCAGCTACAAGTTGCTCGAACTCAATCCCCGCTGCTGGGGCAGCCTGCTGGCTTCCACCGCTGCAGGCGTGAACTTTCCAAAGGCGATGGTGCAGGCGGCATTGGGATTGCCGGTGCCGCCGCAGGATTTCTCCCCGACCTGCTTCTACATGGGAGGGTTGGGCTTGCGCCGGTTCCTCGGTTTCGACGGCCCCCGCTGGGGCTGGAAGGAGACCGATGTCCCCTTTTTCTTGGAGGACCCGTGGCCGGAATGGACCGCACGGCGCCTTGCCCGGAAACCGCGCTGACTTGTCCGCGAGCAGTTGGCGAAGCTATGCTAACTTTTGGTCGAAGTGCCCCGAATTGTCGCAACTTCCGGCTGGCGGTCCCGTTGGGGTGGGGCGTTAGCTTAGCGGCATGTTCCCGTCGCTGATACGGATTGCGGTCCTGGCCGCGCTGGCCGCCACCCCGCTGTTTGCCGCCGAACCCGTTGGCATCCGGCCCTTGGGTGCCCAGGGCCAGCCGCTCAACCTCGACTTCGAATCCGGTGACCTGCGCGACTGGAAAGCTGAGGGCAATGCTTGGGCGAACCAGCCAGTGAAGGGCGACCTGCCCAAAGCCCGCCGCGGCGACATGACCTCGGCCCACACCGGCGAATTCTGGGTCGGCGGCTACGAGAAGGTCGGCGACGATCCGCAGGGCACGCTGACCTCGGTGCCGTTCAAGGTGACCCAGCCGTGGGCGAGCTTCCGGTTTGCGGCCGGCGCCTGGTCCGAGACGCGCGTGGAATTGGTGGATGCGGCGAATGGCAGCGTCTTCCTGAAGCTCAGC
This sequence comes from Verrucomicrobiales bacterium, assembly GCA_040375265.1. GTDB lineage: Bacteria > Verrucomicrobiota > Verrucomicrobiia > Limisphaerales > UBA9464 > CAIWAH01. The sequence goes on from JBEISV010000312.1 coordinate 3,617, forward strand.
GGCACGGAATCCGAAACGCTCCGTCCCGTGGTCGTGGACCTGAAGGACCGCGTCGGGAAGGAAATCTACATCCGCTTGGTGGATCAACGCTCCGGTCACTGGGGCCACGTGAATTTCGACGATTTCGCCTTCCACCCGACCCGCCCGACCTTGGCGAACGAATACACTCTCGCCGAGGCCAGGAAGAATGAGCCGCCGCCCGCCGACGCGGTGCTCTTCGCCGGGTTGGAGCCGGCGGAAGCCGCCGCCAAGGCCACCTTGCCGTCCGGGTTCAAGATGCACGTGTTTGCCGCCGAGCCGCAGATCGTCCAACCGATTGCCTTCTGCCTCGACGACCGCGGCCGAACTTGGGTCGCCGAAGGTCGCACCTATCCCCGGCGCAAAGGCAATCCGCCCAAGCCGGAAGCGCCCTCATCCAAGCCCACGCCGGAGCAACTGAAGGACATCCTCGGCGGAGCGGACCGCATTCTCGTGCTGGAAGACACCGACGGCGATCACCAGGCGGACAAGACCACGGTGTTCCTCGAGAACGTGAACCTGATCAGCGGCCTGGAAGTCGGCTTCGGCGGCGTGTGGATCGGGGCGGCGCCCTACCTGCTGTTTGTCCCGGTGAACGACTGGGACAATCCCAAGCCCGCTGCCGAGCCAAAGATCCTGCTGGATGGCTGGAACTATTCCGCCGACACCCACGAGACGTTGAACACCTTCACCTGGGGACCCGACGGCTGGCTTTACGGCTGCCACGGAGTCTTCTGCCCGTCGCACGTGGGCAAACCCGGCGTGACGGAGAAGGACCGCCAATGGATGGATGCCGGCACGTTCCGGTATCATCCCGTGAAGCACACCTTCGAGGTCTTCACCGAAGGCGGCTCGAATCCGTGGGGCATCGACTTCGACGAACACGGCCAGCTCTGGTCGGAGATGTGCGTGATTCCGCACCTGTTCCACATGATCCAGGGCGCTCGCATCACCCGGCAGGGAGGCGAACATTTCACGGTCGGCGCGGCGGAGACGGCCCGGAACGAAAAGCACCGCGACCCGCGCGGCCGCAAGCCGGTTTTCCCCTACGTGTATGAGGACATCACGGTCCACGCCGACCACCTGCATTACGCCGGCAACCAGGGCCCGCACGCCGGCAATGGCCGCAGCGATTCCGCCGGCGGCGGCCATGCCCACGCGGGGCTCATGTGTTATCTCGGCACCAGTTGGCCGGCCGAATACCGCGGGCAATTGCTGCTCGGCAACATCCACGGCCAGCGCTTGAACGCGGACATTCCCGTTCGCGAAGGCTCCGGTTACGTGGCCAAGCACGGGCCGGATTTCCTCAACTTCAACGACCAGTGGTCGCAGACATTGAACCAGCTCTACGACCAGGACGGCTCGATGTTCGTGATCGACTGGTATGACAAGAACCAGTGCCACCACAACAACGACGGCGGCCACGACCGCAGCAACGGGCGCGTCTACAAGGTGGTTTACCAGAATCAGCCCAAGACCCAGGTGAACCTAGCCAAGCTCTCCGATGCCGAGCTTGCGAAGCTGGTTCCGTCCAAGAACGAATGGCTCAGCCGGCATGCCCGCCGGATTCTCCAGGAACGAGTCGCCTTGGTGGCGGCCAGCGAAGATGCGTCGGAAGTGCCGACCGACCTCCAGCCGCTCGTGAAGTTCATGAAGGCCGGCCAGAAGCTGGCCGTGGCTTCCGCCTTGAAGGACGTCGTGAACGATTCCAGCGACGTGAATGCGCGGCTGCGGGCCCTGTGGGCGTTGCACCTCACCGCGAACATCACGCCGGATGACGCCGCCCGTTGGGTGCAGGACCAGGACGAACTGGTCCGCGCCTGGACGGTGCAGACCTTCTTCGAGAATGCAGCGGTGCTTTTCTCGTTCCCACAGCTGGAGCAGTTGGCCGACAACGGAGCCCAGGCCCTCGCCCGGCTTGCTGGCAGCGACCCATCGCCGGTGGTCCGGCGGTTCGTGGCCAGCGCAGCCCAACGCGTGCCGGTGGACCGTCGCTGGGAAATCGTCGCCGAGCTTGGCGGCCGGAAGGAAGACGCCGGCGACCACAACCTGCCGCTGCTCTACTGGTATGCCACC
>JBEISV010000057.1:0-16544 GCA_040375265.1 Verrucomicrobiales bacterium
GTGACGACTTCGCCGCCCAAGGCTCCGGCCTGCAGGGCCACGATTTCCCAGTCGCCCTTCTGCGCCAATTCCTCCAACTGCCCGCACAGCCAAGCCAACCGGCGGCCGCCAATGTTGTTCGCGCTGCCCTTCAGCGTATGCGCCGCCGCCTTGAGCGCCGCGAGATCACGCTGACCGATGGCCTCGGTGATTGCCGATTCACGGCCCGGCAGATCCGCCAAGAGCAGGTCAATCAGCTCGGCGACCGGGTCCGGTTCGCCCGCGACCCGCAACGAGCGGAACGTCTGAAGGTTCGCACCGTCGAGGACGGGCTGATCGGCGCCGTCATTGGCCGGCACGGTGGCTGCGCCGTTCGGGGCCACCGCGGTCGCCTCCCCGGCGGGACCGGCTTGGAGGGCCGTGGCCGCGCGGCGCAGGGCGGCGGAGAGCGCGTCGCGGTCAATCGGCTTGGTGAGGAAGTCATCCATGCCGGCCGCGAAGCATTTTTCCCGGTCACCGGCCATCGCGTTGGCGGTGAGTGCGATCACGTAGTGCGGGCGTCGCCGCCCAAACTCGCCGTCCACCTCCGCACGGCGCAATGCCCGGGTCGTCTCGTAGCCGTCCAACGTCGGCATTTGGCAGTCCATGAACACGACGTCGAAGCTCTCCTGCTGCAGGGCCTCGAGGGCCTTCGCTCCGTCGTCGGCTACCAAGGCGGTCTGGCCAATGCTCTTGAGCAGGGCGAGCGCGACCTTCTGGTTGACCAAGTTGTCCTCCGCCAACAGCAGTCGCAGCGGACGGCCGAGCACCGATTGGCTACGACTGGAAGTGACCTTGGCCTCGGACTCGCCGAGCAGGTCGTCGCCCCGCAGCAACTGGCCGACCGCTTCCCGCAGGCGCTCCTGCTTGACCGGTTTCAGCAAATAGCCGGCAACCCCCACGGTGCGGAGCAGGCTGGGATCGACCCTCTGTCCGAGCGGGGTCAGCACGACCACCCGCAGCGTTTCCAGCCCGGGCAACATGTGGGCCTCGTGCGCGAACGCGAGGCCATCCATGTCGGGCAACTTCAAGTCCACGAGCACGCCGGCAATCGGTTCGCCGTGTTCCTGCAATTCGCGCAAGCGGACCAAGCCGGCACCGCCGGTCTCGGCGAATTCGGCCCGCACCCCGAGCGGCTCCAATTCGTGGCGGAGTGCTTCCCGCGTCGCCGCGTGATCGTCGACCACGAGGAACATGGCGTCCTTGGTCGCAACCACTGGCGACCGCGACGGCGTGCCCGGAGCAGCCCGTTCCAGCTTGGCGGTGAACCAGAAGGTCGAGCCACGTCCCTCGGCGCTTTCGAGCCAGATGCGGCCGCCCATTCGTTCGATCAGCTGTTTGCTGATGGCGAGGCCCAGCCCGGTGCCCCCGAAACGGCGCGTGGTCGAGGCGTCGGCCTGTTCAAACGCCTCGAAGATGATGGATTGGGCCTCGGGCTTGATGCCGATGCCCGTGTCGCGCACCTCGACCTGCAAGGTCACCGAGTCCACCGTTGTCTCTGCCAGGCACACACGCAGGGCGACTTCCCCTTCGAGGGTGAACTTCATCGCGTTGCCCAGCAGGTTGGTCAGCACCTGGCGGAGCCGCGCGGAATCGCCGCGGACCCGATCGGGCAAGGCGTGGTCGATCCACGCCGAAAATTCGAGCCCCTTGCTGAAAGCGCGCTCGGCCAGCAGCTCCGCGACGTCCTCCACCGTCTCACGCAGCGAGAATTCCGTGATGTCGAAGGACACCTTGCCGGCCTCGACCTTCGAGAAGTCGAGGATGTCATTGATGATGGTCAGGAGGGCCTGGCCGCTGTGCTGGACCGCCTCCACATAATCGCGCTGCTCCGCGGTGAGCGGCGTGTCCAGCAGCAGGCGCGACATGCCAATGATGGCGTTCATCGGCGTGCGGATCTCGTGGCTGGTGTTGGCGAGGAACTGCGACTTCGCCTGCGCGCTTTGCAGCGCCACGTCGCGCGCCCGGGCGAGCGCCTGGTTGGCCTGGCTGAGCTGTTCTTCCGCCTGCTTGCGGGCCGTGATGTCTTCGACCGTGCCCTCGTAATACTGCACGCGGCCCTTCGCGTCCCGGACGATGCGGGCGTTTTCCGAGATCCAGATGACGCTCCCGTCCTTGCGGAAGACCTCGCTCTCGAACTTGTCCACCTTGCCCTGGGAAACGAGCAGCGCGGCAAACTCGTGGCGCCGGTTCGGGTCCACGTAAACCTGATGCTCGATGTCCGTCCGATTGTGGATCAGCTCCTCGGGACTGTCGAAGCCGTAGATGCGGGCCAGCGCCATGTTGGCGCTGAGGTAATGCCCGTCGGGCGTCGTCTGGAAAATGCCGTCGATGGCGTTCTCGACGATGCCCCGGTAGTTCGCCTCGGCATCCTCGAGCCGCTGCTGGGCTAGCTTGAGTTCGGTGATGTCCTTCGAGATGCCGAACGTCCCGATGATTTCGCCGGCGGCGTTGCGCAGGGGCAGCTTGCTGGTCAGCGCCCAAGTCACCCGCCCGTCGGGACGGGTCTCCTTTTCCGTGTAGCCCAGCAGCGGACGTCCCGTGCCGATCACGCGGCGTTCGTCGGCCAGCGCTAAGTCCGCGTGTTCCGGCGCGAAGAAGTCCCCGTCCGTGCGTCCCTCAAGATCCTTGGCGTGAGCCTGGTCCAGCTTCTCGGCCAACGCCCGGCTGGCGCGCAGAATCTTGGAATCCCGGTCCTTGAAGTAGATCGAATCCGGGGCGGAATCGAGCAACGCCCGCAAGAGGTCCCGCTCGTGGTTGAGCTGTTCCTCCGCCCGCTTCTCGGCCGTGACGTCCCAGAAAATGCCCTGCAGCCCGATGGCCTCGCCGTTTGCATTCAGCACCGGCGATTTGATAACGTGGACCCAGTGCTTCTCGCCGTCCGGCGTCACGTTGACTTCGGTAGCCTCGAACGCCTGACCGGACTCGAGCACCCGGCGGTCGTCAGCCTGATACTGTGCGGCGAGTTCCTTGGGAAAGAGATCGAAGTCGGTCCGGCCCACAATCTCGCTGCGGCTCAGACCCAGCAGGCGGCAGAACCGTTGGTTCACGAAGATGAAGCGACCTGCTAGGTCCTTGCGCAGGATGTTCTGCGGGAGGTTTTCGACCAGGGCCTCATAGAACGCCTCGCTCGTCCGGTGGGCGTCCTCGGCCCGGCGCCGTTCCGCGGCGGTCGTCTCCGCACGGGTTGCATGATGGCGTAGGTCGTAGTGCAGGACCGCCTGGCGCGCGACGGTCTGCAAAGCCGCCTTCTGCCGCACGCTCAGGCGCCGCGCGGAACGGTCCAACACAACCAGGACGCCCAGCGTCTGGCTCACCGAGGAGACCAGCGGCACCGCCGCGCCCCAACGCAGGCCGTGCTCGACCGTTTCGGCCGGATCCCGCCATTCGGTCCAAGCACCCGGCTGCAGGGCCGTCCGGGCCAGCCGCAGCACCCCATCCAGCGTTCCCGGCTCCAGGCCGATGGCGCCTTCTACGCGCAGAGTCTCCCCGTCGAGCAGAGCCGCGACCGCGCAGGGCACGGCGCAGACCTCGATCGCTAGCGCGGCCAGGTCGTTCAGCGGGCCACCCGCCACCTCGGGCACCGGGGCGGGCGAAGGAGTTTCAGGCTGCACCCCGGCAGTCTCCGTCGCCTCGGCGCCGGGTGTCAATTCACCGGCCGTCCTGCTGCGGGCACCGTTGGACAAAGCCGACCGACGGACTAACTCTTCCGCCGCAACTGCGCATGGCCAAGATCACGATCCTCCCTTCCAACGTCTCCGCGGAAGTCACCGACGGGGAAAACCTCATCGAGGCCGGCGAGGCAGCCGGCGTGGAGATGGAGGCTGGCTGCTTCAACTGCTCGTGCGGCACCTGCGCCGCCGAGGTGGTCAGCGGCATGGAAAACCTCAGCGAACCCACGGACGAGGAACTCGACGTGCTGGACCAATGGAACAAGGACCCGGATAAATTCCGCCTGACCTGCTGCAACCAGATCCTTCGCGGCGAAGTCGTCCTGCGCGCCGGGCATTGAAGTTGGCGCGGATCACTTCTGCAGTGTCCGCACCGCCTGGATGCGCTGAATGCGCCAGCGCCGCTCCACCTTCCGCAGCCGGAACACAAATTCCTGGGCGGCCACCAATTCGGTGGCTCCGCTCCGCGCCGATGCGGTAAGGGCGGCCGACGCCTCCCCTTCCCCCGGGCCCAGCGTGACCACGATGTCGAAGACCTCGACCTGGATGCCCTCCTCGGCCCGGCGGGACATGGCCACCACTTCGCGGATATCCTCGCGCCCGGTCAGGGTGCGGGCCGGAAGACCGGCGGTATCCACCTGAAGTTCGGCATCCGCCGTGAGGTGGGCGACCGTTGCCTCAATGCTGGCGAGACGGGCGATGTTTCCATCCCGGGCAGAAAACGACACGTCGGCCGCCAGTTGCCCGATCACTTTCCGAATCTGGCGGGCATCGTTCGGCCAGACCGCCCAGATCGACCAGCCGATCGCCGCGAGCAGCGCGGCACGGAAAAGCCACTTCATCGCCAGACCTTTCCGGCGACGCGTTCCCGCTTCTGGACGCCGAATTCGTGGTCCCTCATTGGCATCGTGCGGTTGTCACCGATGAACAGGAATTCGTCCGCCCCCAGCTTCCATTCCGGCCGATCCGTCGGCCAATCCCACGGCGCCCGCTTGGGCACGTAGGGTTCGTCGAGCGGCTCGCCGTCCACCAGGACCGTGCCGCGGACGATGCGCACCCGTTCGCCGGGGAGCCCGATGATGCGCTTGAGGTAAAGGTTGTGCATGCCGCTGGTCTTGATGGCCACCACGTCGCCTCGTTGCGGGTCGGCCGAAAGGTAGGCGAGCCGGTTGAGGAACTGCCGCTGACCGTTCAGGTAAGTCGGCTGCATGCTCACGCCGGTCACGCGGATCGGCACATACACGTAGCGCCAGCCGAGGAAGACCAGCGCCACCGTCACGAGCAGTCGGATGGCCGTCACCTTGGGATTTCTCCCCAGCAGAATGACTTGCCACCAGGGCACCGGGCGCGATTCGTCGTCGGACATGGATCAGTTGGAGCCGGGCTGGATCGTAGGCGGGGCCAAGTTGAAGAGCCAAAGTCTTTTCCCCGTCTTGCGGAACGCCACCGAGCGGCCACAGTCGCCCTAACAATTCCTGCGATTTAAAGGATACACCAAGCCATGATGACCCGTCGCCACGCCCTCAAGTCCGCCGCGCTCGCCTCGGCCGGCCTTTTCATCAGCACTACCCTCACCCGCGCCCTGGCCCAGGCCGCCGCGCCAGCCGGCCCCCACAAGCTGCCGGAACTCGGCTACGGCTTTGATGCGCTGGAGCCGGCCATCGACCGCCAGACGATGGAGATCCACCACGACAAGCACCACGCCGCCTACGTGAACAACCTCAACAAGGCTCTCGCCGACTATCCCGACCTCCAGAAGCTCAGCGCCGAGGAACTGATCGCCAATCTCGACAAGGTGCCCGAGAAGATCCGCACCACCGTCCGCAACAACGCCGGCGGGCACGCCAATCACAGCCTCTTCTGGAAGACCCTCAAGAAGGACGCCGACCCGCTGGATTCCGGCCCCCTCCAGGAAGCGCTCGGCGAACTTTTCGGGGACAAGGAAACCGGGGAAAAGATGTTCTTCGACAAGGCGATGAGCGTCTTCGGCAGCGGCTGGGTCTGGATCAGCGTGGACAAGGACAAGAAGCTGATCCTCGAATCCATGCCCAACCAGGACAACCCGCTCATGGCCGGCCGCAAGCCGCTCTTCGGCCTCGACGTTTGGGAACACGCCTACTACCTGAAATACCAGAACCGCCGCGCCGACTACGTGAAGGCGATGGTCGGCCTCGTGAACTGGTCGTTCCTCAACGAACGCTACGAGAAGCTCACGGCCTGAGCCGGTTCCAGCCCCAAGATGGTCAACGGCCGGTGGCAGGTCCACCGGCCGTTTGCTTTGGGCGGCTAGGCCGCCTTGGGCAACTCACCTCGTTTTTGCTTGGCCCGGATCCAGACTTCCGCCGCCTCCCAGAACTTGAAGTAACCTTCGCGGGCGTGCGGCCAGAGTTCGAAGTCGGTGAATCGCCGGAACAGCAGGAGTTCCGTGCCCACTTCCGACAGCGCCGCCCGGATGGCCGGCAATTCATCCGCCACCGGTCCGACCCCGGGCGCCATCGCGCACACCGTGGCCAACGCGTTGCGGCGGGCCCAGGTCACGACACCGTCGGCCAGCTTGGGCGAGTCCAGGACTTCGGCCGGCGACCCAAAGTGCCGCGCCGCCCGCCCGGTCGCATCGGCCAGCAAGGCCCGACGGAAGTCGGCCTGCAACGCGGACCCGCCCAGGGTTATGACGGCGGCGGTCGCGACCGGACGCAAAACGCCGAGGTTGCCCAGCTCCGGCGTGACATCCTCGGGATGAATCCAGAGCCCGTGTCGCTCCCCGAGTTCGGGTGGACGCGACGGGTAGCTAGCGAAACGCTCGTAGGTGGCGTAAGCGCCGGTTTCGCGTTCGGCCCAGTCAATTTCGCCTTCGGCCTTGGGGTCAACTTCCGGGAAATCCGGCACCCACGCTTCAACCGCGCCGTCGGCCAACCGCCCCAAGCCGGCGGATTCCGCCAACAGTTCGGGCGCGCAGAAGCGGTCAAGATTGGTCCGGCGAACGAGGTAGGGTTTTCCCTTGGTTTGCAAACCGGCGACCCAGCGCCATGACAGCGTGTTGCTTGCCGCGTCGGAATCCAGGAGTTGTTCGGCGAAGAATTCCGCGCCGAGTTCCCACGGCAGCCCTTCGACATGCACCCAGAAACTCGCCCACCACATGCGGGCGTGGTTGTGCAGGTAACCCGTCTCGCGCAGCTCGCGGGCGAACCGATCCATCAGGGCCACGCCGCTGCGCCCGGCCGCGACCTCTTCGGCGCGTTTCAGGACCACTCGGTGCGTGTTGTCCCGAAGCCAGCCAAGCCGTTCGACATACAGCTTCCAGATCTTGGGATGCTGCTCGAGCCAGCCTTTCCAGTAGCGGCGCCAGCAGATTTCCTGAAGCCACTTCTCCGCCTTGGCCGCCGGATACCGGCTCAGCGTTTCGGTCAGGAGCTCATCTTCGGTCAGCAGCCGGGCGGTGACCGCCGGGGACAGCCGAGACACGCCGGCATGGCCGGGTTCCACCCGGTTGCGGGTCAGGGAATAGTCCGGCACGCGCGGCAAAAACTCCTGCAACTGCGCCCAGGCAGCGGCTCGGGTGGACGGAAAGGAAATCAGCGGGTTCGACACGGGCCGCCAACCTGAGCGCCAGCGGTCGGGTGTCAACGCCGGCTTGAAGCTTGGCCGGGCAGTTGGCGGCATCCCCGCGGGGGGGCGTCGCGATAGTTGGCCGATCGCTGGTCACCGGGTAGTCTTCGGCCATGCCGCTTGTGCGCATCCTGGTGGATGGTTACAGCCTGCTTCATCAGTGGCCCGAACTCGCCCCGGGCGCTCCTCGGCATTCCGCCAAGGCCCGCGACGCGCTCGTTGCCAAATTGACCGAGTATCGCGACGTCACGAACACGCCCATCACCATCGTTTTCGACGGGCAAGGCGCACCGGCCGGCACACCGAAGGTGATTTCCACCCGCGAGGTGGAAGTCTTGTATTCCAAGGGCAACAAGACCGCCGACATGGTCATCGAACGGGCCGCCTACCGCTTCCGGGAGTATGGCCCGGTGCTGGTGATCACTGACGACCATGCCGAGCGGGACACCGTGATCGGTTTTGGCGGACTGGCCTCCAGTTGCGCCACGTTCATCGCCCAGGTCAACGGCACCCTCGGCGAAACCGCCACGGACTTGGCAGCCTACAACCGCCGGGAACGGGACCGGTTCCGGCGCGGGCTCTGAAGGTCACCAGAAGGCTGGCCAGCCGCGTTCCAACCGGTAAACTCACCGCGTGTTGAGGACCCAAATCCGCTGCCTAGGCCTGATGCTGATGCTGCTGGCGTCCTCCTATCTTCCGGTCCGCGGACGCGCAGGCGATTTCGAAGCGGAGCTCGCCGCCTTCGACACGGCCGACCGGAAATCGCCACCACCGGCGGCGCCAATCGTGTTTACCGGGTCCTCGACAATCGCGAGGTGGACATCCCTGGCGGCGGATTTCGAAGGTCTTCCAGTGCTGAATCGCGGCTTCGGAAGTTCGCGCTATGCGGACCTCCTGACCCATTACGACCGCGTAATCCTGCGTTACCGGCCGTCAGCGGTGGTGCTGTATTCCGGCGACAACGACCTCGCCGAAGGCTGGGCCGTTTCGGCGGTGCTGGGTGACTTCACCAATGTGGTCAACCGCATCCGGCGCAATCTGCCGGAGACCCGAATCCTGGCCATCTCCATCAAACCCAGCCCCGCGCGCGGTCGGCTCATTGAGCGTCAGCGGGAATTCAATGAGGCCGCCCGCCGGTTCTGCGCCACCGGGACGAACGTGCATTATGTCGACGTCTTTTCAGGAGTGCTCGACCAGACAGGCCAGCCGCGAATCGAGCTTTTCGGTCCCGACCGGCTGCACTTGGGCACCGCGGGCTACGCGCTCCTGAGCGACCTGGTCAACGCCGAGTTCAACCGCTGGGGATTGAAGCGGCGCGCGGCGGTCCGCGTCCTGCCGGCAATCGCCGGGCTGGCCCTGGCGGGACTCACCGGCGGGCTCATCTGGTGGCGCCGCCAGCGATCGTCCAAGCCAACCGGCGCATGAAGAAGAAGTGGCTCATCCCGCTGGCCTTGGGTTTCGCCCTGCTCTGGCTCAACCGCCCCGGCCGGAACCAGGCGGTCCGTCTCCCGACCGGCAACATCCCCATGCCCGCGTGGACGATGCGGGACTTGGAAGACCGTCCCGTGGCATCCACCAATTTCGCCGGCAAGGTATTGATCCTGAATTTCTGGGCGAAGTGGTGTGTGCCCTGTGTCGCGGAGATTCCCGACCTGAAGGCGTTCCATGCCGCCCACGAGGCGGACGGGGTGGTCGTGCTGGGCGCGTCCATCGACGAAGATGGTGCCACCAAGGTGAAACAATTCACCGAACGTAACCGGATCAACTACCCCGTCCTGCTGGCCGACCCGGCCGTCCAGGAACTATTCGGAGGCGTCAGCGGAGTTCCAACGACGTTCATCGTGGATCGGGGGGGCCGGATGGTGGCCCGCTACCATGGGCCGCTCAGCGAAGCGGAGTTGCGCCGGGCGGTTGCTCCGCTCCTGTCGCCGTCGGTCATTCCGGCGCGCTGACCGACTGGTCGACGGCTTCCTTTTCCGGCAGGAACAGCGCGAGCAGTGTGGCCGGAATGAACAGCATCGCCGCGTAGAGCAGCGCGTGCCGGTAGTCATTCAGCTTGGTGAACAACCCGAAGTAAACCGTGCCGGCGGCCGCGGCGATACGCCCGAAGTTGTAGCAAAATCCGGCGCCGGTGGTGCGTAGCAACGTCGGGAACAACGGCGGCAGGCACATGGTGAACAGGCCAAACACGCCTTGGCACACGCCAATGGCCAAGAGCCAAACCCGCAATGCGTCGTAACTCCAAGTCTGCGAATACGCCGCCGCCATGCACACGAAGTAGGCGGCCAGCATCGACACCATGGCTCGGCGATAGCCGAACAGGTGTGCCAGCCAGCCCGCCAGGAAATTGCCCGCAATGGAACCCGCCATGACGAGGAACAACGCAACCGTTGCGTGTGACTGGCGGGCGGCCGGCTCCAGCGACGCCACCTCGGGCAGCGACCGCAGGTGCGTCTGGTGCCAGAACATGAACGTCCAATGAGCGGTCAGCGAAACCCCGCAGATCGCGAGCACCCGCCACGTGGTGGAGGCCACGGGCTTTCGAAACAGCGCGCCCACCCCGGGAACTTCACCGCTCTTCGCCCGAGCCTGATGCCATTCTTCCGGCTCGGGCACCGCGCGCCGAATCCAGAGCACCACCAGGGCCGGCAGGATGCCAACGAGGAAGACAGCCCGATACGGCTGGGACTTGAGCGCCCAGCCGGCCACGCAGGCCAGAACCACGCCGACATTCACGCCCGTCTGCAACACCGCCGCAATCCACGGGCGCCACTTACGCGGCCACGTTTCGGACAGGAGCGACGCCCCGACGGCCCATTCCCCTCCGATGCCCAGCGCCGCCAAGAACCGGCAGATCAGCAGCTGCCACCAAGTCTGGGCAAAGAAGGAAAGTCCCGTGAAACCGGCGTAGGCCAGGATCGTGAGGCAGAGCGCCCGGCTGCGGCCGATCTTGTCACCAATCCGCCCAAAGAAGCCGCCACCCAAGGCCCACCCCACAAGGAAGGCCGCCTGGATGATGGACGCGCGGTTGTCCACCTCCGCCTTGTGTTCGGCGACCGTCAGCGACAGCCGCATCAACTCCGCCACAAACGGCACCGCCACCAACGTGTAGAGGTGCATGTCCAAGCCGTCGAACATCCAACCCAGCCAAGCGGCCAGGCCGGAGCGGCGTTGTTCCGGCGAGAGGTCACGGAGACGGGTGGCCGGGATTGGAGTGGAACTGGTCATGCGGTGGAGCCCGCGCATTTAGCGGGCGCCCTCCGCTGAGAACAAACCCTTTCTCCAGGCGCAGTGGTTGAACGCGGAGTCCGAACAACTGCAGCGCGGCCTCTTTGGACAAACGTCGCCAGACTTTCTTTGGCTCCCACTCCGCGCTTTGGGCGCAAATGTGCAAAGTTCCGCCGGTCGCTGGAAAAAAGACTTTGCAAACGCCGGGGGGTTCCCCATTTTTCGCCCGCTTTTGGGTTCGGGGCGTAGCGTAGCATGGCTAGCGCGCCTGGTTCGGGTCCAGGAGGTCGTGAGTTCAAATCTCACCGCCCCGACCATTTGCAAACCGCCGGGTGAGCGGTGAAATCATCCCATCCGTGCGCACGTGGCGGAATTGGCAGACGCGCTACTTTGAGGTGGTAGTGCCGTAAGGCGTGCAGGTTCAAGTCCTGCCGTGCGCACCAATTTCAAACCGGCTCCTTCTCAGGGGCCGGTTTCTTTTTTTCCGCAGACCTATTCCTCGGAGTCCTCGCCCGGTTCGGCGGCCATCTGGGTTCCCGTCGCCTTCGCAACAGCCTGCCGGAGTTCATGCCGGAATGTATAGCGGTGGGTCGGCGTGAGCAGCAGGCGTCGCCGCAGACCGGAGAGACGATGGACCACCAGTCCGCGATGGGAGATATCCCAGGAATTGGCCCAAGACTCGGTCTTCAGCCAGTTGCTGTCCCGCTTGGGTGTGCCGACGCGGCGAATATCCGCGAACGGGATTCGGCGCAGCGTCAGGCCAAACAAGGTGATCCGCAGCGAAGTCCGCCCGATGACGTAATCCACTTGCCCGCGCAGCCAGAGTAGGACCGCCATAACCAGCACGAAACCGGCACCCAGCGCGAGGGGTAGCATCAACTTGGGGGGCACGGTCGGAGTGCAACCGACCTCGGCCCCGCCTTCAAGGTGAAAGCCGGCTTACTGCGGAAGTGGCGGTGGCACCGGGGCCGGCCGGGTCCGCGGCACGGGCACGATCGGGTTGGCTCCGGGAACTGGCGAATAACCGCCCGCCGGCGCGATCGGCGTCGGCACCGTCGGATCAACTCCACCCGTAATCACCGAACCACGACCGCGAACTTCGGTCAGCCCGGAGTCCACCGGCTGGGCCGCCCCGCCGCCGGTGATTACCCCGGAGCCGGCACCCCGTTGCCCGATGATCGTCGCGCCCCCCCCGCCGCCAGCTCCGCCGGGAGGCGGGGCCATGCCGGGACGCGCCCCCGGGGTCGGAATGTTGCCGCCGGGCGCCGTGCCCACGGTGGGCTTCATTCCGTTGTCCTTGAAGTTCAAGGTGGCTTCATTGCCACCGTTCATCACGCGGACGGTTTCCTTCTTGGGATCAATGGCGACGATCTGGAAGCCCTCGAACTCCTCACCCTCGCTGGCGGTGACGTAGTCCGGCCCCTTCGCGCCGGGCCGGTTGACGACCAGGTAAACTTTCTTCACGCCCTTCAGCAGCGAAAAGCCGGTCACGAAAATAGGCAAGGCCACGGGCGGATTGCTCACGACCACCGGCACTTCCGGCGAAGGCGCGGGCGGCGGCTTGATGGCAAAGGCATTGCGCAGGACCAATCGGCGATAAGGGTTGCCGCTCTCGGGCGTGGCCGGCGCGGTCGCGGGTGCCTTGGACAGCAATTCGGCGGCCTCGGCCTCCAAGGCCGCGTCAGCCGCCGCGGCGGCGGGCGGCGTCGCGGCCGGATTTTCCGCCGCGCGGACCGGCGTGAAAGTCAGGCTGGCCACGCAGAGCGCCACCGGCATTCCGAAGCTCAATTTCACGGGCGGACCGTATCGCATGAGGGGATGAACACCAGCCGGAAGGAATGGTTGCCGGCCAACCGCGGAACGCGGCCCGCCAGGCGATGAACGGCCCCGCCCGCTTTGGGCATTGAGCTTTGGAGGACGACCGACAAACTCCCGCGCGTGAGTTCACCTGCCTCCCCTTCCCCCGCGGCCGACCGCTGGCCCGCCCAGGTCAAATACATCGTGGGCAACGAGGCCTGCGAGCGGTTCAGCTACTACGGGATGAAGAGCATCCTGGCGCTCTACATCTCCACGGTGATCTACCAGAACGCGGCGGGCTCCCGGGACAAGGCGACCACCATCATCCATCTGTTCGGCTTCGCGAACTACTTCATGCCACTCGTCGGCGCCTGGATTTCCGACAAGCTCTGGGGCCGCTATAAGACGATCTTGTGGATCTCGCTCTTCTACTGCGCAGGACATGGTGTGCTGGCCCTCAGCGACCTCACCCACACGGCGGACGGCAAGCTGATGTGCCTTTACGGTGGTCTGGCGTTGATTGCGTTCGGCTCGGGCGGCATCAAGCCCTGCGTCTCGGCCTTCATGGGCGACCAATTCCGCCCGGACCAGAAGCACCTGCTGCAAAAGGCCTACGGTGCGTTCTACTTCTCGATCAACTTCGGCTCGTTCTTTTCCTTCCTCGCCATCCCTTGGATCAAGGATACGGCCGGCTACGGCTGGGCCTTCGGCGTGCCGGGCATCCTGATGGGACTGGCCACGCTCATCTTCTGGCTAGGCTCCCGGCATTACGTCTGCGTCCCGCCAGCCCGCGAGACGAAGTCTGCCGGCTTCTTCAAGGTTTTCTTCCATGCGCTGGGAAATCAGGGAGCGAAAGGACCCGGTCAGGGTTTCTGGGATGTCGCCCGGAGCCGTTTCACCGACCGCGAGGTGGATGCCGCGGCGTCCGTCCTGCCAATCCTGAGTGTCTTCGCCCTCATCCCGCCCTTCTGGGCGTTGTTCGAGCAGAGCAACTCGACCTGGGTGCTCCAGGGCGAAAAGATGATCCCGTTCAAGCTG
Organism: Verrucomicrobiales bacterium; assembly: GCA_040375265.1. Classification (GTDB taxonomy): domain Bacteria; phylum Verrucomicrobiota; class Verrucomicrobiia; order Limisphaerales; family UBA9464; genus CAIWAH01. The sequence continues at coordinate 13,359 of JBEISV010000057.1, forward strand.
CTCGGCTTCACCATCAACGCCGAGCAGATGCAGTCGGCCAATCCGATCATCGTCATGGTGCTCGTCCCTTTGTTCACCCTAGGATTCTATCCGCTCCTCGGGAAGCTGGTCACACCGCTGCGCCGCATCGGACTGGGACTGGTCCTGACCGCAGTTTCCTACCTGATCGTCGGCTACCTTCAGGCCCAGATCGAGGCGGGCGCCAAGGTGAGCCTCGCGTGGCAATTCGTGTCCTACATCGTGCTGACGGCCGGCGAAGTCCTGGTCAGCACCACGGGACTGGAGTTTGCCTTCACCCAAGCCGCCCCCGAAATGAAGAGCACCATCATGAGCTTCTGGTTGCTCACCGTCGCGGTCGGCAACCTGCTGGTCTCGGCCATCACCGCGTTTGCCGGCAGCGGCGGCCATGACGCCGCGGTCACGTCCGGACGCTTCTATTTCTACTCGGGGCTGACGTTCGCCGTCGCCGTCCTGTTTGCCGGGGTGGCCGCGTTCTACCGCTATCGCGACACTCCCGCGGCACCGGCCAAAGCCTGACTGAAACTTTTCAACCTCCATCCCACTCCTCTCAGCCATGTATCGCGTCAAAGGTGCCGACCAGAAGGAATACGGACCCATCTCCGCCGAACAAGTCGGTCAATGGATCCAGGAAAACCGCCTGAACCGTTTCTCGCTGGTCGAGCGCGACGGTGAACCCGGCTGGAAGCCGCTGGAACAGTTCCCGGAATTTGCCGGGTTGCTCAGCCCAGCCGCTTCGGCCGCGCCGCTGGCTGCTGGCTGGCAGGGTGTGCCGTCGGACCCGCAGGCGGTCGCCCGCCAGCTCAAGGCGCCCGCGTTGCTGCTCATCTTCTTTGCCGTCGCGGGCATCGTCTTCTCGATCTCTGGCCTGTTCCTGAAACAGTTCTGGGTGGACGCGGTAATCCGCGGAATCGAGCAGATGAACCTGCCCATCGACGCCAACGCGCGCGCCCAGTTGGATGCGGCCCGCAACGCCGGCATCGGCGCCATGGACGTGGTGCAAGTCGTCTTCGGTGCGGCGATGAACGTGGTCATGCTCCTCGGCGCCTTGAAGCTGATGAAAGTCCAGTCGTGGGGCTTCGCCCTAGCGGGAGCGATTCTCGTAATGCTCCCCTGCGGGAGTTGTTGCTGCTGCCTCGGCATTCCGTTGGGCGTCTGGATCATCGTCCTGCTGAACAAGCCCGAGGTGAAGGCCGCCTTCCGCTGAGCCGTGGACACCGCGACGATCAAGCCGCCGCCAATCGGAACCGCCCCGGGATTCCGTGGTTGGGCCCGTTGGGGATGGCTGGCCGGGCCACTCGCCTTGGCCGGTCTATTCGTGCTCTGGCGCTTCGAGCCCGCAGGACAGTTTTTCTTTCCGCGCTGCTGGCTCTACCAGACGACCGGCCTGCAATGCCCGGGCTGCGGCACCACCCGCGCCTTGCACGCGCTCCTGCACGGCGACGTCGTTGCGGCGCTCCGGCTCAATGGCCTCGCCGTCGCCGGCCTCGTCCTCAGCGGCTGGTTTGCCCTGCGCTGGGGTTGGGCTTGGCGCACCGGACGCTGGTGGCGGAACCCATTCGCCCACCCCTACATGATTGCGGCGCTGGGCGGCCTCACCGTCGGCTTCGGCATCGCGCGGAACCTTTCGTGGTAAAACCGCGGTGGCCCGGTTCGGTCGCCTGGACCAGCGTCGAACCTTTGCTTCTGCGCTCCACCGAGAATGTGGGGCGCCGAACGTTCGGATTGGCCATGCTTTGGGGCACCCGTCTGGACATCGATGTCAATAAACTCTGGCACGCGCGGTCGAAATCATCCCGCTTACAACAGATTGCAGACAGATCTAGACGAACCTCTCCTCTGACACGGTGCGGAAACCAACCGGCTTGCGGAAGCTAGGTTCGGCGGGCCGCATGTATCTCAACGCCGGTCTCACGAACGCGGAACCGTTCGTCCGTGATGTTAGCAAATTGTTACTGAACAAATAACGCCTCACCCAGGACCTCGCTCCAGCCCCACTTTCAGCGATACCCTCCGTCTCACACTTTCCCCCATGCGCCCATTCTCCCCTGCCCTCGCCGTGCTTGCCCTGACCACTTTGGCCGCCGCTGCCGCCGACTACTTTCCACCGCCGGACAGCGCGGGCGGTTGGCGCACGACGAAGAACGCCGCCGAGACGCGTCAGCTCGCGGGCATGGACGCCGCCGCGTTGGAACGCGCCTACGACTTCACGCAGCGTTGCACGCAAAACGGCGGGCTCGTCGTCGTGCGCAAGGGCTACCTCGTCTTTGAGCGCTACTTCGGCCGCGCCGGGCGCACCGTGAATCCGGACATGGCGTCCACCGGCAAGGCCTACACGAGTATCGCCTGCGGCATCATGCTCCAGGAGTTCCGCGACAAGATTCCCGATGGTCTGAATACGAAGGTCTTCACGGAGAAGTTCCTGCCGGAAGCGTTGCCGCTCGATGATCCGCGCCGCGCCGACATCACGCTCGGGCACCTGCTCTGCATGTCGGCCGGTTACTGGGGCGAAGGCGGCGCGCCTACGGCCGTGGCGGAGGGAAAGGTGCTCCAGTTCAAGGCCGTGCCCGGCCAAAACATCCGCGATCTCGACCAGTCGTCGCTCCAGGTGCCGATGTGGACCAACGCCGGCGGCGGTTACTCCTATTCGTCCCCCGCCCCGCACATTGCCAGCCTCGTGCTCCGCCACGTGGCCGGCATGGAGCTCGACCGCTACATCGACGAACGCCTCGCGAAGCCGATGGGCTGGGGGCCGTGGGGCTATTGCCTGAACCGCGGCGGATTCCGCATGCAGCACGCGAACGGCGCAGGCAGCATCGCCGTCCACGCCACGGACGCGGTGCGGTTCGGCTACTGCCTCGCCCACGGCGGTCAATGGGCCGGCAAGCAGCTCGTTCCCTCCGACTACATCGCGCTCTGCGCGAAACCGTCGCCCTTCAATCCGCACACGCCGTTCAGCCTCCAGTTCGAGCACAACTCCGACGCCCACGTGGCCGGCGCGCCGAAGGACGCCTTCTGGAAATCCGGCGCCGGCGGTTTCGGCCTGATGGTCGTGCCGTCGCTCGATCTCGTGATCTACAAGCTGGGCGGCAACAACGGCCAATACGACCCGACGCTGACCGACGTTCCGCAGCCCAAGGACGTCGACACCTCACGCGACAACTGGAA
>JBEISV010000490.1:0-3583 GCA_040375265.1 Verrucomicrobiales bacterium
CCTTCACCCCGCGGTCGATCACGAAGGTCTGCCGGGCGAGGGCCACCACGTAACCGAGGGCGATGTCGGCGACCTCGCGGCCGAACATGCCCGGCGTGTTGCTGATGGGGATGCCGAGATCCTTGCAGGCGGCGAAGTCCACGTTGTCCACGCCCACGCCCCACTTGACCGCGGCCTTCAGCTTACCGGCCTTGGCGGTGGTGAAGACGCGGCGGGTGGCCGGATCGTCACCGATGATCCAGCCGTCAAACTGGGGCACGAGCTCCAGCAGTTCGGCCTCGCTCAGGATCTGGGTGACGTTGGGGGTGTGGATCTCAAGGCCCCGACGGGCGAATTCGGCGCGGAACCGGTCAATCGCGCGGAGCATCGGGGGGCAGGTGATGAGGATACGCATGGGAATGGCAGGGAGCGGTAAGGAGCCGGGAGCGGGGAGCGGGGAGCAGGGAGCAGGGCGCGGTTAGACGCGGCCGGCGCGGGCGATCATTTCGGCGATGTCCCAGCCTTCCTGGTCGTCGATGTCCGCGGATTCGGAGCGCGGAGTCTCGAACATGACCGGGCGTTGGCCGATACGGGCGTTGGTGGCGGCGAAGCTGTCCCGGCTGAACAGGTAGAGGTTGGAGTTTTCCTCGAACCAGGGTTCGAGGTCCTGGGTGCGGATCAGGTTGTTCGGGTCGTGGTTCACGGCCGAGCCGTCCGTCCGGTAGAAGCGGGTCTGGAACTTGTTGACCGTGAAGAGGGAGTCGGCCTGGCCGGCGGCGCGGGCCTGGGCGAAGGCGAGCAGGGCGCGGGCGATGCTCAGGGAACTGAGCAGCGGGTTGGTCGTGTGGGTCATCAGGTAGAGGTCGGCCGGCACGTTTGCCAGGTCGTCCGCCAGCACCTTGTTCATGCTCACGAAATCGCCGCAGAGCTCGGGCTTGCGGTCGCGGATGAGGATGCGGTCGGTGTCCGCGAGCCCGTTCTCGGCGAGGATGGAACGGGCGTCGGTGTTGATGACGACCTTTTCGATCTCCGGGATCGCCAGCAGGGAATCGAGAATCCAGCGGAACAGCGGCTTGCCGGCGAAGGGGCGGAAGTTCTTGCCCTTCACGCGGGCGCTGTGGGCCTTCATGGGCAGCAGGGCGACAAGTCGATGACTCATGACGGAAAGGAGTTTGGGGTGGGGCGAGGCGGGTGGGAAGCGCGGAGGTCGAAGCAGGGAGCTAGGAGCGGGGAGCAGGGGAGCAGGGAGCGGGCGGATCAGTTGGGGTAGAAATACTTTTCCTTGGCCTTGCGGCTGAGCTGGCGGTGGATGTGGTTGCCACGCCAGGTGCCGTAATACTGGCAGAAGCGGAAGCAGCCGATCTCCCAGGCATGCCGGAGGAACTTTTTCTGGGCCAGGGCCTTGGCCCAGTCGCCAAACACGCCGGCCACGAAGTAACGGAGTGCATCCCCGGTGTGGACATGCACTTCGGGCATGATTTTCTGGAGGGCGATGGCCTCGCGTTCGTAGCGGCGCTTCACGCGGCGCCACGTTTCGTGATGGTAGTGGAAGACGCTGGCGGTGGGCACGTAGCGAACCCGGCCGCCGGTCGCGACCACCTGCCGGGCAAAGTGCATGTCCTCCAGGCCCGTCAACGTCTCGTCGAACCGGTGCTGCGCCCAGACATCCCGGACCACGGCGGCGTTCGCGTTGTTGCAGAAGAACTCGTTCGGCGGCGTCAGGTCGGCCGCCGGGAAATACTTCGCGAACAGCATGTGCTCGCTGAATTTGGTTTCCGGTCCGCCTTCCTGCCGGCCGTAGGTGATCTGGGCCGAACCCGCCTCCAGGGGGGCCAGCAGGTCGGCGAGCCAGGTGCGGCGGGTCGGCACGCAATGGCCACTGATGAAGACCAGGTGTTTTCCGCGCGCCGCTTCGCAGCCGACATTCAAGGAGCGGCCGAAACTGAATTCACTCTGCTTGATGTGGACGATCCGGCAGCCATGGCGCTGGGCGATGTCCAGCGTGGTGTCGGTGGAACCCGAGTCCACCAGCACGACCTCGTGCTGGTCGGCGGGCACGTTCTGTTCGCTGACCGAGAGGAGGACCTCCGGCAGGTAACGCGCCTCGTTGTGGGTGCGGATGACGATGCTGGCCAGCATGGGTGTGCTCATTCCCCCGGGGTCGAGACCAGCCGCAGCGACTGCCCCGCGGTCAGCAATTGCAGTTCAAAACGGGGGACCAGTTGGCGATGCACCAGCCGGATTTCCTCGGGGCTCACAGAATTGCCGGCGAAGAGGTCCCAGTGCAACGGCACGACATGGCGCGCCCCGATGACTTCCGCCAGTTCAAAGGCTTCCCGGACGCTCATGTTGCCGACGATGTCGCGGGCTGCCCGGAAGTAGTTCCGTTCGTTGACCGGCAGCAGCGCCCAGGCGGGCGCACCTTCGTCCGCGAGGGCGGCGATCAGGTCGGGATGGGGAATGGTGTCGCCGGCATGATAGAGGGATTCATGGCCCCAGCGGAACAGGTAGCCGACGTAGCGCCATTCGCCGTTCTCCAGCGTTTCGAGCTCCAGGTGCGCGGCCGGGATGGCCCGGACTTGGACGCCGTGGCCCAGGCTCAGCCAGCCCGGCCCCGGCTGCCGGAGCCGGCTGCGCGCCACGCCGGCCGCGGCCAGCATTTCGCGGCTTTCCCGCGGGGCGACCACGAGGGCGTTCGTGGCGGACTGCAGCAGCGGCAGCAGCGTGGCCAGGTCCGTATGATCGTCGTGGGCGTGGGTCAGGAAAATCCAGCGCAGGTCGACGAGTTGTTGGGGGGTCACCGGTGGCGGCACCCGCCGGCGAAAGGCCTCGCCGTGCCGCTCGGCGACCGAGTCGCTGAGGTAGGGGTCGACGCAGGCGGCGAGTTCGTCCCAGCGGAGGACGACGCCGGACTGGCCGAGGAACGTCAATTCAGGGAAGGACATGGCGCGATGGGGTTAGCGGGAAGGGGGTAGGAGCGGGGAGCGGGGAGCACGGAGCGGGGAGGCGGGAGCTAGGAACGACGAGCAAAGGCAAAATGTGTGCAGGTGTGTGGCGCCCGGGAGCGCGGGTTTTCCAACCCGCTAGCGGCGAAACTCTATGGGGTTGCTCAGCGCGCAGTCAGGTTTCCCACCCTCGACGCGACGGACTGGAAAGTCCGCCCTCCCGGGACGGGTTCCTGCGTTTCGCTCCCTTCCACCGCAAAAAGTCCGAATCCTGAAACGGAACGCTGCATATTTCCCATGTTGATGCGCCTTGTTTGCCCGGTAATTGGCGCTCCCTGCTCTTTGCCCCCTGCTCCCTGCTCCTAGCTCCCTGCTCCCTGCTCCGCCAAAGCGGCCGCGAGTTCCGCCCGCGTGAGGGTGGCGGTGCCGAGTTTGGCCACGACCAGGCCGGCGGCGACGTTGGCGAGGTGAATCGCCGTCTCGGCGGCGACCCCGGCCGCCATTGCCGCCGTCAGGGTGGCGACCACGGTGTCCCCGGCCCCGGAAACGTCGGCGACTTCGCGGGCCAGCGTCGGAAACCGTCGGGAGCGTCCGTCCCGCGCGGACCAAAGCATGCCTTCCTCGCTCAGCGTGATCACCAGGTGTTCCGGGGCGCAGCG